>JAENYQ010000055.1 GCA_016841675.1 Desulfotomaculum sp.
GGATACTAAGCTCTTTCAAGGGCTCGGATGGGGGTAGAAAATATGAGTAGTCAGGGGCCACCGTTACGTGGCCAATTTCTCCGGCCCCTCCACCGGCGCCGTGGTAAACTTGCCCGCCCATAATTAAGCCACCGCCCACACCGGTGCTGACGGTTATATAAATCATGTGGTCTGCATCCCGGCCGGCGCCGTAAACATGCTCACCCAGCGCCGCCAAGTTGGCATCGTTGTCCAAGTAAACCGGCAGCTTCAGCCGTTCACTCATGATGGTACCCAGCGGGACATTCTTCCACCCCAAGTTGGGGGCGAAAAAAACCAAACCCTTGCCCGGATCCAGCGGACCCGGGGCGCCGACACCCACAGCGCATATTTTATCGGCAGTTGCGCTGGACTTGTGTATCGCTTCGTGCACCGACTCTACTATGGTGTCAATCACATAATCCTGCCCGCGTCGGGCATGGGTGGACACCTTGACCCGGGCCAACACCTGGCCCGCCCGATCCGCAAGTATAGTGAGAATTTTGGTGCCGCCCAAGTCTACCCCCGCCACCAACTTTCCGGCCATAGCATAACCTCCCGGTTAAAACAACTCATTACAAACAAATCATCAGAAACAAATCATCATCAATACCGCTTTCCGTAAATATACCCGGATTATCCCAACACACACCGGTATCAAAAAATAAAGATAAGATCCTTCGCTACGCTCAGGATGACAATCCTTAAAATCTATTCACTGGGTGTTATCAACACTAATCGCCTTCAAACTTAAGAATAAATTTTTCCACCACGTCGGCCACACCGCAATTCTCGTTGGTGGCACATACGTAATCAGCCTTTTTGATAATATCGGGGCGGGCGTTACCCACCGCCACCCCCAGCCCGGCATACTCAATCATCTCCAGGTCGTTGTATGTATCCCCCACGGCAATGATTTCCTGCCGCCGCAGCCCGTAGTAACCGGTTATGGATTCCAGGGCGTGGCCCTTGTGGCCGTCGGGGTGCGCAAACTCCAGGAAATGAGGCTTGGACTTGTTGATATGCAAGCGGTCACCAAAAATAGTCCGCGCCTCAGCCGCCAATGCGTCCAGCTGTTCTTCCCCGGCCACCACCAGCATCTTGGTAGGTTCCTCGTTGCGCTCCCTTAGAAAACGGTCCAGGTCACCCACCACGCCCAGTGGTACGCTGGAGTGGGCTGCGTAGCGCTCGCCTTCCGGAGTACGCTCGGCCACAAACAACAAATCGTCCACATAAATGTTCATGTGGTAGCCATATCCATTGACCAGTTCAATTAACTCCCGGGCCAGGTTCAAGGGCACCGGCCGGTGGAACAAGGTCTCCCCGGTAACCGCATGCCGGACCAGGGCCCCCTGGTATGTAATCAAGTACTCATCAATACCCAGCTGCTCGGCATACGGCTTCGCCGAGCGGAACATGCGGCCTGTCGCCAGAGTCACCCGCACGCCGGCTTGCCGCGCTTGCTCCACGGCCCGGCGAGAGCGTTCCGGAATCTCCAGCTTGGCATTTAGCAGCGTGTCGTCCAGGTCCAAGGCCAATAGTTTATATATGCTCAATCTGCCACCTCCCTATGATCCATAAAATAAATTTAGCGTTTCTACACTGAAAATACTTTTGAGCGGGCGTTACTGGTATCTGGCGATCCGGTGGTATCGCTCCGGTCGCTCTTGCAATTCTACTTGTTGTGCTTGACAAGACTGTTTGGTGGCGCACAAGGCAAACTGCCTAACCATTAATTACGTTCTAAGCAGCAATGGATTCGGGGCTATGACGTGGCAAGCGCCTGCGGCGCATGCCACTATTAAAGCGTGCAGCTTTAACGCAAAAGCGCCCAAACGTTTGTATCTACAGTAGGTTAATTTTTGCTTTTGCGTTGCTGGACGATTCAACACAGTCAAGTGCACCGCTCCCTCCGGATACCACCGGATCGTCTCCGCACGTTTGATTTTTCATCCTGCAGATGGTGCCGTCGCGCGCATGGCGGTCTACCCTGAAAATAGACTTTAGGTTGTCATCCTGAGCGTAGCGAAGGATCTAGATTCCTCACTCCGTTCGGAATGACAATCCAAGCAGATCTTCATCCTTCTGATGGTGCCGCGATAGCGGCATGGTGGTCTACCCTAGACTTTAGTGAAGCTGTCATTCTGAGCATTGGCGAAGGATCGCGTCATTAATTCGGGCACCCGCAAGGGGTGCCCCTACGGCTAAAAATGACAGAATTACGCCAGCCAACATCGTAAAGGATCCCCGGTATCCTACTGGTGCAAGTAATCATACACCGCCTGGGCCGCCTTGCGGTTCATGCCCGGCACCGCCGCCAGCTCATCCAGCCCGGCCTCCCTGATTTTGTCTACCGAGCCAAAAGCCCGCAGCAGTTCCCGGCGCCGGGTAGTGCCAACCCCCTCAATTTCCTCCAGCATGGATTTAAGATTTCGTTTGCCCCTGAGCTGGCGGTGATAGGTAACCGCAAAGCGGTGCGCCTCATCCCGCAGCCGCTGCATCATTTTCAGGGCCGGGGACTGTTCCGGCAAACGCACGGGCTCCGGTCGGCCAGGCAAAAAGATCAGTTCCTCTTCCTTGGCCAGGCCGCAGGCCGGGATACCGGCACAACCTTGCTCTTGCAGGACAGCTACGGCGGAAGAAAGCTGGCCTTTGCCGCCGTCCACTACCAGCAGGTTGGGCATGCGGTGGAACTTGGCCTGGCGGCTGGACAACTGACCGGTGTTAATCAGGTCCCTCTCCTCAAGGCCTCGGGCCAAACGCCGACCCAGGGCCTCCCGCATCGAGGCAAAATCGTCCGGGCCGGTCACGGTTTTAATCTTAAACCGTCGGTACTGTTGGGGCACCGGCTTGCCGTCCTCAAAAACAACCATCGAGGCCACCGTTTCAGCCCCCTGGATGTTGGAGATATCAAAACACTCCAGCCGCCTGGGCGGGGTTTCCAATCCCAAAGCCTGGGCCAGTTCGCCCAGTGCCTGCTGCAAATCATCGTTCCGGGCCGCCCGACCGGTCTGCACCTCCTCCAGCACCAGCAGGGCGTTGCGCCCGACCAGATCCACCAGCTTCTTCTTTTCCCCGCGCATTGGTTTAATTATATGCACCCGACCGCCTCGTTTTTCCGTCAGCCAGCGCTCCAGCACCGCCTGCTCCCCGTCCGGGATATCTTCCACCAGCACCTCCCGGGGAATAAATTCGGCCTGCAGGTAATACTGCTTGATAAAACCGTTAATTACCTCGCCCCGCTGCATAGCCGCGGTTTCGTCCAGGATAAAATGCTCCCGGCCGATCAGTTTGCCCCCGCGTACGAAAAAGACCATCACGCAGGACTCACCCTGAGCCCGGGCCATCGCCACCACGTCCCGGTCCTCCAGGTCACCGGAAACTATTTTTTGCTTCTCAGCCACCTTTTCCACGGCCAGCAGCTGATCCCGCAAACCGGCCGCCTGCTCAAAATCCAGGTTCTCGGCAGCCAGTTCCATGCGCTGGCGCAAATCCTTCACTAGCTGCTCCTGCCGGCCGCCCAAAAACAGCAGTACACCATCAACCACCCGGCGGTATTCCTCCGGCGTCACCAGCCCGCAGCACGGTCCCAGACAGCGCTTGATGTGCTGGTTCAGACACGGCCTGCTGCGGGGTGCCGGCGATTTCTGTTTGCAAGTGCGCAGGGGAAAGATGCGCTTAAGCAGGCGCAGCGTCTCGTGCACCGCCCCCACCTGGGTGTAGGGGCCAAAGTAGCGAGACCCGTCCTTCACCGGCCGGCGGGTGATAAACACCCGGGGATACTCCTCATGCAGCGTCAGTTTCAGGTAGGGGTAGCTCTTGTCATCTTTTAGAAAGACGTTATAGCGCGGCCGGTGTTCCTTAATCAGGTTACTCTCTAGGATCAGGGCCTCCACCTCGGAGTCGGTGGTGATGTACTCCAGATCCCGCGCCCGCGACATCAGCGCTTTCACCTTGGGATCCTTCGCCGCAGCCGCGCCAAAATAAGACCGCACCCGATGCTTTAAAGATACCGCCTTGCCCACATAAATAATCTCGCCCTGCTCATCCCGGTAAATATAAACCCCCGGACTCTCCGGCAGCTGATTAAGTTTCTCCCGCACCCGCTCACCACCTCCTCAAAAGGGGGTCAGGCCTGTCCTAACTATACTAACTACAATATTGTAATAAGTTAATATTTTAAATTATGGTTACACGTTAACTCAGTAAGTGGTACAGCTTCACATCATTGTAGACGACAGTAAAGAATCTTGCTCTTCGCTAACGCCCAGGGATGACTGTTTCCCTTTGTGGTGCACAATCGTTGATGACTAAAAAAAGAGGATTACTGAATGAAGGGAATAATCATATTTTAAAATTCATGAATAAAAGTTAGTTAATTACGACAGGCCTGACCCCTTATTTTCAGCACGTTGAAGGGATTTAGAGATAGCTGCCTCGGTGCGATTTAAAAAACCAGCCACTTCCCTCAACAAAATGCGGTTCAAACGGCAGGCAGAATAAACAAATGAATCCCTTGCTGTTACAACTTCTTTAGAACGGCTGGGACCTGCTATAGCATTTGGATTAACCCCGGTTAATTCGGCTACTTCCGCTAATAAGTCTTCCAGGCTAAGGTTGGAAGTACTTGTATTAGCCTCTGGCTGTTGTATTTCATTTATTTCAATTTCAGATATAGCTTCAGGTACCAGTTGATATTCATCTATTACTGTACCCCCGTATTCAGCAAGTAAACCGATAATAAAACCAAGCTTAACCCAGGTACCAAAGCCCGGATTAAAATAATGACGCTGACTGGACCAGCGATACTCCCGGGGGTCTTCTACCAGCCCGGCTTTAACCGGGTTAAGATGGATATAGCGAATTAATTCCAATAGATATACATCATTGTCGACGTACAGGCTCTTAAAACGTCCTTGAAAAACATGTCCTACCTTTTCATATTGTTTATTATAAAGCTGCGTATATGTTTGCTGAATACCCTGCATAAAACTGGACAGCGGTATTGCACCTACCCTGATTAGCAGGTGAATGTGGTTGGGCATTAAGACATACCCGTGTATCTCAACATTGTATCGCTTACTGTATCTTTGCACGAGTCTAAGGTAAGTCAGGTAATCATCATCATTGTGAAATATTTGCTGTTTGTGATTACCACGGGTCAACACATGGTAAAACGCACCCTCTACATGGACTCTCGGTTTGCGCGGCATGGTATCACGCTCCTAAAAAGGGGGTCAGGCCTTTCCTAACTATATTAACTATAAAATGCAAATATAAACAAAAGCAATCCCTTTTATAAAAAATTACGATTATGCCGTTAACTCTGTAAGTGGTACAGTGTTATGTCATTGTTATCAATGAAGTGAAGAACTAGATCCTTCACTAACGCTCAATATGGCAGCCGCCCTTTTTGGTGCACAATTGTTTATGAAAAATATTTTTACTTATCAGGGGATTACCAAGCTAAAAATATAATTATAAAAAATAATGATACCTTTAGCTCAGTAAGTGGTGGCTTAAACGCAACCATGCTAGCTTTTCTAATTTCTGCCTGGACGAAAATCCGATAAGGCGCTCCAAAGGTTACTGAATAAGGAAATGATCATAAAATTATTTCCTCTGTAGTTGAAGCCAGAGTTAGTTAATTACGACAGGCCTGACCCCCTAATGACCCCCTAGGGCTTTACCCAGGTAGGGGGCGGTGTAGGAGGCTGGGGACTGGGCGACCTCTTCGGGGGTGCCGGTGATTAGGACTTGGCCGCCACGGTAGCCGCCTTCGGGGCCCAGGTCGATGATGTGGTCGGCGGTTTTAATCACGTCCAGGTTGTGTTCGATGACCAATACGGTGTCGCCGGCGTCTACCAGGCGGTGCAGTACGTCCAGCAGCCGGTGGATGTCGGCGATGTGCAGGCCGGTGGTGGGCTCGTCCAGGATGTATAGCGTTTTGCCGTTGGAACGCCGGGAAAGCTCAGTGGCCAGTTTGACCCGCTGGGCCTCGCCGCCGGAGAGCTCGGGCGCGGGCTGACCCAGACGGATGTAGCCCAGGCCCACGTCAAACAGGGTCTGCAGCCGGCGTTTAATTTTGGGCAGGTGCTGGAAGAAATCCAGGGCTTGCTCCACCGTCATCTGCAGCACATCGGAGATACTTTTACCTTTATATTTAACCTCCAGCGTTTCCCGGTTGTAACGCGAGCCCTTGCACACTTCGCAGGGCACGTACACATCGGGCAGGAAGTGCATCTCAATCTTGATAATCCCGTCGCCGTGACAGGCTTCGCAGCGCCCACCCTTAACGTTGAAGGAAAACCGTCCCGGCCGGTAGCCCCTGACCCGGGATTCCGGCGTATTGGCAAACAAATCCCGAATATCGGTGAACACCCCGGTATAGGTGGCCGGGTTGGATCGGGGGGTGCGGCCGATGGGCGACTGATCCACCTCAATAACCTTGTCCAGGTGCTTCAGCCCGCGAATTTCCCGGCACGCGCCGGGCTTCGTCTTGGCCCGGTGCAGTTCCTGGGCCAGCTTCTTATATAGGATCTCATTCACCAGGGTGCTTTTGCCCGAGCCCGAAACTCCGGTGACACAGATGAACAGACCCAGGGGAAAGTCGACGTCAATATTTTTTAAATTATGTTCGGCAGCCCCCAGCACCGAAATTTTCTTGCCGTTGGGCTGACGCCGGACCAGCGGCACCGGGATGCTCTTCTGGCCGCTAAAATATTGGCCGGTGACTGACTCGGGCACCGCCATGATATCCTGGATGCTGCCGGCAGCCACCACTTCACCACCGTGCACACCGGCGCCGGGGCCGATGTCGATGATGTGGTCGGCGGTGTAAATAGTTTCCTCGTCGTGCTCCACCACAATCAGGGTGTTGCCCAGATCCCGCATCCGCTCCAGGGTATCCAGCAACCGCCGGTTATCCCGCTGGTGCAGCCCGATGCTGGGCTCGTCCAAGATATACAGCACCCCCATCAGGCCGCTGCCAATCTGGGTGGCCAGCCGGATCCGCTGGGCCTCGCCGCCCGAAAGGGTACCCGCCGCCCGATCCAGGGTCAGGTAATCCAGGCCCACGTTAACCAAAAAGTTTAACCGGGAGTCAATCTCTTTTAACACCTGCCGGGCAATAATCTGTTCCCGCTCGGTAAGATCCAGTTCCTGCAGAAAACGGCAAGCCTCCAGCACCGACATCGCGGTCAGCTGGTTAATGGGCAGGTCGCCTATCTTAATCGCTAACGCCTCGGGCTTCAAACGAGCCCCGGCACAGGTCGGACAGGCCCGGGTGCTCATGTACTGCTCAATTTCATCCCGCATGTAGTCGGAATTGGTTTCCTTATGACGTCGGCTCAGATTGTTGATCACGCCCTCAAAGGGAAACTTGTAGCTGCGCCGGTTGCCGAAGCTGTCCTCCAAAGAGACCGGCACCAGTTCCTTGCCGGTGCCGTACAGCAGCTTGTCCAGGTGGGCGGGGTTCATGTCCCGCACGGGCTCGTCCAGGCTGAAGTCGTAATGATCCGCCACCGCTTCCAGGTAGCGCATCCCGTTCAGGCTTTTAATCCAGGCTTCGATGGCCCCTTCCCGCACCGTCATGCTTTTGTCGGGAATCACCAGGTCGGGATCCAGTTCCATCCGAAAACCCAGCCCGGTGCAATCCGGGCAGGCGCCGAAGGGGCTGTTAAAGGAGAATAGCCGCGGCGCAATCTCGGGGATACTCACCCCGCAGTCGACACAGGCGAAGTTTTCACTAAAGATGGTTTCCTCGCCGTCCACCACCGCGGCCAGCGCCACCCCGCCCCCGTGTTTCAGGGCGGTTTCCAGTGAATCGGCCATGCGGCGGGCCGACTCGGGGCGCACCACTACCCGGTCCACTACGATACTAATGGTATGCTTCTTTTTTTTATTCAGTTTGATTTCCTCATTAACGTCCAGCACCTCGCCGTCCACCCGCACCCGCACGAACCCCTCGCGCCGGATTTCCTCCAGCAGCTTCACATGCTCACCTTTTTTACCCTGCACCACCGGAGCCATAAGCTGCAGCCGGGTGCCTTCGGGCAGGCCCATCAGCTGGTCTACGATCTGCTGCACGGTCTGGCGGGTGATGGGCTTACCGCACTGGGGACAGTGGGGCCGCCCCGCCCGGGCGTACAGCAGGCGCAGGTAGTCATATATCTCGGTCACCGTGCCCACGGTGGACCGGGGGTTGTGACTGGTGGTTTTTTGGTCGATGGAAATGGCCGGGGACAGCCCGCCGATGTAGTCCACGTCGGGTTTGCTCATCTGGCCCAGGAACTGCCGGGCATACGCGGAAAGCGATTCCACGTAACGGCGCTGCCCCTCGGCATAGATGGTATCGAAAGCCAGGGAAGACTTGCCCGACCCGGACAGGCCGGTAATCACCACCAGCTTGTCCCGGGGAATCTCGATGTTAATATTTTTTAGGTTATGGGCGCGGGCACCCCTGACCACTATTTTGCTTTGCATAATTGCCTCCATTTAATTTGTTTGCCTCGATAAAATGGATACGGGGACATTCATACGTTGGGGACATTCCTCGAAGAAGTGTGTCCCCTTTCCTTAAACGAGGTGTGTCCCCTTTCATCTTTTTTTGTTAATGCCTCGATAAGATGGATACATTCCTCTAACTCCTGAGTTTTTTTCGAAACTTGGACTAAAACCGTTTAAAACCTTGTGCAAATGGGCTCTGATTCCTCACATAATGATCCAAGAGTTGTACTAAACTATACAAAACAATATGTTTGTGTAATAATTGATGTACTAACTTAGCGAAAGGCGTTGCGTTCAATATAATGGTAGCCAGGGAAAGCGTTCCATATTTACTGATTACAGCATCTTTAGGTATTCTTTTTTATACCTTGCTGCCGCCCCTTGCGGTACTGCCGGCGGTGGTATTCCTGTTTATCCTTTTCTTTTTCCGTAACCCCGGCAGGCAGATCCTTAAGAATGAAACCCATATTTTATCCCCGGCGGACGGCAAGGTACAGGCCATTGAAATAATAGACCATGAAGATACGTTTATCCAGGGTAAAGCTGTAAGAATCAGCATCTTCCTCTCCATGCTCAACGTCCACTTTAACCGCAGTCCCATTAACGGAAAAATAATCTACACCGTATACCGGCCCGGCAAGTACTTGCCCGCATTTAAAAGCCACGCTTCGGGCCTGAACGAGAGAAACACCGTCGGTATAGAAAACAATCAAATGAGGGTTCTGGTGCACCAGATTACTGGTTTTGTGGCCAGGCGTATCGTTTGTTACCCCCAAAAAGGAGACCGCCTTGAGCAGGGCCAGGTGTTCGGGCTGATTAAGTTTGGTTCCTGCACCGAAATACTAGTCCCGGCCGATGTAAAAGTGCTGATACGGGAAGGGCAAAAGGTAACGGCTGGAATAACCGTTTTAGGAGTGTTAAAGGATGATTGAAAACAACAGTTCCCCGGTTGCTAATTTAGCAAATATTTTAACCCTTTGCAATATCATTATGGGGCTGGGGGCCATCATTGCCACCGCTCACGGCAGCTTTACCCTGGCGGGCCTGCTGATTATCACCGGCGCGCTCTTTGACCGCCTGGACGGGCAGATGGCCAGAAGATACAGCCTGACCAGCGAAATGGGCAAACAATTGGATTCACTGGCCGACGTGATTACATTTGGTATTGCGCCGGCTGTTACTATATACATGCTAAGTTTTGCCGATACTGCCGTACTGGGCTTTATCGTCATTATTGTCTTTGTGGTTAGCGGCGTATTCAGGCTGGCCCGCTTTAACACCCTTAATTATGACGATGTTTTTGTAGGTCTGCCGATTACCATAGCCGGTTTGCTGGTGGCACTGCTGATCCTGTTTCAGGTCAAATTCGACTTTCATCCTTACGTAATTGCCGTGGGGATGCTGTTAATCAGCTACCTGATGGTCTGCAAACGGGAAATAAAAAAAGTTTAACTCCGGCCGAACATGCTTATATATTACTACGAACAAATGTTCCTGTAAAGAAAAAGCGATTCTTCCCGCCCTCTACCCCATGCTTAACATTTGGTAACCACAGCGGGCGAAGTTATGATCGAATGTGAAGACCATTTGGATCTCCAACCGTTCCATAACCGCAAAACTTAAAGCATCCGTAAGGGTGCAGTCTCCACCCCGCCCGGTGAGTAATATCTCCCGGGCCCGTTTTTCGTCTTCCTCGCCGGCCCTTTCCACGGGCCAAATGTTATTGCGCACCCACATGCGCGCCGCGTCGGAACCCAGGCGGGCGTTTAGCAGGGTGTGGGCTTCCGCTACAATATAATTGGTAAGGATAGGCAGCACGCGCCGCTTTTGCATCTGCCTCAGGACAGCCTGGGCCACCGGGTGGTTCTGATCACCCCGGCACAACAGCGCGAATACCGCCCCGGAATCCACCAGCACCTTTTCACTCATTCATGCACCTCCGCCGCAGCGGCATAACCGTCAGGGTCAGCCGAAACACCGGCTGCCGCACCCCGGTCATCGAAAATGCCCAGCATGTCCCAGATGGGGTCGGACTCGGCTAGCGGGGTTATTTTGTATACTTTCTTCAATAACAGATTGTCTCCCTTAAGAATAACGGCCAGGCGTGAACCCTTGTCCAGCCGCATTTTGTCCCGGTATTCCTTGGGCAGGGTGAGCTGCCCCTTGCTGGTGAGGGTTACCGTTTCGTATTTCAATGGTGTTGCTCCTTTCCTGTGGTAAGGTCTGCTTGATCCTAATATACCAGAGGAAATATATGGAATCAAGTCAGTAACCTACCAATAAACCCATTCATCGAATCTATTTGCATGGGATTATTGCTGCGCTTAATCATTGTACTGTGCTGTTAGGAACGGTCTTGGCCGTTCCGCTGTCTATTTTTAAAGAATCGGAGCTAATTCAATCGTATTATTCTATTTTGCATAATATCTATCCAATTCCCATTTCAATGGGTTTGTATCGATGTATTCCCATATCTTTTGATATTCTGATTCATTACGAATAATATGATCGTAGTACGATTTTTGCCATATTGAATAGCCAAGCTGTTTTGATATTGAACCTTTAAATTGCTGAATAATACGTGATATAGTAGGGGCGACCTGTGGTCGCCCGCTTTTGTCCGGCTGCAGTATAATAATTAAATGGATATGATTTGGCATAATTACGTATTTTTCTATTGAAACGTTTTCATAAACATAAGAAATTTTAGCAATTTCAACATCAATAATTTCTCCTATATAAGATAACAGTGGTTTTTCCCACGGGCGACCAGAGGTCGCCCCTACGTGCCACAATAAATTACGTCTATCCTTAACGCAAATGGTAACATAATAAGCACCGTTTTGGCTGTAATCATATCCGTTTAATCTGTTGGGTTTTCTTTTTGGCACTTCCATTTTACCACCCCAACCTCAATTATAAAGAAGACTTGCGACGCATTTTAAACATTTACGCGCCTGGTTGCCTTTTATACAGTTGCAACAAATTATCTTTCAACACCTGGCACCGGGGGTACTGCGGGGAGGCCGCGTGCTTCCAGGCGCAGTTCGATGATGGCATCCCGAAGCTGGGCGGCCTGCTCAAATTCCAGCCGCTTGGCGGACTCGCGCATTTCTTTCTCCAGCCGGGCCAACGTCTGCTTAAGTTCCTTTTTGGTGAGCTTTTTCTTTTTACCGTCGGCATCGTAAACAGCCCGGGCCTCGGCTACTTTGGAGGTGGCCTCGATTACGTCACGCACGCCCTTGATAATGGTTTGCGGGGTGATGCCGTGTTCCAGGTTGAACGCGGTTTGCCGCTTGCGGCGGCGGTCGGTCTCACCGATGGCCCGGGCCATTGAATCGGTGACCCGGTCGGCATACAGGATTACCTTACCGTGCGCATTACGGGCTGCCCGCCCGATAGTCTGAATCAGCGAGCGCTCCGAGCGCAGGAAACCTTCTTTGTCGGCGTCCAGGATGGTCACCAGACTCACTTCAGGCAAGTCCAGACCCTCCCGCAGCAGGTTGATGCCCACCAACACGTCAAAGGTGCCCAGTCGCAGATCGCGAATAATTTCCATCCGTTCCAGGGTGTTAATTTCCGAGTGCATGTAGCGCACCCGGATACCGGTCTCCCGCAGGTAATCGGTGAGGTCCTCGGACATCTTCTTGGTCAGAGTCGTCACCAGCACCCGCTCGTTTTTAGCCGCCCGGGCGTTAATTTCCCCAATCAGGTCGTCAATTTGGCCCCGGGTGGGGCGCACGAACAGTTCGGGATCCACCAGCCCGGTGGGCCGAATAATCTGCTCCACCACCTGGCCGCTGAGTTCCAGTTCATAGGGTGCCGGGGTAGCCGAGACGTAGACCACCTGCCCCAGCCGCTCTTCAAATTCCGGAAATTGCAGGGGCCGGTTGTCAAACGCTGAGGGTAATCTGAAGCCGTAATCCACCAGGGATTGCTTCCGGGAGCGGTCTCCCGCATACATGGCCCGCACCTGGGGGATGGTGACGTGGGATTCATCTATAATCATCAAAAAGTCATCCGGAAAATAGTCCAGCAGCGTGTATGGCGCATCCCCGGGCTGGCGTTCGGTGAGGTGCCGGGAGTAATTTTCAATGCCGCTGCAGAAACCCATTTCCATCATCATTTCAATATCATACCGGGTGCGCTGCTCCAGGCGCTGCAGTTCCAGCAGCTTATCCTGTTGGCGCAGTTCGGCCAACCGCTGCTCCAGTTCCTCTTCAATGCGCACGATGGCTTTGTCCATGCGGTCCCGGGAGGTGGCGTAGTGGCTGGCGGGAAAAACCGAAACGTGCTGCCGCTCACCGATTATTTCACCGGTAAGCACATCAAATTCCACCAGGCGTTCCACCTCGTCGCCGAAAAACTCCACCCGGATGGCTTGCTCGGTGCTGCCCGCCGGGAATATCTCCAGCACATCGCCCCGCACCCGGAATTTACCCCGGACGAAGTTCATATCGTTACGTTCATACTGGATGTCCACCAGGCGGCGCAGCACGTCGTCGCGGTTGTGTTCGCCGCCCCGGCGCAGCGAAAGCACCAGGGTGCTGTACTGCTCGGGATCGCCCAAGCCGTAGATACAGGACACGCTGGCCACGATAATGACGTCCCGGCGCTCAAACAGGGAACAGGTGGCCGAGTGGCGCAGTTTATCTATCTCGTCGTTAATCGAAGAGTCTTTTTCAATATAAGTGTCGGAATGGGGGATGTACGCCTCGGGTTGGTAGTAATCGTAATAGCTGACGAAGTACTCGACAGCGTTGTTTGGGAAAAATTCCTTAAACTCGCTGCACAGCTGGGCCGCCAGCGTCTTGTTATGGGCCAGCACCAGGGCGGGGCGTTGCATCCGCTGGATTACCTGGGCCATAGTATATGTTTTACCACTCCCGGTCACTCCCAGCAGGGTCTGGTGTTTAAGCCCGTCGCCCAGCCCTTCCACCAGTTGATCAATAGCCCTGGGCTGGTCGCCCCCGGGCTCGAAAGTTGATTTTAGTTCAAACTGTTTGTCCATCTTTGTTTCACCCCGCTAAAATTATATCATACCGGACAATGGTAAAAGAAAGCAAAAAGTGTGTCAAGGGGACGGTTCCCTTGGCACACTTTACTTACTGAAGCTAACTACTGCCCACCCTGGCCGCCGCCTTGCTGGCCCTGCTCGCCGCCGCCCTGGGATTCGATTTTTTGCACTTTACCGTCTATTTGAACTTCAACGGTTTTGCCGTCCTGGGTGGTGATGCGCAGCATGGTTTTATCCTGCTGGCCTTGCTGGCCGCCCTGTCCACCACCCTGTCCCTGGCCGTCACTTTGCTGCCCCTGTTCTCCGCCCTGACTTTGCTGCTGGCCCTGCTGCTGCTCACTTCCCTGACCCTGGCCACCCTGCTGCTTGTGCTGCAAATCTTTCCAGCGTTCTTCCAGCAGGAAGGAATTCTTGGCGGTCACCAGGCGCACCGGCACAATCCGGGTGGGCACGCTGTAATCACCGTTAACAGCCCGAGTGCTGTACTGCCAGGTGCCGTTTTGGGCCAGATCCTTGGCGGCATCCAGGGAAAACTGGCCCAACATCTCGGGCCGCACATCTACTTCGGCATCATGCTCACCGCTGACCAGCGCCTTGGATGAACGCTCGTCAGCCCCCATCCCTACGGTCAGCACGCTTTTCTCATATCCGCCGGCTTTCAGGTAATCCACAGCCGCCATAGCCAGGCCGCTGTCATTGGCCAAAACAGCGTCGACACGATCCCCTCGGGCAAATATTTCCCCCAAAGTGGCGGGAACCAGCGTTGGATCCAACCGGGGGTGATCATACACCCCGATGATATTGATATCGTCCCGCCCCTGCAGTGCACTTCGCAAAGCTTCGGTCACCGAGAGCGCCTGCTGATCCCGTGGGTCCCCCCGCAGGATTACTACATTCAGCGGGCGCTGCTCGGGCAATTGGGCTGCCACGCTGTAGTCCACCGCCCCGGGGGACTGCTGCATTCCGCCGGTACCGCCCTGCCCCTGCTGCTCCTGTTGGTCTTGTTGTCCGCCACCCTGTTCTTGGCCCTGCTGCTCGGGCAGCTTGATTTGCCCGTTTTTGATCTCTTGGGCGCGACGCAGCGCTTCGGTTATGAACCGGGCCTGCAGTTGTCCAGCCATAGCGTGGTCGGAAGCAATATAGGCGTCCACCGGCGTATTCAGCGGCAGGTTTTCCAGCACCACCACCTTAACCCCGGCTTGCACCAGCTTTTCTACCTGGGCCGGCGCCTGCATCGGATCGACAGGCTGCAGCACCACCGCTCGTACTTTTTTTTCCATCAGCTGATCCAGCTGTTTGTCCTGCTCAGCTGGATCATTCTTGGCGTCAACCCACGTAACATTGACGTTTTCCGCCTTCTTGCGCTCGTCCACGGTTTGCTTAATAGTTTTATTACCGTCCCGGTTCATATCCGCCAGGGCAAAGCCAATTTTTAACGGTTCCTGGGCCGGCTTGCGCTCAGGCTCCCGGTTTCCGCAGCCCGCCGGTATCAGAAAGCCCGCCACTACCAGAACGCATATTAGATGACGCACATGCCGCCAACTTTTCATATCTCCACCTCCGGGTATTCCGGAATTTTATATCATGGTTATCCTGTTAACTCAGTAAGTGGTACCGCGTCGTGTCATTGTAGAACGAAGTGAAGAATCTAGTTCCTTCGCTAACGCTCTTAGATGACAGCTCTCCCCCCGCGGTGCACAATTGTTTATTAAAAATGTTTATCTCATCAATGGGGATTACTGAGTAAAGGGAATAATCATGTTTTATATTAATTAGCTTTGCCCTGGAGAATTACTTTATTCCAATACATACAAACAAGTTCTACAGCTATATGGGCATAAACTTTTAATGCGGCGCATAGGAATTTTTTGGGAGGTGTTTTTGATGCTTACATTTAGACCTGGCAAATACTTGGAGCGCTTATTAATTTGGGCCACACCGCCGAAAAAGGAACCGCTCGGACTGGTTGAAGCCGCCAACGACGCAAAAAAGACCTGGAAGCAGGCCCTTGATTACCTAAACTATACTGACAACACATTCGTGGACTATGCCGTGCATCATATCAATGCCTCTGAACGGCGCTACATAGCCTTGGTTCAACAGGCCCGAAAAGAAGGGCTCACCGCCTGGCCTGATTGTCTCAACCAAACTATATTGCCAGATAGCGATATCGGCGAGCCCGGCGGGCAGGCTGATCCCGAAGAAGCGACCATCACTAAGAGGGATGTGCAAAACGAGGCCGTTTGAAAAAGTCTGGTCCGGATCATGTAAAGAAAAAGAGCGATCTGCTGTTGCCATATTAATTGAGTTTTTAGTTACGGTTAAAAGCCCAGATTCTTCGCTGCGCTCAGAATGACAGACTTAAAAGGTTTTTCATTTCTTGTATTCATAGCAATGACTATCTTGGTTGTTGCTGTTTCATTGACTTTTTAATCTGCTCGTCCAAGGCGAATGCTTAGTTTTATTCGTTAATACGAAGTTCTTCCAATTTGCTTTTAATCGCTTTCATATCTGCCCAGGCCTCGGCCTTACGTGAGGGATCCCGCAGCAGAGCCGCCGGGTGGTAGGTGGCGGTAATCCAAAAGCCTTTTCGGTCCAACCACTGCCCGCGCATCCGGGTAATCCGTGATTCAGGGTTGAAAATATGCCGAACCGCCGTGGCCCCCAGGCACACAATAATCCGGGGCCGCACAATGTCTACCTGGGCCCGCAAAAAGGGCAGACATTTGTCCCCCTCTTCCGGGCTGGGTGTGCGGTTGCCCGGCGGGCGGCATTTAACAATATTGCAGATAATGGCGTTTTCTGCCCGGCTCAGCCCAATAGCGGCCATCATCCGGTCCAGCAATTGTCCTGCCGGCCCCACAAAGGGACGCCCCTGCAGGTCTTCTTGTTCACCTGGCCCCTCACCCACAAACATAACAGCCGAATCCAGCACTCCTTCACCGAATACGACATTGGTGCGCCGGGCTGCCAACTGGCAAGCGCTGCAGTGCAAACAGATTTCCTCGAGTTGGTTCCACCTGGCCAACTTGTCATTCATAGCCGTAGCTCCCTATGAAAAAGGGGGTCAGGCCTGTCGTAACTATACTAACTGTAAAATTTAAATATATAAATAATAGAGTTAGTATAGTTACGACAGGCCTGACCCCATCATTTAACCTTCCTGTTCCAGGACAATCCTGTGTTCCACCAGCGCC
Source organism: Desulfotomaculum sp. (assembly GCA_016841675.1). Classification (GTDB taxonomy): domain Bacteria; phylum Bacillota; class Desulfotomaculia; order Desulfotomaculales; family Desulfallaceae; genus BRH-c8a. The sequence continues at coordinate 16,741 of JAENYQ010000055.1, forward strand.
AGTTCAGTGATCCTAGCCTTGACAATCTTGCGGCGGCCGAAAATGTCTTCCAGGACTAGACCGTCTTCCTGGGGGGTCACCTTATCCACCATCTCCATCAGCATTTCGTCCTTGCCATCCTTGCGCAGGTATGCATTAGCTTCGCACATCCCTTAATCACCTCCTGAAAAAGTCAAAAAACCACCTTGGTCTACCTGTCGGCATTTGACCTCCGTGGTCCTACATTGGGTTAACAAACTCGCCGGCGGGCCTTCTTAGCCCGATTAATTAAATTATATCTTTAGGGCAGCCTGGGTGTCAACGCAAAATTAATGGCACCGCAGCTCATTTGACCACCTAATGACCCCACCAGCGACCCCAAAACTTTGACCACCAGCGGGCCGCCGGCCCGGCGGTAGACAGATCCAGTACCGATTCGACCGGCACGCTGCCGTCGGGGACCGGTAATATGCCCAGCAGTGTATCCACCTTACCGTTGTAAGACAACGTTTCCCGCCGGTAGCGTTTTTTCCCACTGCTTAGAAAGTCAACCTGCACCGGCGGTAATATAGCGTCCAGGGCGGCGGCCATGTCGCTGCGGCTGTATACCGGCACTCCGTTCAGCGCCACAATGACATCCCCGGAACGGAGGCCGGTATACCAGGCCGGGGTATTCGGCAAAACGTCCAGCACCGCCATCCCGTGCGGACTGGGCACATAGTACGGCGGGCATTCCATTTCCACCCGGCGCCCGATGCCAATGACCAGCTCATGCCCCAAGGGTGAAAAAAGAGCCGCCGTCACCGCAAGCATGGTCGAACGGTCCGCAAGCACCGCCAATGCAAGCAACACCAGGCTGTACAAGGCTAAATTAAAGGCAGACATTTTGCTTTTGCGACGCGGATCCCTGGCTATGGCCATATCCCCGTAACCCAGTGCTGCCACCACCGGAATCAAGGAATAGATTAAATTATCGCCGTCGGTCACCCCGGGTTGGACCAAGGGCCACCATTCAGGCATGTTTAGCACACCTGGCGGCAAATCCGCCGCCACGGTAAAAGCCAGAGCAGTTATTGGTATAGGCCAGAATTTTTGCAGCGTAAAACCGCCCACCACCCGACCTGTCCGGTCCCGGAAAAAAGTCGGTACCGCCCCGAGGTGACCGCTGAAATAGATTAACACGCTCTCCACCATGTGCAGCACCGCAACCAGGGCTAAGACCTGAGAAACGTTGACTTGGGGGAAACCGAACAGGATATTGGAAAGCGCCAGGATGCCGCCTGCGTAAGCGAAACAAATGAAACGATTATTAATTAACATTAATAGGATGGCCAGAAAGAAAATATAAATAAGACTCGAACCGGTGAGAGTGACACCGATCAACAACATAAATACGCTACCCAAAATGCCTCCCGCCAGCCCGAATATGGAAGCGGATACCACCTCGTTCCAGTTGGGCTTCAGGGGAACGCCGTACAGGCTTTCCCGCGCGGTATTAATGCGCCGATACTGCATCCCAACCAGCACTACCACCAACCAGAACAAGGGCTGAAAAATCAGACCAAAAATGTTGAACAGGATCATGGGGAAAATATCGCCGAAGGGAAACAACGGGATCACCTCATCTTCCCGGGCCAAAAGCAAACGAAATCGCCGGATGCAAACCTGTACCGGCCATGACTAAGCGTAAAATAACTGGCATCCCCGTTGAGCCAAGCGTTACAGGTATAAAAAGCACACTGTTTGCATAGCTCCGGTGTGCTTTTTACCTTATTATTACTCTTTGGAGATGGTAAAAATTCTTGGGTGAAAGTTTTCTTGGGGAACATATCATTGGGGCATTCTCTCAAGGAGTTGTGTCCCCTATCCTATTTCCCGACTTTTTCCTTAACCAGTTCCACCGCCCGATCCAACTGTTCATCTCCGGGCAAATCTTCCACGTTTTTCACCACCACGTCGGGGCCAACCCCCTTCTCGTGGATATCATTCTTGTCCGGGGTTAAGTAGCGGGCGGTGGTCAGTTTCAAACCAGCCCCGTTACCCAGAGGAAACACCGTCTGCACAACCCCCTTGCCGAAGGTAGTGGTTCCCACCAGGACACCGGTTTCGGTATCTTTGATGGCGCCGGCTAAAATTTCGGCGGCACTGGCGCTGTTTTCATTAACCAAAACGGCTAAGGGCAGCTGCAGGTAATTATCATCCGCACTCTTAACGTCCTCATCACCGGAGCGGTAATCAATGTACACTATGGGCCCCTTGGGGACAAAGTTATCCGCAACCCGGGTGGCAGCGCCCAGCTCACCGCCGGGATTATCCCGCAGATCCAAAATTAGACCGCGCATACCCTGGTCCCGCAAATTAGCAAGTATATCCAGCACCTCGTCCGGGGTTTTCTCATTAAACTGAGCGATCAACATGTAGCCAATCCGGGAATCCGGCAGCATTTCGCCATCCACGGTAGGCACACTGATCTCCTCGCGGATAATCTCCAACTGAACCGGCTCATCTTTGTCCTCATGTAAAACGGCCAGCTCAATCTTGGTTCCTACCGGGCCGCGCATTAACCCAATAGCCGTTTCCAGATCAACACCCCGCACATCCCGGCCATCGATTTCAGTAATTCGGTCGCCGGCCTGCACACCCTCCCGGTAAGCAGGCGTATCCTCATAAACCCGCACCACTGTAAGCAGCTCGTCCTTGACACCAACCAGTATGCCCAGACCGCCAAAAGAGCCGCGGATTTGTTCTTCCAATTGTTTGAACGTATCCGCGTCCAGGTAAACCGAGTAAGGGTCATCCAGCGCTTCCACCATGCCGCGAATAGCGCCGTCCACCAAGTTGGCGGTGTTTGCTTCCTCAATATACTGAGTGCGGATGAGGGAGAACACCTTAACCAGGTTGCCCAACTGCTTATAATTACTGCTCAGTATTCCGCCGGTCGCTGCATAAAAAACAAAAAAAATAAGAGCCAGCACCGTCAGCCAAATAGCTATTTTACTAAATCTACTGCCCTGCCTGTTGTAACCACGCACAAATATCTACCACCTGTCAATTTCAGGGTTTAAATGCACATACCATATTATACTACATGATCAAGATTTGAATTACAACAAAAGCGCACATTGAAATATACTTACAAATAATCCCTTTTTACGCTTTAGTTTCATAATAAACGCCCCTGCCGCAGTTGCAGCACTCAGTGTGGATGAAAAATCTAACGTACGGAGGCGGTCCGGTGGTATCCGGAGAGAGCGGTGCACCTGACTGCGTAGTCTAGCCCGTCAAAGCCCCGAATTCATGGCTGCTTAGGGCGTAAGTAATGGTTAGGCAGTTTGCCGGGCGCGTTCACCATAGTCTTGCCAAACACAACAAGTAGAATTGCAAGAGCGACCGGAGCGATACCACCGGACCGCCAGATTTGAGTACCGCTAAAAAGTATTTCCAGGATAGAAAAAACTTAAGCCGGCCAATCAGGCCGGCTCAAACGTTCAAGTCGGGGAGGTTCTTGCTTTGAACGTCCCAAAATTGAATTAGATGTAGTTTCTGGGGTTTGTATGTGCACCGTTAACCCTTATTTCAAAGTGCAGGTGCGGTCCCGTCGACATGCCGGTACTGCCCACCCGGGCAATGGCTTGTCCCTTTTCCACCGTTTGCCCCTGCCGCACCAACTGAGAGGACAGGTGAGCGTACAGCGAACTAATCCCGCCGCCGTGGTTAATCATCACCACGTTACCATAACCCTGCATGGAACTGACATTGCTGACGGTGCCGCCCTGGGTAGCCCGTACCGTTACACCGTTGGGCGCCGGGATGTCGATTCCGGTGTGCAGTTTCCGCGTGCCCAAAATAGGGTGCACACGGTAACCGTAAGGAGATGAAACTGACGTGTATCCCGCCACAGGCCACGCGTAAGCGCCGGTGACAGCCGGCTGGTCGCTATTCTGACTGGCGATGCTGCGAATAATCTGTTCTTCTTGCTGTTCCAGCCGCTCCACCTCGGCCTTATACTTGCCCAGTTCATTGTTGGCCCGGGTCAGCAAGTTACGTTTGTCAGTGCTCCGGGAAGCCAGTTCCACCCTGGCTGCTTCCTGCTGCCGCATTAGTGTTGAAATTTGGTCTTTTTGCTGCACCAAATTCTGGCGCTTCTGCCCCAGCTGCACCTTAATTGCTTCTATTTCCTCCACCACACCGGCGTCCCTGGCCACCACCCGCCTAAGCAATTCATAGCGGTTCAGGAAATCACCAAAATCGCGCGAATCCAGCAGCACTTCCAAGTAACTGATGTTACCGTTCTGGTACATCCCGCGTACCCGCTGGTGCAATTCCTCGGTGCTTTTTTCCAGCTCGGCCTGGGTATGATTCAACTCCAGCTGGTTCTTATTCAATTCGGCCATCGCTATATTCAACCGGTTGCTAAGGGTGTTGATTTCCTGTCCCTTTAGCGCAATATCCCGGTCCAGTGCCGCCACTTCCTGCGCGTAAGAATTGACCTCTTTTTTCTTGGCACTTTGCTGCTGTTTGGTCTGCTGAATTTTTTGCTGTACCTGCTTTAAAGAATCTTCCAGGCTAGCCCCGTAAGCGATGCCAAAAGTTGTGCCAAAACCGCAGAACATAAATGACGCTAGTCCCACAGCTGCTATTTTCTTTTTCCAACCGGAATTCAACCATACCCCTCCGTTCATGCATTGTAATAGTAATTAAACCCTTAAAAAACGGTGCAGCGAAATTGCGCTCCCCAGAGCACCGATGGCAAAACCCAACCCCAGCAGACCGCCCAGCACTTGGTAAAGCGATGTCGGGTCGCTAATCAGCTGTATAAAAGGCAAGGTGACAATAACTTTGCTCAGCAGCGACAGGTAGCCAAAATTGATCATCAACGCTGCCACCAGTCCGCCGCCCAGTCCCAGAAACATCCCTTCCAGCATAAACGGCATCCGCACAAAGAAGTTGGTGGCTCCCAGCATTTTCATAATGCCAATTTCCCGCCGCCGGGAGAATACCGACATGCGAATGGTAGTCGCAATAAGGAATATAGCCGCGAAACCCAGCACGCCCATGGTAATAGAACCCCAAATGCGGACCCAGTGGGTCAGCGCCAACAGTTTTTCCACCACACCCTGGCCGTAACGCACCTGTTCCACACCGGAAAGTTCGGCCAGTTGCTGGGCTGCGGCAGGAACCGTTTCGGCTTCTTTGGTCTTCACCCTAAAGGAGTCAGGCAGCGGGTTATCCTCTTCCAGCCCGCTTAAGATATCCGCCCGTTCACCAAAGCTGGTCCGCAGCTCATCCAGAGCCTGGGCCCGGGAAACGAAATGCACCGTCGTGACACCGGGTATAAAATATATTTCTTCTTCCATACGCTCCCTCCGGTCCTGTTCCAGGCTATCTTCCAGGAATACAGTAATCTCCAGGCTGGACTCTACCGTGGAAGCAATATAGCGTACATTCAGAATCAGCAGGATGGAACTGCCTAAAATGAGCAGTGAAATGATAATGGTCCCGATGGATGCAATAGACAACCAGCTGTTGCGCAGCAGGGACGCCCCCGCTTCGCGGAAGTAATATTTAAACACATTAAGATTCATAACCATAAGCCCCGCTTTCCTCATCCCGGGTGATCACGCCGTCGCCTAGGGCCACCACCCGCTTTTTCATCGAGTCCACAATGTCCCAGGCGTGGGTGGACATAACGATTGTGGTTCCCCGGCGGTTGATATCCATGAATAGTTTCATCAAATCCCATGAGGTTTCGGGGTCTAAGTTGCCGGTTGGTTCGTCAGCCAGTATTAAAACGGGGTTGTTGACAATAGCCCGAGCTACGCAGGTGCGCTGCTGCTCACCGCCTGAAAGCTGGGCCGGCAGCATCTTGGCCTTCTTTTCCAGGCCCACCATGCGCAGCACCGCAGGGACCGCCCGCTTGATATCTTTATTGGAAGCACCGGTTATCTCCAGTGCAAAAGCTACGTTCTCAAATACCGTTTTATTGGTAATCAGGCGAAAATCCTGAAAAACCATGCCGATTTTACGACGCAGGTAAGGAACATCACGTTTCCTCATCCTGGCCAGGCTGCGGCCGTTAATAACCACCTGTCCGCGGCTGGGCAATTCCTCGCGGCAGATCAGCTTGGTCAGAGTAGATTTCCCAGCCCCGCTGGGGCCAACCAAAAAAATAAACTCCCCCTTGCGTATATGCAGCGTCACATCGTTAAGCGCTTTAACTCCGTTGTCATAAATTTTGGATACGTTATATAATTGAATCATTGCAACACCTTCGCATGATGTATAGTCGACGTATATTTTAGGAGACAAATAGAACATTTCGACAGCGGAAAACCAAATCCTTTTCTTGTTCCCCATAATAATGAAGCTTTCGACGGCAAAAGAAGAAAAAAGTGTGCCAAGGGGACGGTTCCTTTGACACACTTTTGAGCCACTTGAACATGAGCATGCTGCAAATCTTGACGTGTCCTGACTTAATTAACTAACTGTGTCAAAGGAACCGTCCCCCTGACACAAAAGTCTACCGTTTTAGCGCACGCCTAATAGTTTCACGGTTAAAACCGGTTAGCTCGGAAATTTTTCGCAGTGATAAATTAGATTGATTAACTATTTCTGCGATTAGTTCATTTCTAATTTTTTTATTTTTAGCCATGGAAAGCTCATCAAGCCTAACCCCTTTTTTAATCAGGTATCGATTTATAAACTCATGCAAGTCTTCTTCATCCATCTGTTCATCTTCAATATCTAAAAATTCCCTTTCTTCTACTTGACCAATAAATTCCTTATAATACTCAATTGCTTTTTGTCGTTCATTGGAAAAAATGCTTAGTATCTCCCTGGTTTCCGGTAAAGCACCAAACTCGTTGGCACCCTTGATATATACTTTGTAGCTACTCCATTTATAATTTTCGGCCTTGCCCAAACCGGCTTTAACTGGATTTTGATGCACATATCTTATTGCCGCCAGCAGGTATCTTTCATCTTCTATACATTCACTTTTAAACCGGTCCTGGAAAACATGACCGACTCTTTTATACTTCTTATTAAAATAGTAAGCGTAAGCTGTAGCAACTTTTTTAATTCCCTCTGAAATGGATTCATTCCCTTCTCTAACAACTAAATGCATGTGGTTACTCATTATGCAATAGGCATAGATGAAGTACTCAGTCTTAACTTTTTTTGCATGTATTAATTGAATTACCTTTCCTTTATCTTCGGGATCAATAAAAATGTCTTTTTTCTCGTTACCACGCAACATAACATGGTAAAATCCTGTACCGCTTAATCTTCTGGCCTGCCTTGGCAAATTTGCCACCTCCACAACAGGTCTATTCTATTACATGATATTCCCTTTACTCAGTAATCCCCATTGATGAGATAAACATTTTTAATAAACAATTGTGCACCGCGGGGGGAGAGCTG
>JAENYQ010000056.1 GCA_016841675.1 Desulfotomaculum sp.
AGATTCTTCGCTACGCTCAGAATGACAGATTTGTTGTATTCATAGCAATGACACGACGCTGCACCACTTACTGAGTTAACGATATAACCATGAAAAAATATTTTCTTTACAAAGCATAACATTTACTTTATCTTAAATTAAAAAAATCTGTTACATTATGATCGGTTGTTCTTATCAATATCATGTCCCAAGGGTGGTAGTTAGATGGATAATAAAATTGAAACCCACGCACTAAATGTTTATTACAGGAAACTTCAAGCCCTGTTTGACGTTAATTTGACGATCAGAAAAAACGCAGTGACAGCATTGATCGGCCCCTCCGGCAGCGGCAAGTCGACTTTCCTGCGCACCCTCAACCGCATGAACGATGTTATTGATGGTACCAGAATTGAGGGGCAAGTTTTATTAGACGGTAAAAGCATATACGATCCCGGTGTTAACCCCGTTGACCTACGTAAAAAAGTGGGCATGGTTTTTCAAAAACCCAACCCTTTTCCGATGTCCATATTTGATAACATAGCGTACGGTCCACGGATACATGGGATAAAAAACATCAGAATACTGGAAGACATTGTACAGAAGAGCTTGCATTCTGCGGCTTTATGGGAAGAGCTCAAAGACAGATTAAATAAATCGGCGTTAAGCCTTTCTGGCGGTCAACAACAAAGATTGGTAATTGCCCGGGTTCTGGCCGTGGAACCGGAAATTATCTTAATGGATGAACCGGCGTCAGCACTTGATCCCATTTCCACCGCCAAACTGGAGGACTTAATTGATCAACTTAAGCAAAGTTATACCATAGCCATTGTTACTCATAACATGCCGCAGGCGGCCAGAGTCTCGGATTACACCGGTTTCTTTTTAAACGGCGGGTTAATTGAATACGGTCTTACCAATAATATTTTTACCGCTCCAGGTAAAAAACAAACCGAAGACTACATCACCGGACGTTTCGGTTAAATGGCGGGGATTTACTTGAACCGGCAATTAGCCCCAAAATGTCAAAATGGATTATGACCTTGACTACCTTTTTACTCCCCAAATACAGCGGTACTCAGATAACGCTCCCCGGTATCAGGCAGGATTGTAAGCACTGTTTTACCGGGTCCCAGTTCACGTCCCACTGCAATAGCGGCGCAAACAGCAGCACCGCCAGAAACACCTGCCAGTATACCTTCTTCCCGGGCCAACCGTCTCGTCATAGCATAAGCATCTTCGTCCGTTACTGCATAAGGTGAGTTCACCAACCCGAGGTCAAGGTTATCGGGAATAAAACCGTCGCCAATACCCTGAATACCGTGCCGACCCGGTTTGCCACCGGAGAGAACAGCAGATTTTTGGGGTTCCACGGCATAGACCATTAAATCCGGAAATTTTTTCTTCAGGACCCTGGCCACTCCGGTCAGGGTACCACCGGTACCAACCCCAGACACAAAAGCATCTATCTTGTCGTTAACCTGGGCCAGTATTTCCATTGCAGTTGTTCGCTCATGGTAAGCAGGATTATCCGGATTGGCAAACTGGTCCGGCATCCAGGCGCCAGGAATCTGTTCCGCCAGTTCCCGCGCTTTACTTACCGCCCCTGACACATCCTTGGCAGCCGGGGTTAACACTACTTCAGCCCCATAGGCACGCGCCAGCTGTCTTCTTTCTTTGCTCATCGAGTCAGGCATTACAACTATTACCTTATATCCTTTTACCGCACCCACCATGGCCAGGGCAATGCCCTGGTTGCCGCTGGTCGGTTCCACGATAACGCTCCCCGGGTGTATTTTACCTGCTTGCTCCGCCGCCACCAGCATACCCAGGGCAGCCCTAGCTTTGGCACTACCGCTGGGGTTAACCATCTCTAGCTTGGCCAGCACATTTGCCGCACAGTCACCCCTGATTCCATCCAACTTGATTACTGGAGTGTTGCCGATTAATTCTAGGATGTTGTTTTTTACTTCGCTCATGCTGCCTGTCGTCCCTTCTTACCAATTAAACTTCCTATAATTCATTGTGTATTATTGACAGTTGTTATGAAGAGCATTTACAATTTAAAAAAATGGAGGATAAGAATTTGGATCAATCAAGTTCCAAAGAGGCTTACTCAGCCATAAGAACCATTATTGAACTGACCCGGTGCTATGACCTTTTGGATGACGTGATGAGCCGTTATTTCGCCCGTTTTGGCCTTTCACAACCAAAATTTAACGCTCTTATGCAATTAAGAAACGCCGGGGAACGCGGGCTGTCATTATCCGAACTGGGTGAGCATATGTTAGTAAGCCGGGCTAATATCACCGGTCTTATCGACAGAATGGAAAGAGACGACCTGGTGACCAGGGAAGTAGACTCCCGTGACCGTCGTGTTTTCCGAGCCAGGTTGACTAATAAATCTTTGCACCTGCTTAAACATATACTGCCCCTGCATGGAATGTTTACCCGGGAAGTCATGTCCGGCTTAACCGGCGAGGAAAAAGAAAACTTAATCAGCTTACTGCAAAAGCTTAGCCGCAGCTTGCAAAAAAAGTAACAACATTAAGACATGCTAATTTAGTTAACATATTTACATAACCCTATGTGGCTGATTGGATTGTCATTCCTTGGATTGTCATTCCGAACGAAGTGAGGAATCTAGATCCTTAAGATCCTTCGCTGCGCTCAGGATGACAAAACCCAAAGTTATTTTCCTAGCCATAGGATTCCAAATCTTAGAGGTACCACTCGTGGATGCCCGGTTCACCCATACCCCCCGCATCATTAATTAGGGCACCCGCAAGGGGTGCCCCTAGACACATATCCCATCCACTTTTCTTAGTATCCCTTAATTTTAATTACCTCATCCCAAATCCGGTTACTGAGCTCAAGCTTGTCCATAATGGGCAACGACTCTACCCGCCCGTTGGGGTATAACAATTTAACTATGTTTGTATCGAATCCAAAACCTGCCCCCGGCTGGGTTACATCATTTGCCACCAACAGGTCAAGATTCTTTCTCACCAGTTTAGCTGTCGCGTTTTGCACCAAGTCTTGGGTTTCGGCGGCAAACCCCACCAGGACCTGATTTTTTTTCCGGTTACCCAATTCAGCGAGTATGTCTCTAGTTTTTTCAAGTTCAAGTATCAACCCGCCGCCCTTTTTTATTTTTTGCTCGTGATATGTCTCGGGTCGATAATCGGAAACAGCGGCGGCTTTGATCACCGCGTCCATTTGAGGGTATAAGTCCATTACCGCCCGGTACATTTGCTCCGCTGTCTCCACATTCACCATTTCTACACCGTGGGGGGGGGCTAACCGGGTGGGAGCTGACACCAGATACACCCGTGCTCCTCTTGCGGCGGCTGTCTTGGCCAGAGCATATCCCATCTTGCCGGAACTGCGATTAGTTATATACCGTACCGGGTCAATTGGTTCGCGGGTTCCGCCGGCGGTAACCAACACCTTGAACCCGGCCAGATCCTGGTTGGCCTCCAGCAAGTGTTCGATCTGCCTAATAATGACCGGCACTTCGGCCAGCCTACCCGGGCCTTCGTCTCCGCAGGCCTGTCTACCGGAAGCCGGGTCAACTATGGTCACCCCGCGCCGGCGCAACCGTTCCAAGTTCTCCTGTACCACCGGGTTTCTATACATATAAAGATTCATGGCCGGGCAAATCACCAGTGGACATACCATAGCCAGTGCCGCAGTGGTAAGCAGGTCGTCGGCCAACCCGCAGGCTAACTTGGCAATAATATTGGCTGTCGCCGGAGCAACCACAGCCAGATCGGCCTTCCTGGCCAGTTCAAGGTGAGGATAACGCCAACCGGGCGGTGTAACAAAAATATCATGATGCACTTGGTGACCTGAAATTGCTTCAAAGGCCAGTGGCCTGATAAATTCACGGGCTGCATCGGTCATGATGACATGTACCTCTGTGCCGGCCTTAACCAGAGTGCTTGTCAAATCAAGTGCCCGGTGGGCGGCTATGCCGCCGGAAACCCCAACAACAACATATTTTCCTGCCAGCATTGGACACCCCCGCTACTTAATTCCCTGACTGGTCCTTCTGTACTTGATATTTCCCTGCACCGTCTCTTGCAACGCTGCTGAAACCGGCTTGCTAACCATTTCCGGATCCATACCTGTATCCTGCATCAGCGCTTTTTCAGTAATCTGACGAGCCCGCTTAGCCGATACCACCACCAGCGTATACCTATCTTCTACATGTACTAAGAGCTCGTCAAGGGAAGGTTTGTTCATCGCCATTTCCACATCCCCCGTTTCAGTCACAAAATATTTATATTATATTCGGAAAAACTCAAGTTAGAAACATTCAAAACGTTCGAACATTCATACGTTGGGGACATTCATACGTTGGGGACATTCCTCGAAGAGGTGTGTCCCCTTTCCTTATACCCTATATTTATTCATTAAGGACTCAATATCCAGGAGTGCAGGACGACACCTTTCAGCATTAATGATGTTGACCACCTTATAAGCCGCTTTTTCTACTTCATCATTAATAATCAGGTAATCGTAATACGCCACCTGTTGTATTTCACTTTCCGCCCACTTTAAACGCTGTTCAATTTCCTTTTCGCTGTCTGTAGCCCTGTTTTTCAACCGCTTTTCCAGTGCCAAACGAGACGGCGGGATTAAGAAAATGAGCACACAGGTGGGAAACTTTTTTCTTACCAGAAAAGCCCCCTGCACATCAATTTCAAGAATTACGTCCTTTCCCTGGTTAACAGCATTGAGAACCGGTTCCATCGGTGTCCCGTAATATTGGCCATAAACGTTGGCCCATTCAAGTAATTGATCTTCCGCAATCATTTTTTCGAATTCAGGTCTGGACAAAAAGTAATAATCCACGCCATCTTGTTCTCCAACCCTTTGCTGTCTTGTAGTTGCCGAGAGAGACAAGTGCAGATCCGTCATACTGTCAAACATCGCTTTACACACAGTGCCTTTGCCGGATCCGGACGGCCCGGATATTATAATCAGGTTACCTCTTATTCTCATCTAGTCATATCCCCGCTACTCTTCATCATTCCCGGAGGAACTTTCCTTGCCTACCAGTCGGTGGGCTACGGTTTCCGGCTGTACGGCGGATAAGATAACATGGTCGCTGTCGGTAATAATTACCGCCCTGGTGCGCCGGCCGTATGTAGCGTCCACAAGCATGCCTCGATCCCTGGCTTCGGTAATGATTCTTTTAATCGGCGCCGACTCGGGGCTTACAATAGCAATAATCCTGTTGGCCGAGACAATGTTTCCAAACCCGATATTAATGAGCTTAATATCCATCTTAATCCTCCCTCAAACTAATTATTCAATATTTTGCACTTGTTCCCTAATTTTCTCCAGTTCACTTTTAATTTCCACTACAGTGCGATTAATTACCATGTCGGCAGACTTTGAAGCAATGGTATTAACCTCACGGTTCATCTCCTGCATCAAGAAATCAAGTTTTCGTCCCACCGGAACATCGCTTTCCATGCATGCGTCCAGCTGCGCCAGGTGGCTGTTCAACCTCACTATCTCTTCAGTGATGCCGGCGCGTTCGGCGATAATAACAACCTCGGTATCCAGCCGACCCTGATCCAGTAACCCGGGTTCCAAAAGTTCATTTACTCTCTGGCTCAGTCTCTCCCGGTATTCTTCCACCACCACCGGCGAGCGGTTTTCAATATTTTTTACCATCACCGCAATTTGGCCGGAGCGTTCCCTAATATCGTTTTGCAAACGGCGCCCCTCGCGGCGACGCATTTCCAGCTGGCCTTCGGTGGCTTTAACCAAGGCCCCTTGCACAACAGGCCACCATAGTTCCACGTCGCTTTCCGGCTCTTCCAGTGATACCACGCCGGGCAGGTGCAGCAGGTCGTTAACTGTTACATTGCCATCCAGCATCAGCCGCGCTCTGATATCATTCGCCGCTCGGACGTAGTCACCGGCCAGTTCTTCATCTACCTTGACCTGCTGTTTGTTTTCACCGCGCAATTCAATGTTTACAAAAACGTCTACTCTGCCACGGGCGATTTTTTCTTGGATCACCCGCCTCATGCGGTCTTCTAGAACATTCATCGACCGGGGCATTCGTAATACGATTTCGCAGTAGCGATGATTAACGGATTTCATTTCAATGACCGCTTTTAAGTTATCTGTGCATACCTCACCGCGGCCGAACCCAGTCATACTATTGATCAACTTATCACCGCCTGTCACGTTAATGGTACTAGTATTAACGCTAAAACTATAAAATAATTTTTTCTACTAAAAAAATGAAACTCCTCTAAAAAAAAAGAAATACAATGATAATCTTTATCTTTCAATCGAATTTATAAAAATCTTGGTTTAATTTCAATTAAACTAGATACTCTGCCAAGGGCGTGCAAATATTTATCAATCAAGGTAAATCTGCAAATGTTTTCGCCGGTTCTCTAATTTCACATTCCTATTTTTAACTCCCGAATCCTTGAGTAGTTTTATTGCTTTAATAAAAAGTGAACCGGCTTTTAAGCCGGCTACACACTCACTGTAAGCATATTTTATGACACTGTTTATTTTATGTCACTGTTAATAATCAGCTTAAATCTCCCAGTACCTTTGCAATCCGATCCAGGCCATCTTGAATATTTGCCATAGATGTGGCGTAAGAAAGCCTAAAACAGGTGTCATCACCGAAAGCCACTCCTGGAACTAAGGCTACATGCGCTTTTTCAAGCATAATTGCAGCCACATCGCTGGCATTTTGTATTTCCAACCCGTTATACTTTTTACCAAACAGTCCCTTAATGTCCGGGAAAACGTAAAAAGCACCACCAGGGCGGTTACATACTATCCCCGGCATAGCGTTTAGCCTATCCACCATATAGTCGCGCCTCTTGACGAATTCACCCACCATTGTTGTAACCGCCGCCTGGTCCCCCTGGATTGCTTCTATTGAAGCAGCTTGGGCAATAGATGTGGGGTTAGATGTTGAGTGGCTCTGCAGGTCAGCCATAGCCTTGGCCACCGGGGTCGGAGCAGCGGCGTAACCAATCCGCCAGCCTGTCATGGCGTACGATTTGGATACGCCGTTAATTACGATAGTCTGTTCTTTCAGGGCCGGGCTTAAAGAGGCAATGCTGACATGTTCCAGGCCGTCATAGATGAGTTTTTCGTAAATTTCATCGGAAATAATGGTCACCCCATGCTTTTCCAGTATCTCCCCCAATGCAGCCAATTCATCCCTGGTATATACAGCACCGGTAGGGTTGCTGGGGCTGTTGATTATAATAGCCCTGGTGCGCGGGGTGATAGCGGCCTCCAATTCACTCCCGGTGATTTTGAAACCGTTTTCCACCCGGGCGGCCACCACTACGGGAGCGGCACCGGCCAGTTTAACCTGTTCCATGTAACTAACCCAGTAGGGTGCGGGTAAAATTACCTCGTCACCTGCCTGACATAATACTTGGAAAGCATTGTACAGCGAGTGTTTGGCACCGGCGGAAACAACTATTTGTCCGGGCTGATATTCCAGACCGTTGTCCCGGGCAAATTTGTCAACTATTGCCTGGCGCAGCGCTACGGTGCCGGCCACCGGTGTATACTTAGTCATCCCGCTGTTTATAGCTTCGATAGCTGCCTGTTTGATATTATCGGGAGTATCAAAATCGGGTTCGCCGGCGCCGAAATTGATTACTTTGATGCCGTCGGCAATCATCTTTTTGGCCTGGGCGTCAATTGTTAGAGTAGGTGACGAACTAATATTTTTAGCTCTTTCTGCCAGTTGCATAATTTATTTTCCCTCCAGTATGTGTTGAGAATCCTATTCACATATATTCAGAATTTAGAATTTAGAAGTCAGAATTCAAAAATGCTTCAAGACGATAAACCTTCCGTTTTTTCATTGCTATGAATACACGAATCCTGTCATTCTGAACGCAGTGAAGAATCTAAAGATCAGATCCTTCGCTACGCTCTTAGATGACATACTTAACTATTACCATGAATACAGCGCGGTAAGTCGTATTCGCTAATCGTGGTGCGGGCACGCATGGTAATTCTAACTACTGACTCCTGATTACTGACTACTGTTTTTTTAAAACTTCACCTGGCCGATAGCCTTTTTCATCCGTTCCAGTGCTTCCAACATCCGATCTTTGCGCACTGTCAAGGCGATCCGGAAATATCCAGCCCCGTTTTCACCGTAACCTGTGCCCGGTGTAATTACCACGCCGGCCTTTTCCAGCACCATTTCGGCGAATGATTCCGAGGTGTAGCCGTCCGGCACCGGCGCCCACACGTAAAAGGTGGCTTTAGGTTTTTCCAGGTTCCAGCCCATGCTGTTAAGGGCTTCCATCATTATGTCCCGGCGTTCCTGGTAAATCTTTTTCATTTCCTGCACTGCTTCCTTGGGGCCGGTTAGACCTTTAATGGCAGCATGCTGAATAGCCTGAAATTGGCCGGAATCAATATTGGATTTTAACCGCCCCAAGGACTCCACAACTTCCGAATGTCCCGCAGCCCAGCCGATGCGCCAGCCCGTCATATTATATGACTTAGACACCGAGTGGAACTCGATACCCACTTCCCGGGCACCCGGATATTGCAGGAAACTGGGGGGGGTATAACCGTCATAGGTCATTTCAGAGTAAGCAGCATCATGAATGATTAAAATATTGTATACCCTGGCAAAATCAATAACCCGGTTGTAAAAATCATCGCCAGCCACCGCACCCGTTGGGTTATTGGGGTAATTGATAAACATCATCTTAGCCCGGCGGGCAATCTCAACGGGTATTTCATCCAGGTCAGGTAAAAAGCCGTTCTCCTTTCTTAACGACATATAGTATGGTTCCGCCCCGGCCAGAATGGAACCACCAGCGTATACAGGGTAACCCGGATCCGGCACTAACACAGTATCACCCGGATTCAGGTAACACCATGAAATGTGAGCAATGCCTTCTTTGGAACCAATAACAGACACTACTTCCCGAACTGGATCCAACTGCACGCCAAAACGATCCTGATACCAGTCGGCCACAGCCTGGCGGTAGGATAGCATCCCCACCGAGGACGGATACTGGTGGTTAGCCGGATTTTCAGCCTCTTTTTTAAGCTCTTCAATTATATAATCCGGGGTCGGCATATCAGGGTCCCCGATACCCAGACTAATTACATCCACCCCTGCCGCCCGTTTTTCCGTTATCAGTTTCTCAATCCGGGCAAATAAATAGGGTGGCAAGTTTTTTATTCTCCGCGCTTCTTCAAATTTTAAACTCAATAATACCCCTCCTTGTAACTAATACTCCTATTCTTTATCAAAAAGCTTCTTATAACAACACTTGAACCAATGAGGATTATAAGGGATATACACCGGTGAACACTTCCTCTGCCGGGCCAGTCATATAGATATGCCCGTTCTCTGCCCACTCTATATCAAGTGCCCCTGCATCCAGGTGCACCCGTACTTTTCTGCCGGTATGCCCGTTAAGATGCGATGCCACTGCCACGGCACAGGCACCGGTTCCACAGGCCATTGTCGGACCCGCTCCCCGTTCCCACACCCGCATATGTACTTCCCCGTTGTTCAAAACTTGGACAAACTCTACGTTAGTCTTGCGCGGAAACGAAGGGTGCTGCTCCAGCTGTGGACCCAGGGTTTCCAACGATACCGCCATTGCATCGGGGACAAAGATAATACAGTGTGGGTTACCCATGGAAACTGCGGTGATGTTAAAAGTATTTGCATCCGCCTGAAGCGGTTCATTGACCACCCGCCCCCGGGGACCATGCATCGGTATTTGTTCCCGCTCCAGCTGCGGTTCACCCATGTCCACCCTGACTGCCTGCACGGAACCATTCTCCATGACCAGTTCAGGTACCATTATCCCTGCCGCTGTTTGTACCCGCATTACCTGGCTATTTACCAGGCCCTGCTCGTAAGCGTATTTGGCCACGCAGCGGATGGCATTGCCGCACATCTCGGCTTCGCTGCCGTCAGAGTTAATAATCTGCATAGCAAAGTTGGCCGCAGCGCTCGGTTTTATAAGTACCAATCCGTCTGCACCTACGCCAAAGTGCCGGTGGCAAACCTTTACGGCCAGTCCAGTTAGATCCGGGGGCAGGTTCTCCTCTTTTAAAGTGTTTACCAGCACAAAGTCATTGCCCAATCCGTGAACTTTTACAAAACGCAAAAAACATCCTCCTTTTTAACACCCAGTGCAAATAAAGATCGCAAATGATATTTATAAACATATTCTACACCATCTTTCACCGACTGTTCAATGTTTCCTGGACCGGTGGCCTCATGTATACATGATATTTAATGACTAATAAGGTAAAGGGAACATTCCATACATGGGGTACACACCTAATAAGGAAAGGGGACACACCTCAACAAGGAAAGGGGACACACCTCTTCGAGGAATGTCCCCAACGTATGAATGTCCCCAACGTATGAATGTCCCTGATGTGTGAGCATGAATGTCTATAAATTTTATACCCTGAGGTAGGTTAATCGTTCTTTCAAGCTGGTATTTAGAAGATCCAGCAGCAAACCAAGGATGGTGGGCGCAGCAGCCACACCAATAACCACTGCCCAATGAAACTCATTTAGCGGTACGGTTTTAAAAACCGGCTGTATCGCTGTTATCTGGGTAACAGCTACCTGCAAGCAGGCGGACAAAGACACTGCCACCAGCAGATGCGGGTTGCCGAAGAACCCTACATCAATTATTCCGGAGTGTTCCGAACGGCAGGAAAATACATAAAACAGCTGTAGAAATACTAATGTGTTAAAGGCTGCGGTCCGGGCCAGGTCAATATTCTTGTCCACAGACATGAAATAGGCAAACACTGCCAACGTCAGCACAGCAATTAATGCTCCGCCCCCCATGATACGCATCCCCAGTCCGTGCGAAAAAATGCTTTCTTCGGGTTGTCTCGGCGGCCTGTGCATGATGTTTTTATCAATGGGATCTACCCCCAGCGCCATGGCCGGCAACCCGTCTGTAACCAAATTCATCCATAGGATTTGGATTGGCAACAGGGGCAGCGGCAGTCCTCCAATTACCGCCAGCAGCATCACCAGCACTTCCCCCACGTTGCAAGTAAGCAGGTAGCGCACAAATTTACGTATATTATCGTAGATACCTCGGCCTTCTTCCACAGCGGCCACAATGGAGCTAAAATTATCATCCGCCAAGACCATAGCTGAGGACTCCCTGGTTACATCAGTGCCGGTAACGCCCATGGATATCCCGATATCTGCTTCCTTTACCGCCGGAGCATCATTAACCCCGTCACCGGTCATGGCCACCACGTGCCCGTTTTTCTTTAAAGCCCGGACGATACGCAGTTTATGCCTTGGTGATACCCGGGCATAAACCCGCACATCCTCGGCCACCCGAGACAGGTCGTCATCGCTGAGATGCTCTAATTCCTCACCGTTCAGCACCCGGGCACCGGTACCGGCAATGCCCATTTCCCTAGCCACCGCCGTTGCCGTAAGCTGATGGTCACCGGTAATCATAGCCACCTTGATCCCGGCCCGGCGGCAGGTATGTACAGCACTAACAGCAGCAAGTCTGGGCGGGTCAATCATCCCGGCCAGCCCGACAAAGACCAGGTTTTGCTCCACCTGTTCGGGGGTGAGACGTTTAGTGTCGATTTCCGGTGGCAGTAGGCGGTAGGCCAGGCCAAGCACCCGCAGCGCATCACCAGCCATAGATGAGTACTTGTCCATGATATCCAGACGCCTGCGCTTATCCAGCGGTACGAGAGTCCCGTCAAGCAGGTAGTGGGTGCACAGCTCCAGTACCACATCGGGCGCCCCCTTAACCAAGGCTTCCCTTTGGCCGCCCTGGCCGTAAATAACGACCATCCGCTTCCGGTCGGAGTCGAAAGGGATCTCCGCCAACCGCAACTCTTTCTTTTCCAGGCGCTCCCGCCAAAAACCGGCCTTAGATGCCATTACCAGCAGTGCGCCCTCGGTGGGATCGCCGGTAATCTGCCAGGCTGAACCATTCTTCTGGTCCCGTCTTCTAAATAGACCGGCAATTTGGATATTGTCTTTAAACAGGGTGGCGTTATTACATAATGCCGCCACCCGCATAAAAACCTCAAAATCAGGACTACCCTTGGTTTGGCCCTCGCCGATAAAACTACCTTTAGGATCATAACCTTCACCTGTAACGGCAAACTCCCGCTCTCCCACGTAAACCCGGCGCACCGTCATTTCGTTTTGAGTCAGAGTGCCGGTTTTGTCTGAACAGATAAAAGTAGCGCAGCCCAGGGTTTCCACAGCCGGAAGACGTCTGATAATCGCGTTGCGCCTGATCATCCGCTGGACCCCAATGGCCAGGGCCACGGTAACTATAGCCGGTAAACCTTCAGGAATAACCGCCACCGCCAGGCTCACACCGACCATAAACATCTGGTACACCGGTTCGCCCCTTAGAATACCAATCACCGTAACCAGCAAACATATGCTCAGGCAAAAAAGCACCAATCCCCGGCCCAACTGCGCCAGCCGTCGCTGCAGCGGTGTGGGTTCCTGCCCTGCTTCCCGGATTAGTCCGGCAATTTGTCCCATTTCAGTTGCCATGCCGGTTGATACAACAATGCCGTGTCCCCGCCCCCTGGTCAGCATGGTGCCCATAAAGGCCATGTTTGCGGCATCAGCTGCCTCAACTTCTCTCTCCTGCGGTCTGGTATGCTTGGTAACCGGTGTGGATTCACCAGTGAGAGCGGCTTCAACCGTCTGCATATCTACAGCGCTAATGACCCTGATATCCGCCGGTACCCGGTCACCTGCCTCCAAAAGTACGATATCCCCCGGCACCAATTCCGCGGCAGGGATTTTTCGTTCCATCCCGTCACGGATTACCCTGGCCTCAGGTGCTGTCATACTCCGGAGCGCCTCCATTGAACGCTCCGCCCTAAATTCCTGAACCACTCCCAGCACAGCGTTCAACAATACAATTACCGCAATGGTAACCGCATCGGTCCATTCCCCCAAAAGTCCGCTCACCGCAGTAGCCGCAAGCAAAACCAAAACCATGAAATCCTTAAACTGGTTCAGGAGCATCTGCCACGCGGCTGGACCCTGGTCCTGCTCCAACACATTCAACCCGGTCTCTTCCAGCCGGTCTTTGGCCTCCCGTTCCTTCAACCCCGTTACCGGGTGTACATCAAGCCGCTCTGCCGTATCCTCCACGGTCAGATTTTGCCAAATCCTAGGCATGTCCTCACCCCTCGTGCAATATGTTTACTGATAAAAATACATATTCAGAGGGACATGAAATAATTACCATATTATTTAGGCCGACCGATTAGTTAAAAGACAAGTTGTTATTATGAACACAGCGAAGATCCTCATGGTTCATTCCTTTCAGCTCTCTTACATGGCAAAATTCTTTGACCCATACTTGTGCCGGTGATATACTGTTAGCGGTAACCAGTGCCTTAAATAGAGGTACCCAATCTATGAATGTCCCCAATTAGAGTACTGGTTTATTGAAAGCGTACAGCCTTGACACAAAAGCAACCGTCAATATTTTAAAAATTAACACATTACCACGGCAATCAATTTCTGTACCAGGAATTTTGTGTCACTGCACTAGTATTTTGCAAATGGAGGGAAAAACTATGCCCTTAGACGGGCTTTTTTTATACGGTATTTGCCGGGAATTAAACGATAAACTTAAACTGGGACGCATAGAAAAAATTTACCAGCCTGCAAAAGAAGAAATAATCCTGACCATTAGTAAACCCGGGTCAAAAAACAGGCTTGTTCTCAATGCCGGTGCGGAAAACGCCAGGGTTCACCTGACCGGTACAACCCGGCCCAACCCCGTATCACCGCCCATGTTCTGTATGCTGCTACGCAAGCACCTGGAAGGAGGCCGCATTATTGAATTCCGGCAATCCGGCCTGGACAGGGTACTGGACATCCGGGTGGATTGCCGTGATGAGTTGGGGCAGCCCCTGGTGAAATCGCTAATTTGCGAGATTATGGGTCGACATAGCAATATTATTCTGGTCTCCCGGGCCGGTGAGGTTATACTGGACGGTATCCGGCGCTATTCCCATTCAGTAAGCCGGCACCGGGAGGTGCTTCCCGGCCGAGTTTACATTCCCCCTCCGGATCAGGGTAAGTCCAATCCGTTTTCCCTAACTGAAGACCATTTCAGGGAGTTAGTTCTGTCCGGGCAACTGGATGGCAGCTTGGCAGCGGCGGTTCAACGTTATCTGGACGGTTTCAGCATCCCCACCTGCAAGGAACTGGTCCGGTTGGCTGGCATTAATCCGCAGATGCTCCTAGAACATTGCGGTGAACATGAAATGCGCACGCTGTGGCAAACACTGCAAAAAATAATGACCGATATCCGAGCCAAAGGAGTCCGGGCCACCCTGTTATGCCGTCCTAGTGGTGAACCGGTGGATTTTTTTGCACTGGAGACGGCACATCGCGAAGAACTGCAGCAAATTACAGGAACGGCCAACGAAATTGCCGACTCATTTTTTACTTATAAGCTCAACCGGCTGGTACTGTCCAAAGAAAAGAACCAACTGCTGGGAGTTATTAAAAAACATACCAAGCGGATCAGCAAAAAGCTGCACCTGCAGCAAAAAAGCGTCGCTGATGCTGGTGAGGCTGACCGTTACAGGTTGTCCGGTGAATTACTGACCAGTTATATGCACCTCGTAGAAAAAGGTATGTCGGAAATAGAACTGGATAACTATTACGACCCGGATGGGGAAAAGGTATCCATTCTATTGGATCCCCATCGTAGCGGTCCGGAAAACTCCCAGGCCTACTTTAAAAAATATGCCAAGGCCAGAAATACCCGCGAGGCTTCTTTAAGGATGGCCAGCCTAAGCGAAGAAGAATTGAATTACCTGGAGGGTGTAGTCGCTGCCATTGACATGGCTCAAGCCACGGATGACTTGGAGGAAATCAGGCGGGAACTCCGGAGCCAGGGTTACCTCAAAGAGCCGGTATCCATACCGCGCAAACCGCGCGTTAAGGAGGCTCAGCCCCGTTCCACGCCTTTGCAATTCGTATCCGGCGATGGCTTCACCGTGCTGGTGGGCAAAAATAATCGTCAGAACGATACCCTCACGTTTAAGATTGCCGATGAGCACGATATATGGTTGCATACCTGCAAAATACCGGGTTCCCACGTGATCATCCGGACCGAAGAACGGGAAGTTCCGCCTGCCACCCTGCACCAGGCTGCAGCCTTGGCGGCGCATTACAGCCGGGCCAACGGTTCATCCAACGTGCCGGTTGATTATACTCTGCGCAAATACGTGAAAAAACCCAATGGCGCCAGGCCAGGTTACGTTATTTACGAAAAGCAAAAAACATTGTACGTGGACCCTGCCTCCGATATAAAGGAATCTTTATAGTAACCATAATTTCCACAACCGTTCCATACTTTTGCCACAAATTATGGTTATGATAATCAAAAGAAACTAAAAGGAGGCAACAACATGAACAGAAAGGTATTCATTCTTTTGGCAGCGGTAGTCCTGGTAGTTACCATGGCCCTGCCGGCTTTCGCAGAAACCGCGGCAGATGCCAAAACATGGTTTGAACAAAGGTTCAACGCCAAGCAGGAAGCTGTGAACCAAGCAGTTGAGGATGGCCGTATAACCGCTGAACAGGGGAAGCAGATTACCGAGCAGATGGACGAAATGTACAAGTTTCACGAAGCTAACGGTTTTGTTTGCCCCTTCGGCAACCAGGGTATGATGGGCGCCGGCAGAGGCTCGTTCGGTAATCAAGGACAAGGACCCCGTGACGGGACCGGCTATCACGGAATGGGGCCTGGTGCAGGAGCCGGGATGATGCGACAAGGCACAACGCAATCTCAATAAGCCAAAAATAAAAGTTATTTTACCTGAGAAACCCCATTTGGGGTTTCTCTTTTGATGCCATTAGACAAAAAACCTTGTATCATGTTGTGTAGTTTTAACCGCTGTCCCTGGGCCAAGCCCCTTTTCAATATATTTAAAACCCCCTGCGACGTTTGACAGGGGGCCTTTTTTTAATGTTAAAGAAAAGTATTCCAAAAAGGGGACAGGCTGCTTTTTGGTATCTAATCTACTAATCAAAACTGTATGCTTTTATATTCGGTACAATCTATTGTTTTCTATACCCAGGGAACGCGCAGTTGTGGATATATTTTATTTCGCTAACTTTTTTAAAGAGTGCGCCTGAACGACGCACCCCCCACCACGGCCCCTACATCATTGAGTTTTCGGCCCTCTGGATGGCAAGGCGGACAAGGTTTCCGCAATCCCTGGAAGAGACACTGCCGAAACCGCCTTCCGCACGCACAACATTGGCCACCCCAAGTTCTTCGGCTAATTCCATTTTAAGCCTGTTAGACATGATACTGCGACTTCGTGCCATAATTAGCCTACCTCCTTTGGGTTTTAGAATAGGAACCACAGTGCCTTTTTATTATGTACCATACCGGTATCGTTATTCTGCAAATAAGGAATGGGGACACACCTCCTGCGGAGGAATGTCCCCAACGTATAATGTCCCCAACGTATAATGTCTCTAACGTATAATGTCTCTAACGTATAATGTCTCTAATTTATAACTAACTACCCGCCGCCATTTCTCGCCCGGCCCAAAAGGCCTTCACATTCAGTTCTTTGAACTTCGCCGGAACAAGATCCTCCACGGCCCGCAGCCAGGTTTCCGCCGGCTCGTCCAGGCGCGTAGACAGCACACCAAGCAGCACCACCCCGGCCAAGGTGGGATGATTACCCAGTTCAACTGCTTTGGCGGCGCCCTCGAGCCAGATCACCCGGTCGCCAGCCCCGGTCAGAATAGACTCAATTTCCTTTTCTTCCGGATACTTCTCCTGACCCAGGTTGACCGACGGCGGCATCACCTGGTGGATATTAACTAGTGCAACGGAGCCGGGTGCCAGGAAATGGGGCCAGCGGGCCGCCTCCAGCATTTCAAAGGCCAGCAGAAAATCGGCGTTACCCTCCTCAATTAGCGGGGAGTAGACCTTCTCCGCCCATCGAACATGGCTTTCCACGGCGCCCCCCCGCTGGGACATGCCGTGTACTTCCGACTTCTTGACGTCGTACCCACAGCGCATGCCCACTTCCGATACAATGTTGCTGGCCAGGATGGTGCCCTGGCCGCCCACTCCGGCAAACAGGAAATCCAGTTTCTTTCTCATTGTTCGGTCCCCCCTTCCCTATTCGGCAGGCCAATGGCACCCTGGTTGCAGATGGTAGCGCAGAAACCGCAGCCGATACATAGTGCGGCGTTGATGCTCACGCCACCCTCCACCTTGGTGATTGGGGAACAGGCAATACGCAGGCAGTTACCGCACTCGTTGCACTTCTCCAAATCAACCACCAAGGCGGGCTTCCGTTCCCGCTTATACAGGACACAGGGGTATTGGGCCACAATTACTGAAGGCTCCTTGGACTGGAGGTGATCCTTAATGGTATCCACCATGGTCTTAAAGTCATAAGGGTTTACCACATCTACCTTTTTAAAACCGATTCCACGAGCCAGTTCATCAATTTTAACCACAGGGGACTCTATTCCCATCAACGTACTGCCAGTTCCTGGATTCGCCTGGTGCCCGGTCATGGCCGTTACCCGGTTGTCCGCAACAATTACTGTACTCGTGCCGTTGTTGTAATGGAGGTTGATTAAGGGGGCCACACCGCTGTGGAAGAAGGTAGAGTCACCAATTACAGCAACCGTGCGGTCCTTCACGCCCACCTTGTCAACCCCGTGCACGACGCCGATGCTGGCGCCCATACAGCCACTGGTGTGCATAGCGCTCAGGGGCGGCGCCGAACCCAGGGTATAGCAGCCGATGTCCCCGTGAACCAACGCCTTCACCCGCTGAAGGGCATAGAACAGACCCCGGTGACCGCAGCCCGGGCAAAGCATGGGTGGCCGCCCGGGCAACTGGGGCACAGACACAGCAGGAGTTGATTGGACCGGTGCGGAAATCAGCCCTGCTTCCTGCGCACACCGGCGAAGGAGTCCGGGGTTAAATTCTCCGATATTGGGGAAAATGTCTTTTCCCCTGGCCGGGATGCCCATAAGCCGTACGTGTTCTTCAATGAAGGGGTCGAGTTCCTCGATTACCACCACCTGCTTCACCCGCCCGGCAAGTTCCTTTATTAGACCGGCGGGGAGCGGATACACCATGCCCAACTTCAAAAAGGTGGCGTTTGGAAATACTTCTCGGGCATACTGATAGGCCACGCCGGAAACAATCACTCCGATTTCGTCGTCACCCGGTTCAATACGGTTTAGCGCAGTAGTTTCGGCCATCACAGCCAGCTTTTTCAAACGATCTTCCACCACCGGGTGCCTCTGGCGGGCAAAGGCCGGCACCATCACGTATTTGACCGGATTTCGTTCGAAGGCGACCGGCTCGGACAGAGATTCCGCCACCGGTTCATCCTCGGTCTCGACAATGCTTAAAGAGTGGGACAGCCGGGTGGTAGTCCGGATAATCACTGGTGTATCAAATTTTTCACTAATTTCCAGAGCTGCTTTTACTGATTGCTTGGCCTCTTCAGAATCAGCGGGTTCCAACATAGGCACCTTGGCAAAACGGGCGTAATGGCGATTGTCCTGCTCATTCTGGGAGCTGTGCATAGAAGGGTCGTCAGCGTTAATGATCACCAGGCCTCCCTTCATGCCCGTGTAAGAGATGTAAAACAGTGAATCGGCCGCCACGTTCATACCGACGTGCTTCATGGTAACCAAGGCGCGCCCACCGGCATAGGCAGCGCCGATGCCCACATCAAGGGCGACCTTTTCGTTAGTTGACCACTCAGCGTAAACGCCGGAGTATTTACTGAAGTTATCCAATATCTCTGTGCTGGGTGTGCCCGGATAGGCAGCCGCAACATTGATTCCAGCCAGATAGGCACCGTAGGCAAAAGCTTCGTTGCCCGACATAATTTTTTTCATACCACACCACCTTAATTCATGTTTTTTTAGAAAAGCTACGCTTTTAAAGGTAAAGAATTTAGGTTCTTTGTTTACGGATACTCTAAGGCGCAAGGTTATTTAGGTTAATTGTTCAAAGAAAATCTTAAACCTATTGCGCACCTGTTCATCAGAAAAATATCTTAAATCCGACATGTCGCCTTCAAAGACGATGCCCGGCAGGCCGGTGCGATCGCTAATGATTTTGCGTTTGTCGTAAAGCCCGAAGGCGGTTGGTTTGCAACTGCGGTTGGAAAACAGCGCGAAACCGTCGATCTGGTATTTTTTCATAAAATTAATTTTAAGCTGAATCCGGTCCTCAAAATCCCGGTTGGAAAACACCTCGCTGTAGTTCTCAGCCAGGCTTTCCAGCGGACGGTCCAGATCGAACTGGTAGGCCCAGGAGTGGGTGTACTGGGAAACTGCCACCAGGGCACCGTGTTCGGCAAAGAGGTCGGAAAACCAGCGCAATTTAGGCCATACGGGAATGTGGTCCCAGTAAATCTTAAAGCGCTCGTCGGGTACCGCGTAAATCTTTTTGGACAGTCTGTCTTCCAGTTCATTCTTCAGCTCCTGGTAGTACATTACCGCTTCCTTGGTACCGCGCCAGGTGACTATTGGTGCCATGTGGAAGCAGGCGTCAAAAAAGCCGAATGGAGCAGGCTTCATGGCCGCCATGTCGAGAATTTCATTCCACAAGCGGCAGGCCTCATTAGCCAGGTCGAGCACTTCGGCCAAGCGGTCGAAGTTAAAAGGAGAACCGGTAGCAACTTCAAAAAAGTTGATCGCCTCCTCAAGCTGTTCAACAAAATAGCGTTTGACCAGCTCGGTGGATGCGTTTTCTATAAGCGGAGCGTCCAGCAGAAAGTAGGGCGCCTTGTACAAGCGGCCAGCCGTCTCGAACCATTTTTGCAGACTGCCACACTGGGTATTACAGCAAAATAACAAATCTGGTCGGACGATTTTACCCACCGGGTGTTCTTGTGCGTAAGCGTCACCCAGGCCACACCGGGCATAACCACAGAGGTCGGAGAAGAAGCCCCGTGTCTCCGCGGCCATGGAAATCTTGTCAGCCACTTTTCTTGCTGCCGCCAGGGCGCCGAAATTCTCCGGGTAGTACGGGAAAAGGCCGGCAGCATAGACTAGCTCTACGGGGGAAACAGCGGTCACCCATGCGACCGGCACCCCCCGCTCCCGGGCCAGATTGCCCTGTTCATAGTATTTGGCCATTAACCCTTTCAAGAGACCGGCTGTTTTAAAAGGCTGGCTAGCTGCCATAGATTTCTTCGCCCCCCAACATTTCCATAAAAGCCTGAATGCGCGTGCTGATCTGGCCGTGGGACACGTTGCCGATCTCAGACTCGACCCGAACGTTTGGGATGTTAGCGTCAAATAGGGCATCTCGCAGTAGCGGGTAGTCGTAATTCTCCGTCTCGCAAAATTTCAAGTGTAGAAAAATTACACCCCTTGCCCCGCTTGCTTTTACCTTATCGACCAGGTATTCTAAGCGGTCCTGTCCCCGGTTTACAAAGCAGGGCGACGGTGGGCGCTTTAACTGGTGGTCAGCCAGCGCTTCTAGTGGATTACCATTTTCTGTTACATCGTTAGCGATGTAGCGATAGCCAGTACTTAGGTCATCGGCTACGCAAACGCCCCCCGATTCGTCCAGGATTTCCATAATGGCGGGAGGTTCCCAGACTTTACCCGTAACCAAGACCCGCACCCCGCGAGCGGCATCGTCCGTGTTTCTTTCGTGGGTCTGTTGCTCAACGACCCTGAGCAGTTCGCTGACCATGACGTTGTGCAGCTCTTTCGGGATCAACATTGCAGATTTGATGGCATTGAATACGTCCAGATTAGAAATCAAGTCCGGGCGGCGGACATGGAACTGATAGAGCTTACGTAACATGGTTCGATTCTTGTTATAAAGGCTGATGCTCCGTTGTAGTTCTTCATCCGCAATGGACCGGCCCATAAACGACTCCAGGCGCGCCTTCAACCGCCCAAGCTCGCCGATGAGATAACTCCTGGCACTGGGGCGATCGACCTGCCGTGGCAGCACGAAGTTCTCCATAAAATCATAGGGCCGGGTTTGTTTCCAAATGCCTGAAATCATCCGGGTGGTGTCGCATATATGCGGGATGATCAGCCCGCTCAGGTAGTCAAACTTCCCGGCCAAAGCCATCCCGAAGGAACAACGTGCCAGCGAGCAAGCCCAGGTTTGCAGGTGAGCGTCGGCCCGGTTGACCCACATACCTTCGTAGGACACAAGCCCATAAGGGTAAGCACCAGAGGCATGGATCAATTCTTCGGGCACGTCGGTGGGTAAGAACCCGATAATCGGGGCTGGTTTTTCCGCATGTACCCGTTGAATTTCAAGGTTTGGCTCGTTAATGATTCTTGTAAATTGCGCACATAATTCTTTGATTGTTTTATGGTCTGTCATAAGTATCCTAGTTTTTCGGGACGCGGTAGCCGCTACCTGCGGGGGAGGTCCCTCCCCCGTCAACTTGCGAAAAGCGGTTTGTCGCCGCGAAAAACCAGATTGCTCCTTTCCAGGCTGTTTAAATAATTTATAGTCAGGAATCAGAATTCAGAATAAACACAGAAAATCTAAATACTAACTAATGTTTTTGTATTCTGACTCCTGACTTCTGACTCCTGTATTCTAAATTCTTTTCACATGGAATCACTCCACCTACCAAACCTTTCCCGCAAGACCCGGTGCATGATTTTTCCGCTGCCGGTCCGGGGCATTTCTTCCTCGGTAATGAAACGGATCGACTTGGGCCGCTTGTACCCGGCAATCCGGTCTTTACAGAAACCGATGAGCTCCCCGGCCAGTTCATCTCCCGCCTGGTAGCCCTCGTGCAGGATGACCATGGCCACCACGACCTCACCCCATTTCGGGTCAGGGACACCGATCACCGCTACGTCTTTCACCGCCGGGTGGGCACCCACGGCATTTTCCACCTCTGATGGGTAAACGTTTTCACCGCCGGAGATGATCATGTTCGCCTTCCGGTCAACCAGGTAGTAATAGCCTTCCTCGTCTCGCTTGCCCATGTCGCCTGCGGTACACCACTCCCCGCAAAACACTTCCCGGGTTTTGTCGGGGTCTTGCCAATACTCCTTGAACATGCCGGGCGAGCGGCTGTAGAGCTCGCCCACCATCCCGACCTGCACTTCGGCTCCGTTTTCATCCAGCAGCTTGATTTCGTCAGAGCCGAACACTTCTTTACCGATGGAACCCAGCTTACTAAACTGGTCCTCCGGCCGCAGATAGGTGACCAGGGACGCTTCCGTCGAGCCATATGCTTCCCAGAGTTCAGCCGACTTGAAATAGTCCATAATGGCCAACTTCAAATCTCGCCGGGCGGGTGCTGAAGAGACAAGAACTTGCCGGACGCAGCTGATATCGTACTTTTGCTTGATTTCATCAGGCAGGGCCAGGAGCATGATGTAGTGGGTCGGCACCAGGGAAATAAAGGTCACCTTGTAATCGGCAATTGTTTTTAAAAGGTCTTCCGGATCGAAGCTGACCATATCATAAACCATCACCGGCGCACTAATATAGGTATAACAAAAAGAATAATAAATGGAGTTGACGTGGCACATGGGCATAACCAGCATAGGCTTGTCGGTGGGCCGTACCCCCATGTTTATGTTATTGATGAGGTACTGGCCGATATAACTTTCGTGACTCCGGACGACTCCCTTGGGCCTGCCGGTGGTTCCGGAAGTGTACATGATAGTCCAAGGATCGGCGGTGTCCACTGTGATGTTGGGCTCGGCCGAGTCACCCTGCGCCATAACTGACTCGTAATGAGCATAACCTTCCGGGGTCTCACCATCCCCCAGGTAAATATAATTCTCTGCGGGAACGGTAGTTAGGCTGTCGCGAACACTGTCGACCCCTTTTACGAAAGGTTCCTCCACGATAAATGCTTTGCAGCCCGAGTGATTAACAATATACTCGAATTCCCGGGGCGTCAGACGAAACATTACCGGGACGGCTATTTGGCCGCCCTTGGCACAGGCAGCGTAAATTTCCATCCATTCCACCCGGTTGTAGGCGATGACGGCCACCCGCTCGCCGTAGCCCACGCCCATGTCCTTCAATGCAGCGGCCAGGCGGCACGACCGCTCGTTCCACTCCTTGAAAGTGAAACTTTTCACTTTATCCTGACAGCCCAGTTTGTCGGGGTAATTACGGGCATTCATCTTCAATGCTACTCCGACGTGCATCCATTTGCTAACCGTCATTTTTATATCCCCCACTAATCCAATGTTTTTTAATTAATGTGATTTGCTAATTAAACATTTGACCAACCAACAACGATTTAGCTACCGGCATAGCTATTCAACCCCGTTCACCACCGCTAGCGGTCTCTCCCCTTTAATGACCCGAACGCAATTGGCCAGGGCGC
>JAENYQ010000057.1 GCA_016841675.1 Desulfotomaculum sp.
TTTTGCATTTTAAGCATGGCTTTAATGTACCCGGTTCAAGCCTTATGTCAGCCGACCTTTGTAATTGCTCTGCCATATTAAACCTCTTCCTCCTTAGGTTATATTATCAGTTACTTACATCAGGTTTATTAAACTAGATTGCCAACATTTAAAAACTCAAGGTCTTCAGGCCCAAAATCCTGCTCATTCCTTGCAATAATAGTTTCCTGCCCATACCTGGAAATATCCACAAAACGCGAACTGAACCCGGCAACACGAACAATCAAATCTTGATGCTTTTCCGGTTCTTTTTGGGCGGCTCTCATTTCAGCCGTGCTAACCACATTGAACTGGACATGGTCAATATTTAAATCACACCAGGTGTCCATATAAGCCTTCCAAATTTTGAAGCCGTGCTTGCTCCTCATGAGCGGAACCGAAAGACGCTGGTTCAGCAGATTAGCCTTTTGCGAGGTGGAATCAACTCTGGAAACGGACCGCAATACCGCCGTCGGGCCTTTTTTATCAGTTCCCATATACGGGGAGATACCGCCATCGTCGGCGGCCTCACCGCCATATCTGCCATCCGGGGTCGGACCTGTCCGGGCGCCGACTTCCATATAGAGACCCACCGCTTGACCCACCGGCATTACCGGGCCGCCCGAGTAATTGGTTATTTTCCTCATCTCTCCGGCTAGGATATCTTCATAGTAGCGTTTTACTATTGTATCGGCATATTCATCGTCATTTCCCCATTTGGGTGCATTCAAAAAATCGCGTCTCATGTCTTCATAGCCTTCCCAGTTGCAATGCAGTGCTGTCATTAGCTGATCCATCGTATATTTCTTTTCGTCAAAAACCAGCTTCTTCATGGCAACCAGTGAATTTGCCGCCACTACAGATGTAATGGGATTCTTCCAACCATTTGGCTGTTCAGACAATTCCATGGCATCCATCCCCAATTCCATGCATCCGTCGTCAAGCAAGGAAACAAAGGGCATTTGGAGCATTCTCAATTCATAATACCTCGACACATCTTTTGATCTAACCCCAAGATCACAAGCGTACCGATACTGTATTCTAAATGCTTCCCATAATTCTTCAAAAGTTTCAAATTTTCGGGCGTCACCCGTATGCGGACCAAGCTGTTCATTTGCATAACTCCAGTCAAAACCGTCATTGAGCGTTACTTCCAAGATCTTGGCCGGGAAGATTGCGCCCCCGCCTTCCGTCCTGGTCTTTTGACTCTTTCTTCTACCGCAAAGGCCTGGGGACATGCAAAGTACGTTAACCCAATCATGAGCTTCTTCCGGGGTGGCGCCGTTGTTATTCTTGCTAAACCGGCCATAATAGAGCATTTGCGCCGTATTAACAGCATCATGCTTAATCGATGGGTAACCCAGTCCATCCCTAATACACTCAAAGACACGGTATTTTGTCTTTTCACGACCTTTGGGGTGCCACCTGAATACGATAGAGGGCTCAGTGGTTCTGATGTTTCTGGCCGCCTCAAGGATGGCGTCGGTACAGTCGTTGCACCCGTCGCTGCTGTCCCTGTTCAGACCGCCAAGGGTAAAAATGAACAAGTCATTGGACCCCGGGAAGATTTCCCGGTAACCTCTTGATTTACCGGCGCCGTGCTCGGAAATTTTTAATCGCTCGCACTCAAAAAGTTCAACCGCGTCCTCGTGAGTCATGGGCTGGACTGTTTTATCAATGATACTGGCCTTGTAATGCGGCCAGCACAATTTGTCTTCCTTTTGGGCGTACCCGCTGGCGTACCGGTCAATGGCATGACAAATAAGGTAAGTAAACCATTTGGACTGCATCGCATCCCTAAGACCTGTGGCGGGCTCGGCCGGCATTCTCTGACAAATGTCCGCCAGCATCAATAATTCGTCTTTTCTCTTAGGATTGGATTCAAAATTCTCAGCTATAATCTTACACAACCGGGCATGGCGTCTGGCCCAGGCAACAACAGCCTTCCCAGCAATAATCATCGCTTTCCATTCATCAATTTTCGATATCCACTGAAGTCCTTCTGTAGCATTCCAGTACGGCTCAGCCATTTTTTCCATGGCCCCCTGGATATTCTGTTCGGCCAGCTCAATCCTTTTCATTACGCCATCCTCCAGCACCGTTTCATACGGAGGGATAATGCTGTTATAACCTGTGGCAAATTCCGGTGCTTCTATTGTGCTCACCTGGTACATCTGAAACAATTCTTCCGGAGTAAAATAAGCTTCACACTGTGACTGTAAAGAATATTTTTTCCAGTACTCATTGATTTTTGTAGCCTCTTCTACAGGTTGTGGGGCATATTTCGGACTTTGAAGGTAATCCTGTACCGCCATGTATGCTAGTTCCGGATACATCGGAATATAGTTGGGGTGTTCCGCGTGATAACCAATGATTAGTTCATCCTCCTGCACGATGACGGTGCACTTGTTCAAAATATTGGCAAGTCCTAAGGCTCTCCTGATAACCTGCGGTTTCCCCTCGGATTGTTTATGTGCCTCAGTAATTAAACGCATCCGCTCTATTCCTGCTCTTACGCTTTCATCCACGAATTCTCCCGCTGTCGCATGCTTCCAGCGACACCTGGCCTTAAGTCTTTTTGTCCTTTCAGTAGTTGGTCGCGCTAAATTCTGGTGGATTTCTTCATCGGGTATCTTTTCCTCTGCCGGGTTATCATAAGGAAACTCAATAATTTTACCATCATACTCAATTGGGTTATGCCTAGTTGCCATGAAATGTATAACCTCCTTATTATTAAATCATTCTAGGGTGACAAAAGATTATTTAGCCAGTTTTTTTGTGAAGTAACTGCAGTTATCTGCCGACATGCCACCCATTACCGGTTTAGACAACCAGTACTTGCCTTTTTGATCCTTTTCTTCCCGAACACAATCACCTTTGCCCTGTTCATAATCATCCGCGTTTTCAGGAATTGTGAAAAAAGACTTACATTCTGCACAAGTAGCCATAATATCACCCTTTCATGTATTTTTTTGTCCCGCTTAAACGGAAACAAATTAATCACATTCGACAGTCTTTTATGTCGCTCGTCAATTTTATTTTTAAATATTATAAATATTTTTAATCATAAAAGCATTAAGATTTTTAATCATAAAAGCATTAAGCATTTGTTGTTAACCTTGGCCGGAAGAATTAAATGGCATGATTAACTAGTTTTTTATTTTAATAATCTTTGTAAAGCGCCTAATTTAAAAAACACTTTGCTTTGCAAAACATAAATAATAAACCAAACTACAACAATCGTGACATAGAAAAATTGGCTTAGGTTTTCACGGAAAAATTTATCCAAGTTCCGTTATCCCCCCTCAAATAAAATCCATCATCAGCTTACTTTTCTGATCATTTTGTGTCTTTTCTAAATAGTGCAAATTTTATGCCAGTTCTCCTACTAATAATAAATTTTGTTAAAACTCGCTTATAAACTTGTCATTTAACTAACGAAAATTCAGCATCTAATTAAAACAATTTATTGTTGAAACTTTTGCATTCACAATTGAAAGCTCTTTAATTTCACAATTGAAATTAAAGAGCTTTCATGCTATAATTTTTTTGAATAATCAATCAAATGTTTCCTTAAGGAGGTTCCCTAGTGGCTCCTAGAATTGGTCATATTGTCTTTCATGCTAGTTTAATTAATCTATGTACAGAAGTTTATCAAGATTTTAAGAACGATATAGAAAGCATGGAGATTGCTCAACCTGACCCGCTGGATGAAAGAGATATCCTATCTGCCGCCAAAAAAATGGAAAAAAAATGTGATATTCTTATCACGCGAGTTGATACCGTAGAACTTTTATCAAAACAGCTTAAAATACCTGTGATATCACGTTCCGTTACCTTTTCAAACGTATTAGACGCTTTAAAAAGCGCTCGTAGTAAAGGACGGCGGATTGCCTTAATTGCCCACTATAGTCAGGACTACGAACTAAGCGACTGGCCCCGCGTTCTTGGGATTGAGGTTGCTAAATTTTTTTATCATACCAGACAAGATGCGCTTAACGCTATTCATGAAGCCAATGGGTTTAATCCTGATGTGATTGTAGGTGGTGTATTGATTGCCAAACATGCTTCAGATTTATCAATACCCTACGAAATATTACAGATTAATAAAGATACAATTGTTAGTTCTATTTGGAAGGCACTTGATGTATTTAGGGCTATAAAAAAAGAAAAAGAGTATATCAAAGAATTTCAATTATTATTAGACTTTTTACATGAAGGGTTTATTTTTCTTGACAAAGAAAACATTATTACCTATATTAATAACTGCGCTTGTCAAATTTTAAAAGCTAACAAAGCTAATCTATTGAACAAAAATTTATTTGATGTATTACATAACGTTATATCCTCCGCGGGAATTAATTTTTTGCAAATGGCAGCGGATGACCCAAATAACCCTCATCTTGGAATATTACTTCCACGACAAGAAGGCAACCTCGTAGCCAATATCGTTCGTTCTTCCTTAAAAGATCCCCAAAATAGAACCATTATAACCTTTACAGAAGCTTCACAATTACAAACAATTGAATATAAAATCCGCAAACAGCTGTCTAACAAGGGCTTAGTTGCTAAATTTTCTTTGAATGATATTATTGGGACCAGCAAACCATTAAAACGGGCTATAGAAAAGGTGTCTGCTTTTGCTAACACCTCTTCAACAGTGCTTCTTTATGGTGAAACAGGTACCGGAAAAGAAATATTTGCCCATAGTATCCACAACCTAAGTTCGCGAGCCAAGGGTCCTTTCGTTTCTGTTAATTGTTCGGCCTTACCTAAAGAGTTAGCTGAAAGTGAACTTTTTGGTTATGAAGAAGGCGCTTTTACAGGCGCCAAAAAGGCCGGTAAACCGGGGATATTTGAACTAGCCCATGAAGGAACACTTTTTCTTGATGAAATAGGAACCATGCCACTTGAATTGCAGGCCAAGTTATTACGCGTTATTCAGGAAAAGGAAGTTTCCAGATTGGGTGGAACAAGAATAATACCTATCAATGTTCGCATTATCGCAGCAACCAACAATAATCTTGAGCTGGCTATACAAGAAGGCTTATTCCGCCGTGACCTATATTTTCGCTTAAATGTCCTCCTTTTAAGAATTCCTCCACTACGAGAGCGCCCGGAAGATATTCCTTTACTATTCAATTATTTTGTCAAAAAATTCGCCTTAAAGTTACATGCAAAAATAAATATTTTTAATAATCATAATTTAAAAGTACTTGCTAATTACTCCTGGCCTGGAAATGTTCGTGAACTTGAAAACTTTGCGGAGAGATATGTTGCCCTTACTGCATATCATCCGGCGCCCAATTTTCTTTTAGAAGAACTTTTTGAAGAAATAAGGCGTGGACTGACACCCGACCATGAAAAACCAGAAGACCATGATTTAATTGAGGTAAATGAACCCACTTTGTCTGAAGCTATGTTTTCTTCAGAACGTGAACTTTTGCTTAATGTGGGAGTAAAAGCTAATTGGAATAGAAAAAAAATGGCTCAATTACTAAGTATAAGCCAAGCTACATTATGGAGAAAAATGAAAAAAGCTTTACCTGAAAAATTTAGATAATACATTTATTTATAATTCTATTTAGCCAAATAATACACTCATCCTATTTAGCCAAATAATACACTCATCCTTTTCAGTTCCGGATCTTGTATTTTTTGTTGAATAACTGGCCCGTGGTCCAGCAGAAAATCATTGGGTAAGTCGCTTAAGCCCTGTTCATTTAACTCTTGAATAATGCGAGCGCATATCGTTTCGATCAGGAAATTCTTTTTTTTATAATCAACGGTATTGATTAATTCCAATATTTTTATATGGGTGAATTCTCCTAAAACCGGCAAGTCTTTCATAGCTCTGTGCATCCATTTAAAAAACAGCAAGTATTTTCTATTCAACAGAAAAATCAACGAAATTACGGCGCTGCAAAATTCTGATTCGGCATGCCGGGCGGCATAATACTCCCTTCTTTTAACGCAACGGGCAAAGTTATACTGTCCGTAATGAGCGATGGTCATACAGCGGGCGGCAATTTTCTTCAAACGAACATCTTCCGGATAAAATTGCATAAGTATATTTCTAATGCGCGTGAATTCACCGGGCGGGCCATGAAATACTTGGCCATTTGTACAAGCCGACAGCGCTGTTTCAGGTATACGAAGCCATTCTGTTAAACTTCCCGGAGGGCGGTCAAGACCAATATACCCCCTATAAAAAGAACCTGTCTCCAATACCCCGACCCTGTTTTCACCCCAGGGACTAACTTTTCGTGGTCCGAAACCGCGCAGGGCTTTAGGCAGTTTATCGTATTCCGCCTGCAATGACGCCCCAATGTCACTGTAATCATCTTTGTTCAGCCAGAGGCAAAATGACGGTCCCCAATCGTGATCTCTAGAAAGTTCATCATCAAAACCGTAGCATTCCGACCCGTCTCCGACTAATCCAGCTGTTATTTTATGTTTGTATTCACTAAACTTTTCATTTATCATAGGCATACCGTACATGGTAAAAAGCATTTCGGACAGTTCTAAACCATTCATCTACCACACCTTCTTTTAGGTTACTCTTTTAAGGAGGATATTGATATTTCTTTGAGTCATTTCGGCTTTTGATGCAGCCCCCAATTCTTGATATAAAGATAAGGCTTCTTCATAGTGCTTCAAGGCTTCATTAAAATCATCCTTCAATATCAAAATGTAACCAATATTGGTCAACTGGTCTGCAATGCCCATTACATTTTGAATTTCCTTAAAAATAATTAGTGACTCACCGTAAGATTTCAAGGCCTCATTATTCTCGTTTAAATCCCTTAAAGTAGAACCAATGTTAGCAAATTGGTTTGCCTCATCTTCACGGCTGCCAATTTCTCTAAACAGCGACAAAGCTTCACCAAAATATCTATAAGCTTCCTGGTACTCTATTTTATCAATGTGGGTAAGAGCAATGTCATTTAAACATCTTGCAGCACTCATTTTGTGGCCGATGGACCTAAATATAGCACAGGCATTATTTAGATTTGTCAAGGCGGCATCTTTGTTATCCAAAACAATATACATAGATCCTATTTTGTATAATACGTGTGCCAAGTCCTCTTCTTGACCGATTTCTTTATAGAGCGCCATAACTTGGTTGAGATACTCAATGGCATTAACTTGTTCACCCAAAGCGATATATACAGAGCCAATGCATTCCATTACCCTTGCCTCTTCCCGTTTGCCATTGGCATTCTGAAAGGCAACTAAAGCGTCATTAAAGGACTTGAGGGTTTTGTCAGGGTTACCTTCTTTATAATTTATAACACTTATATTGTTTAAGAAGGCTCCTTCAAACCACTTATCTTCAAGCTGCATTGCCAACCCCAAACCCTTATGATATGTGTTGTAGGCAAGAGCATAATTATCGGTAATGAATAATACATTACCCATATTTAGTAAAGCAGACATGGTTGGATGTTTAGCCAGTGACTTTTCAAATGCCCTGATGGCTTCAGTATAACTTCCGTTATTACTAAATTGCTCTGCCTGTTGAAAATATTCATAAGCATCTTTACTTTCTATGTTACCGGCTAATTCCTTTACTATATATTTATTTTGAGCCTTTATAATAAAGGCTCCGTCATTCATTACCTGGTACTCCTTTTCCACCTGATAACCACCTCTCAACGGTTTATTACAGAATAGCAGGGCCGTTTTTGTCATTTGCATCTTCCAACGATTGATAGCCATACTGCTTAACCGTATATTCCAGGGTTATTTTTGCGCCGCTTAAATTTTGGGTAATTTGATTGACTCGGTTTTCATAATACAGTTCAATGGTTCTTTTTGAATAAGTAGCGAGTTCACTGCGCATATAGGTTTCAAAGGAAGTTACAAACTGGTTATCCTGATTTGTGTAGAGAGGTCTTCCTTGTTCAATAACATAAGGGAATTCTTTTAGAATATCTTCCTGCCAAGCTAGTTCAATTTTCATAATTTTATCTATTAAGTGGGTGACCTCCGGACTTAAACTCGGCAGTAAATGTTCTATCCGGGCATATTCAGCCGGTGAAGTTGATTTCATCATCCAGGCATATTTTTCTGATATTAGATTTCTCTCATTTGCTTCTGCTTCTTGAAGATCTTTTAAATAGCTCTCAAGAGCGCCATTTGACCAGCTGATAAACTGACTGGTCCGCATAGTTTTAAAGGTTTCTGCATCTTCCTGGCAACTGGCTTTCCCTCCGATATTCTGTACTTTAATAAAAGCAACCCACTCATGCTTAACAATTGTATTAATCAAATCCATTTTTTCTTTCATCTTTTTTCATCCCTTCATAGCAAGATAACAACAAACCCAGCCGAATTTATTCTTTCAGGGGACATTCACCATTTAAAAAGAACCTTTATAGATGTATTGCTTATAAAAGTTAAAGGTTTCTTTCATTCCATCGACAAATGGGGTGTAATTGAAATCCAGAGTGCTGGAAACCAGGGAACCCGAGTAAATTTCGTGTTGATCCAGCGGGAAGGGCAAGGGTATATTATGCTTATTGATGGTATCAATGCTTAAACGTTTAGTATTAATTCGTTTGCCGCTCACCTGTTGTAAAATATCAATTAGCTTATCGTAAGAAATCAA
The DNA here is from genome assembly GCA_016841675.1 of Desulfotomaculum sp. Classification (GTDB taxonomy): domain Bacteria; phylum Bacillota; class Desulfotomaculia; order Desulfotomaculales; family Desulfallaceae; genus BRH-c8a. The sequence continues at coordinate 8,633 of JAENYQ010000057.1, forward strand.
TTCCTTCGCAGCCAGATTATAGGTGTTATTGTAAGCTTTTTCGTTATCTAAACAGGCAGACAAGATATTGGCAATATCTTTCACATAAACAAATTGAAAGAGCGCCAGAGAATGTTCAGGCACCGGTATTGTTTTCCCGGCTAGGAGCAATTCAAAAAAATAAGATTCCCTGGGTGCATAGTTATACGGCCCATAAACGAAGGCCGGACGCAAGATGGTGTAAGGAATATTGCGACTCGCGCAAATATTTTTGGTTTCATCTTCTAAAAGCCACTTATTGTAACCGTACTCTTCCATGGGGCCGGGGTGTGGGGAGGAAATTTTTGGTGAATCCTCAAACTTCGGCAGGTCCAGGGATGGTTGATAAACGGTACAAGTGCTTATGTAAATGTATTGCTTAAATGTTCCCGGCAAATTCTTCAAGATGCTTTCAATTTCATGGGGGAAATCAGCACAAAAATCAATGATTGCATGGTAATCCAAAGGAGGGATTACTTTTTTCATCGTGGCAATGTCATTTCGGTCACAAACGTGCTCCTCGACTCCAGGCAATCGTAAAGGATTTCTGCCCCTGTTAATTAAATGGATAGCATAATCGCTATTGTTCATTAACGTTTGCACAAAAACTCTACCAATGAAATAACTTCCACCAATGACCAGGATGTTTTTCTTCATTAAGAAAAATCCCCCCTAGAAGTTCGGTTATCTTTGCCAAACAATTTTACCATTGATCATTGTCATCATGACCAAAATGTCTTTAATTTCTTCGGGTTCAACCTGATTTGGATCATTATTTAAAACAACTATGTCGGCAAGTTTGCCGGGAGTGATCGAGCCTTTAATACCTTCCTCAAGTGCAGCATAAGCTGACCCGAGAGTATATATTCTCATTGCCTCAAATGGGGATATACCCTCTTGGGGAGCAAGTACCTGTCCATTAAAACCCTTTCTGGTTACGGCAGTATAGATGCCTACTAAAGGATTAATCGGCATCATTGGCGAATCTGAGCTAAAAGCCACATCTAGGCCCTTGCGGTTAAATGAACTAATGGGAAAAAGGTAGTGCAGCTTTTCATGTGGTATGCTCTCCATGAAATTTTCAATCCCGTAATGCAAAAAAGATGGCTGGGTTACCACTACCAGCTGCATTTTTAAAATCATATCCAGTAGATCGGGAGTACAAACCATGCAGTGTTCCAGGCGGTGGCGGTAAAGTGGGTTAGGAGTTTCGCGGAAGATAGCCTGCATAGCGGCCAGCGATGCCCGTAAATCATAAAGATCATGGACGTGAAAGGCCAGCCGAAAACCTGCCTGATGCGCCTTAAGTGCGTAGAAATTTATATCTTCCTGCGGTGGATGGTTGCAGCCCGTACTTTCATCGAGAGCAATTTTCACCCCCCCGATACGTAATTGGTGGTCGCCGCTCCCCATGGACAAGCCACTAGCAATGATTTCTTTCAGTGCATCATTGCCGATCATCATTGAGATTCGGTTTGGAAGTAATCCCTCATTGCTTTTGAACTTCAGGTAGCTTTGCCAATGCATTAGGTTATTGTTCCATCCGGTATCTTGCAGTGAAGTAACCCCACAGGAAAGGTATTGCTGACTAGCAAGCTTAATGCCTTTTTCAAGTTCGGCGTCATCCACCGGGGGGATCCCTTTTTGCACATGCTCGTTTACGCCAAAGATAATTCCGTTAGGTTCTCCAGTTAACGGCTCCCTACTAATCTGTCCCCCTGGTGAATCCGGCGTATCCCTGGTAATTCCCACCAGTCGAAGTGCCATACTATTTAATACACATGTGCCTGCCGAGTAATGCACAAGGATTACCGGGTGATCCGGTGCTGCTTCGTCTAATTCCCAGCGGGTGGGATGTCTCCTTTCGACCAGATGAATTTCGTTGTATTGAGCTGCTCTCAGCCATTTACCCCGGAGAGTCTCTTGCGCTTGCCTACGAATATGATTTTTAATATCATCAATACTTTTCACTACAAATGGAGAGCAGTCAATGTGCAAAAAAGTAATCGCTTGGGGAATAGGATGGCAGTGGGCGTCATTAAAACCAGGAATCACAGTCATTCCATGGCAGTCAATTAATTTTGTATCCGGTCCAATAAAGGATTCCATATCGGATTTTTTGGTGGCAGCCAGGATTTTATCGCCCTTTATAGCAACGAGTTCTGCCTGCAAGTTTTTTTCATCAAATGTAATTACCCTGGCATTGCACAGAATAAGATCTGCTGGAATGTTAACCATGCTTCTCCCCCACTAGATTAATATCTCCAACATTTTTAATTGGTTAAACTAGTGCATTTACATGAACTTACCATGGGCCAGTAAACTACCAAACTTTGCTGGCATTTCCTCTAGATTATCAATAAACTGTACCTGGTTACCATACTCCCTTCTTAATGCCTCCTTGCTATCTTCCCTACATCCAAAACCCAATGTCATTAAGCTTATTTTCTTATTCCGGCAGTAATTGATGGCATACTTTACATCACTACCCCAGTTAGAAGCACCATCAGTTATATGAATAATGAACGGGTATTTGTTCTTGTTTCTTTTTAGCATCATTGCTGTAGCGATAATCGCCTCGCCCGAAGCCGTCTTACCCCGGGGGGGGACCGTATACAATTCGCCTTTCTCTTGGGTGAGTTCTGTTAAATCGCATTTTCCCCTCGAATCGTTATAAGCGAACACCCTGGTATTTTTATTATAATTACTTAAAACCTTATAAAGTGTGGAATAAATCAATTGGATATTTTCCCATTTTAGCTCACCCATTGATCCCGAAGCATCAACGACAAGGATAATGTCATTGGTCATCTCGTAATTAATCTTTTTATGCTTAAATACATTTCCGTTAAGCGTTGCTCTGTACAAACGCCTTGTATCAATCTTCCCACTCTTCATACCACGGCTGGTGCTTTTCCTTTTTTCAGTATGCGATTTTAAAACAGCCTGCAACCGATAAAGGAGCTGCTTATCCTGATTAGTTTTAAGCGGCATCACAATATCATTAACTTGGATCGGCACTACGTCATCATCATCACATACGACCTTGATCGCATCTGTAAAATCGATTTTTTTCTTTTTTATATGAGCTCTAATTTCCAGCCCCATGGGTGCTATAAGCGGCTTTTCCGGATTTTCGGCGACACCGACCCCTTCGACAATATCAGGTTTTTTTATCATAAAGAGCAAATCCCACTCACTAGCAGCCCAGAACCGGGTTTGATTATATAATTCTTCCCAAATCGTAAAATAAAGATTGGTTCTGTATTCGCACCGGTCAACAACACTCTGTATCTTCGGGCATTCTTCAATTAAAGCCGGAATTATAGAGTTTAGCAGGCACAGAGGTTTTGCATAATACTGGGTTAAGTTATCACTAAAATGCCCATACATTTCATTATTAAATACTTCTTTGTGTTTGCAGCCGCTAAGATCGGCAGCCATCAGCCACCAAAAGTATAGCAATTCATCAAATGAGGGCGGTAGGTCAAACGAGATAGCTGCTTTTTCAAATCTATAATTACGTTGTTTTTCAGCATATAATCCTAAAACTGATCGGTTAGCCACCAAATCCACATATATCCGCTCAGCTATCTCTAAAAATAGCTTAAATTTAATTAAAAGCAGTGGCGCCACTTTCCCCATTTTTTGCATAGCCAGAGTTTTGACCCATTCACACCACTCCACACGCAGATATGCTTCATGTACTGCCATGCCAACGGCTATGTCGGTTTTATTACCTGGAATGGGGTACTTTCCTAATAAAAACGAGGAATTCAAAACAATATCGTTTGACTCAGCGGGTTTATTCATTCCTGACCAGACAATGTTACCCACATTGGGGCCTATAAAACTGGATATTTTAATGATTGATTCTAAAAGGTGAGCTAATTCCAATGGTTCTACGGGTGATTTATTCCGTCTCCAGAACTCGGAAAGTCCCTCTTCACCTGGTATTAAAAAAGTCTTAATTACATTTTTTGTCTTAATTACATCTTTTGATTGAACGTTTTGTCCGGCAAGCATTGCTTGCACTCCTTTCACATAATTGCTATCAAAATCTTAAACCCCGACGTTTCAAATAAGTTGCCGTCAATCCTTGGTAAAGAGTACGTAGGCACTTGTGTTTACAGCTTCGGTATCTTTCTTTTCCAGATGCAGGGTAAGAAGAATAGATTCCAGGTACTCCTTATTTGTTTGCATGCTGAATATGATGGCCTCTCTTATAGTGGCCCCGGCTGCAACCAGTTCTGCAATCATTAAACTGGTCCTGGTTGAAACATCCATGGGTAATTCTGAATGGCCTCTCAATTTATTCACAATCTCTATAATCTCACGGGATTTTTCCCTGCTGATACCTGTTTTTTGGGTTAACACCTCTACTTCCACATCTTCCGGAATATAATCCATTAAAACCGTATAGAAGCGGTCCCTTAAGGCGGGGTCCAGCATTTCAGTCCCGATAAATTCCTCACCTTCGTTCATTGTGGCAAAAAATGTAACTCCATCAGCAACTTTCAGTAACCCTAATTCATCCATCCAAACCTGTCTGTCTTCTGCAAGCAATGAAAACAGCATATTTAAGGCTTTGGGGTGTTCGGGCCGGTTGATTTCCTCAAGGTGAATTATGCAATTGGGTGTCTGAATAGCTTCGGGAAATAGATAAGGGCGATAGCTTGTTTCGCCCTCCTTAAGTACATATTCACCAAATAGTTGACCAGGTTCCGCCAGTATTCCGATTTGGAAACTAGCCATGGGGCGGTTATAAACAGCGGCGAATTGACGAACGAGCGAAGATTTGCCACAACCCTGTTTTCCTGTAACCAGTACATTAACAGGGTGTTTCTCGGAGATTATCTTTATTTTGTTCAACATATCTCTGGTTTCCCTGTTAACATAGAAAAAAGGATCTTGCTCGGGAATTAAAATGTTACTATTGATGCTCACTTTATGCACTCCTTTGTGTCAATTATGAATAAAAAACTAATACGCCATAATTTTTACCAACTGACTTTACTGAATTGTTATTCCTCCGATTGTAGTATTAACAGTACCTTTCAATATTTCCATAAATTCGGTAACTTCTTCCTTTTGCATATTTGGCATCCCTTTATAGTTGTATTTCTTATCTAATTGTCTATATTTTTTTTCACCAAAGTTATGAAAAGGGAGCAGATCAACAGATGCCACTGGACGATTCAGGCTTTTAAGAAATTCCGCCATCGTATTAAAATTATGATTATCATTATTAAACCCGGGAATTACTGGAACACGAACGACTACTCTGTTAAGGTTAACCAGCTTGCGAAGATTATCATGAATAATATTATTAGGTACACCGACTACCGCCTGATGTCTCAAACTATTCATGTGCTTTAAGTCAAACAAAAACAAATCTGCATATTCGGCTATTTTGCTTAAGTGTTCCCAATCTCCAAAACCGCTGGTTTCCACGGCGACATGAACATATTTCTTTTTAAGTTCACGGGCCAGCTCCAAGGTGAATTCCGGGAATAACAGCGGTTCTCCCCCGCTTATGGTTACGCCTCCACCCGATTTTCTATAAAACGGCATATCGCTTACAGATTCTCTTAATATATCGTCCATGGTCAAAGTTTCGCCAACCTGTTCCAAAGCCCCGGTGGGACATTCTAATACACATTTCATGCATTGAGAACATTTATCTCGATCCCTTTGGGGCAGGCTTCCATCAAATTCGAGTAGTGTAATTGCATTTTCCGGGCAAACCGCAACGCATCTTCCACACCGTTCACATTTATCCGCATGAAAGTATAATCCCATTTTATTTGAGATATTCTCTGGATTATGGCACCATGGGCAATGTAAAGGACATCCTTTAATAAACACTACCGTCCTAATTCCAGGACCGTCATCCAGCGAATATCGTTGTATATTGGTTATTAAGGGCATCTTTATTTGAGGCTCCATGATTTCTCCTCCCACTTATTATTGACTAAAAAAAAAGGGGGGTTACCCCAGGTATCTAAACAGTCAAATAGGCATCAACTTCAAAGGATATATTTCTAATATCAATTACATTTTTAAACTTAAACCATTTCTCTAAAAGTCATTTTACCGCCTTCAAAATTATCGCAAGCCTTGTCACTCATTTTAACAACATGCTTTGCTATTGCCGTTTGATTTGCTTGAGTATCAGAAAGTTTAATCCTTTTGTTGGTGCATATACCTTTTGAGGGGTCTACTGTATGAACCATTACCCACTTGCATTCTTTACACGTTGCCATTGATTTTATCCTCCTGTATTTTAAAGTTAATTGTTTAAGGATATTTTGCTAATAAATTTATTAATTAACCTTTAATTTTTACCTTTCTGTTTTTGCTGTTCCTCCCACACTTCTTCCATTAGAGGGTTACATGCACTAGTGGCTCCGCATTTGGGACAGGTTCTTAAGTGTTGCCCCGTACAACAACCAAGCGACATACTTGCACGCTTAAACATCACCATATCATCTTCGTAACCACATTTAACGCATTTCAAAACTAAAATCCTCCTATTATTAAATATTGGAGAATAAGGGGCCTGTTGGGGCTTGATTTTCCAAGCCCCAACAGGCATTAACCTTTATTGGGCAACTCCAAATGATTGCTCAGTACGGGCAATAATAGTATCCTGAGCGTATCTGGACAAGTCAACGAAACGGGCGCTAAATCCGGCAACCCTGACAATCAGGTCGGGATATTTTTCAGGTTCTTCTTGAGCGGCCATCAATTCCTTGGTACTGGCTACGTTAAACTGCACATGGTCTAAATCCAAATCATACCAAGTGTCCATGTAATCAAGCCAGATGTCAAATCCTTTTTCACTTCTCATTTGCTCTGCAGATAGCCGCTGATTTAGCAGCATACCCTTAAATTTTCTGTGATTAATTTTTGAAACTGATTTAAGCACAGCGGTGGGGCCTTTTTTATCCGCCCCCATGTAAGGAGAGCATCCGCCATCATCCGCGGCCTCACCGTGAAGCCGGCCGTTGGGGGTGGCTCCAATTTTCGACCCAACCGTGATGTAGTGACCTACCGACTGGCCCAAGGGCATCGGAGCAACACCGGAATACATGGTAACTTTAGCAAATTCATCAGCCAGCATGTCATAAAACTTAACGGTAATTTCATCCGCATAGGGATCATCATTACCCCACTTGGTCACATTCAAGAAATCACGCCGCATGTCCTCATACCCTTGCCAGTTGGCCTGTAAAGCCGTAATAAGTTCTTTCATGGTATACTTCTTATCATCGTAGATTAACTTTTTCATGGCCACCAGGGAGTCAGAGGCAGTTGTGTTAAGAATTATATTGTGCCAGGGGTTCGGTAGCTCGACTAGTCCCGAGGCATCTTTACCAGTTTCCACACAGCCATCGTCAATACTGGAAACAAACGGTATTTGCAAGTAATGTTGTTCAATTGTTCTGGCTATGTCTTTGCCCTTTACAGCCAGGCTAACGCCGTATTGGATTTGTTTAGCAAAAGCTTCCCAAAGCTTTTCAAAGGTATCGAAATCTTCGGCATTTCCTGTCTCGGGTCCCTGTTGTGTATTTGAGAATGTGGGATCAAAACCGTTATAAAGTGCTATCTCAAAGCACTTGGCCACAAATAAACTGCCGCCGCCTTCGGTTCTGCACTTCTGCGTCGCTCTTCTACCGGCCACACCGGGCGACATGCACAGCACCAGGAGCCAATCCCGGGCCTGTTCTGGGGTCGCACCCCACTTTAACAACTGGCTGTAGTTAACATCCTCATGTTTAATTGAAGGATAGCCAAGTCCGGCCGCGATGCAATCAAAAACACGCTTCTTTGTTTCCATTCTTCCCTTGGGGTGCCACCGGAATGCGATTGATGGTTCAGTTGTCCTGATGCTTAACGCCGCGTCAAGTATAATATCGGTCATATCATTACACGCGTCGCTACCATCTGTTTTTATTCCACCCAAGGTGAGAATGAACAGGTCATTTGATCCCGGGAAAGCTTCCCGGTGTCCCCTGTCTTTACAGCTCCCATGCTCAGAGACTTTAAGTCTTTCACATTCGACAAGCTCCTGAGCCTCATCCCGGGTCATCGGTTGAAATGACTTTTCAATTACACTAGTTTTATAATAAGGATAAAGCAGCTTGTCTTCCAGCTGTGCATATCCACTGGCGTAACGTTCCAGACCGTGGGCAACCAGGAATACAAACCACTTGGACTGCATGGCGTCCCTTAAACCTTTTGCCGGTTCTGCGGGCATACGATTGCAGATATCGGATATTTCCATAAGCTCTTTTTTCCTGTTTTGGTCGGTTTCAAAGTTTTCCGCAATTATCCTGGCCAACCTGGCGTGCCTTCTGGCCCAGGCAATTACAGCCTCGTCAGTAATAATCATAGCCCGCCAGTTGTTGATTTTTTCAAGTAATGGTAGGTTCTTGGATGCGTCCCAGGGAAATTCCCGGAGTTGCGCCAGCGCGTCATCTAATTTGGCTTGGATTAATTCAATTCTTTTTTGCAGACCGTCCTCTAGCACAGTTTCGTATGGCGGCACAATGCTGTTGAACCCTGTTACAAACGCAGGACCTTCAACCGTGCTGAATTGATAAGCCCGTTCTAATTCATCCTCGGTATAATAAGCTTCTCCTTTACGCTGTAGCGTATAAGGTTCCCAGTAATTACAAATTTCCATAGCCTCTTCTTTTACTTCATCCGGGCAGTACTTACTCTGAACCAAGTCAAGGGTAACAAAATAACTTAATTCCGGATACAGGGGAATAGCTTCCGGGTGCTCGATATGATCCCCAACGACTAACTCATCTTCCTGGATAATTATAGTAATATTATTTAAAATGTTAGCGAGCCCTCTTGCTCTTCTAATAACTCTCGGCTCACCCACGGTATTTTTGTGCGATTCGGTTATCAGCCTAGCCCGCTCAATGCCGGTCCTTACGGTCTCATCCACAAATTCACCTGCGGATGTATGCTTCCAACGGCACCTTGCCTTAAGTCTTTTAGTTCTTTCCGTTATAGGCATCTAAAAAGTCCTCCTTCATTTTTAATTTTGGCTTTTAATTAGCTACTTTTTTCATGAAGTAGCTGCATTTGTCTGCTACCATATCGCCCATAACCGGTTTGGACAGCCAATACTTGCCTTTTTGGTCTTTCTCTTCACGCACACAATCACCTTTGCTTAGTTCAAAATCATCCGCGTTTTCAGGAATTGCAAAAAACGCCTTGCACTCTGCACAAGTAGACACAATACCACCCTTTCCTTTTTTATTAATTCATTCCGTTTTAAACGGAAATAATTAAGCTTGCTTAACATGCTATATTTATCTTGAGCCCCATTTCACGAATATTCTGATTAAGCCGGGTAATATGATAGTAAATATATTTACAAGCCTTTGATGATTTTTAAGGCCAACTGAATAGTTAGGTTGGTTTCCTGATTACTCAGGTCAATATTGGCAATTTCATTAATACGCCTAAGCCTGTATTTCAAGGTGGATGAACTTATAAATCCTGTGCGGGCTGTTTTTTCTACATTACAATTATTTCTATAATACGAATCTAATGTATTTATTAAATTCGTATTATGTTTTTTGTCATATTCCAACAGGGAGCCAATTGTTTTGTTTACAAACTTTCTAAACTGCTCTATGTTTATGTTTAGTAACCCAAAAACTGCAATCTGCTCATAAGTGTTGCACTTGCTTTTAAATTTTAAAGATTTAATTATTTCAATAGTTGTAAGGGCGTCTTGGTATGAGGAATTGAAATTAACCACCCCGGTACAGGGTGAGCCAATTCCCACGTACCAACTGTAATTGGGATACACTATGTTAAATTTTTCTTCCAAATTTTCTATTACTTTTTGCAATTCCCGGTCGGCATTCTTGCGTGTACCGTCCTTTAACGAATATATTCCGATAATATAATTTTTTTTGCCAATAATTACCATATTACTGGTAACACTTTTAATCACACGTTCCAAAGCCTGATAAAAGTTTCCCTTCCTACTAACGGTGTCGCCTTGCTGCTCCTTCTGGTGTACTTCAGGCTCTCCCGCAGTAATCTCAATAGCAATTACCCGATATTGACTAGATAAATCAATACCTAATTCTTTAGCTCTAATCATGATGCTTTCTTCATTCTGGTGGCTTTTTTCCATCAGCTCATCTAAAAAATCTTTCTTAATCCTACGCTCTGTTTCAAAAGCAGCTTTTTGCTTTAATAATTCCAATGCTATTACAGTGGCTGCCTGCTCCATGGCGATACATTCCAACTGATTAAGAGCTTCATCCTTTTCCAAGGTAATAACAAATCCCAGGCTTTCTTTGCCGGCCTTTATGGGTACTATAAACATTTTAAAATCGTTATAATCGTAATTAATATGTATATATTTATCCTCAATACTAAACTGTTTTTCTTTATAAAAGAGTAATTTATGCTTTAGTGACGGATCCTCTATTGCCGTTTGCCAAAACTCTTTAAGATCAAGAACTGCTTCATCCTGGTAAACTGACATTATATTATAGAAATGATCCGCTATAATTACGGGTCTGTTGATAATTAGACCTAAATTGCGGGCAATCATTTCTAGTCCGTGGCCTTCCAAGACCAGAGAAGTAAGTTGATTGTGTATATTAGTAGCCTTCTGCAATGCGTCATGCTCAGCAAAAAGAAGACTGTTTACCGTGTATAATTCATCTACTTTTTCCTTTAAATCTTGATTGGTCTGCTCATATATCCTTGCGTTGCCCAATGCAATAGACGACTGTGCGGCCAGCAGCGCCAATAATTCCTGGTCGCTCTGCGTGAACTGTTTACCGTTCAATTTGTTTATTAGTATTATGGCTCCAATTAACTCATTTGAGTTCAGAGGGATATAGATAAGATTTTTAATTCTAATACTTCCAGAGCCTAAGTCAAGATTTTTTTTACTGTTTTCCCAAACCATAGGTTTGCGACTTTCCAGCAAGAACGCGATAATTTCGTTATTTTCAGCAAAAACTTTTTTTGCTACTTCTTTACGGTTTACGGTTTCATACAGTGTTGTTTTTTCGTTTCTCCCATTAACAATGGCCAAAATTGCCTTTTCCGAATTGAATAGCCTTTGCGCGTACGTAACAGTTTTCATAGGCATACTAGATGATTCAAGGCTCATGCCGATATCAATAATAGCATTGTTTAAATCCTGTAGTATGTTTACTCGATCCCGCTCTTCATCCAGTAAGGTTTGCATGCTTTTCATAATCATATTTTGCTTTAAGTCATTAATAATTCGGCCTGCCTGTCCATTCCATTCCTCTTTAGAACGTAACTCAAGCCTGCAAAAAGGGTCCCCCATACCCTGGCACATAGTCTCTATACCAACTATCGGGCGGCCCATAAAACCTGATGCGTAACCACTGGCATATCCGGTTAGGCTCCAGCAAACGGGCTCATTTGCTATGCCATGCTTCAGTAAATGTTGCTCAGCTTCGTAGGAATTGCGCCATTTCGAGGTCATATAAAACGTGCCCCGACTACGGTCATATTCCAGTGTTTCACAGGTTGAATGTACAATTCCTTCCAATGTGTGCATTTTGGGTCCGGCCAGTAACCAATCTGCATCGTTTTCAAAATGATAAATATTGTTAAAGGCCTCCACATCCTTAATACCAGACCGATACCCAAAGCGGGTAAGGACGCTACGGGCCATATCATCTCCCATGGTTTGGATTAATTCTTCTCTCATTTGGAAAAGGGTCTCAGCCTCAAGTAATAACAGGCGGTTTTGGTTAAATTTAATAATTCCTTCATCTTTATTGACAGTTAGTAGGTCGGTAAATACGGGTTCCTGAATCACAAAAACTACCCCCCCGCTAACACAGTTAAGTTCATAGTTAAAGCCTATAAAGTATCAAGATCCTACATAAAGATTGCAAAGGTTCGATATGTTTTGTAATTTCTGATAATTATCATAACACATTGAGCTTGACCTGAACATGTCTTAACTAGACAAAAGAACAAGGTATTTTTTAGGCTAATGTAGGCAGACAATAATTAAACATTGGTACCAACGCAATTGGATAAGATATTATTCGACAAAAATTGGATTTATCCTGCTTTCGGAAAAAAAACACGTTCAAGTCGGGAAAGATTCCTGACTTGAACGTGGGATCCCTGCTAAAACAGGGATTGACACAAGGACTAAAAGATCTAGCTTGGTGCATGCTGGTCATACTCAAACCACCCTTGCGGAGTGCAGCTAAGCAAGTCAACAACCGTGCCCGGCCCGGTTGGCGGCGGAGTTCTGCCCGGTACATACAACGCACCGGGCAGTTCGGGCAGAGCCGGTATTGCCATCCCTGCCGGCACTCAACCCGACAGCCTCAAAACAGGGAGCCGAACAATTTATTATGGGGTCCGTTTCACAGCCGAAGCTTTTTTGACGCCCCGGTTTCCCGGCCCTGCTGCACTGCTCGCCCAGGTCATCCAGGCGGCAAAACCCCAGGTTAAACTGCCGGGCCATCCGTTCCAAGATCAGTGGCGTTTGATCGGCCGAGCCGCCGTCCACCAGCACCACCTGCATTTCCGGTTCCCGCTTTACCGCCGCCGCTACCCTGCCGCGCACTATCCACTCGGCCCAGTTCCCCTCGTCCCGCAACAGCACCGCCAGACGTTTCGTATTCCTTATGTGCCCGGTGTTTCCGCCGCCCACACCCCATATCCGGTACAACACCACAAACAGCCAGCCCAGGAAAAGCGCACCCAACAAGTACGCCAAAATCAAGACCATCACCCCGCACCTTTTTACCCACCATATGCGCGGGCGGCCGGATGCGCATGTGCCTAACTACAGGTAAAAAAAGCAAATGTCTTACAGGATGGAGCAAATGAGCTGTTGACTAAAATGTTTGCTATTATTGAATTCTTTGGTATAGGCGAACCAAGCTAAGGAACAATATAGAATGAAACCGAATGAAAGGAGTTGCTTAAAATGTACCAGACTAATCAGCAGCAGGCAGGGCAGCAAATTATGCCCGAACCGCCTAACGTGGTAAGCACCAAGGACTTTCTCTACCTCACCGACGCCCTGTCCTGGGAACTGGGGGCCATGAAGATGATGCACCATGCCGCCCTTAATTGCACCGATCCGGAAATCAGTACCTACCTACACCAGGCGGGACAAATGCACCAGGCCCACTACCAGCAATTATTGACCCATTTGAATCCGGCCAACGCCGCCAACATGTAAGGAGGGGATCATTTTGTACGGACAATACCAGCAGCAATTCGCCGGTCAGCAAGGCGCTCAGGGGATGATGGGCAATATGGGTCTGCAGATTAAAAACCCCCAATCCAACCTGCTGCCCAGGGTAAAGGGGCCAAAGATAAACGACCGGGACAACCTGAACCTGGCCCTGGCCCAAGAAAAATACATTACCGACAACATGAACGTGTTTGCCCGGGAAGCCAGCCACCGGCAGCTGCACAACGATGTGATGCGCATATTCATGGAAACCCACGCCATGACCCGGGAACTATTCAACCTAATGTTCCGCAAGGGCTGGTACACTTTGGAGGGCGAGCAGCAGCAAAAGCTGGCCCAGTCCTACCAGAAGTTTCAAGGATACAGCACCCAGTTTCCGTATTCAACGCAAATGCACTAAACACAAATTCTTCGCTACGCTCAGCATGACCAGCCCAAGCTCACGGTTGTCATAGGGACGGTTTCGGACAGACACGTTCTACGGTTGTCATGGGGACGGTTTCGGTGACAGACACGATTTTCGTATGTCAACGGAACCGTCCCTGTGACAACCCCCCGCGACAAAAGAAGGACCGATTCCCTCTACTTAGGTGCCGGTCCTATCCTATTAATCAATAATTAACTTCCAGGCTATCTAATTTTGTGTCAAAGGAACCGTCCCCTTGACACATTCGCTGCGCTCAGAATGACAAACTTATCTTTTAGAGTTGTCATCCTGAGCGTTAGCGAAGGATCTGGGCCTTTTTTGCTGTACCCATGGGCATCTGCAAAGGAGCAGATTCTTCGCTGCGCTCAGAATGACCTCTAACCGCCCTTAACACAGTTTGTACTTTGGATCACCCAGCATTTCAATTACATCGGGATTTAAAGTGGATAGCATCTCTTCCACTTTAAGCCATTTGCCCAAAGAGGCCGGCCACCTTGGATTAAAGGTGACCGGCCTCTTTTTTTATGCCCCTAGTGTCAAGCAGAGAGGAAATTGCTTTACTCATTTAAGCTGCTCTTTGGGGTTAATTAATCTTAAGCAACCTCTTTAAAATTTTACCAGTTGGGCTCTTCGGCAGCTCAGTCACAAACTCAATGTTGCGCGGTACCTTATACGAAGCCATTCTCTCTTTGCAGAAGTCAATCAGTTCCTGGTCTACCATCCCTACACCGTCTTTTAAGCGGATAAACGCTTTCGGAACCTCACCGCGAACAGCATC
>JAENYQ010000058.1 GCA_016841675.1 Desulfotomaculum sp.
ATTTGTTAAGATCCATTAAATAAATTCCTCCCATACATATTTTTTTATTAAACCAATGAACTACTATTTATTAACCATTTCACTAACTTTGTCCAAATACCAGTCAAGCCGGGCAACTCATTTGTCTTCGATAACCACCCCTGTATTGGAACTTAGAAAAGAACTATTATGGTTTAATAAATTCGTAGGACAATTGTCCGTCAGAGAATGTGAGAATATTTAATTGCAAGTTCATACCAACTTTTACTTCTTCTTCGGGAATATCGCCAGTAAGCCTGCCGAAAACTTTTATCCCGTTAAAATCAGCCATAGCAAGCGTATAGGGCACGTCCGCCTCGAAGCCGGTAGGTGCAAATCCAGCCCTAGTATGGCTTACCAGGGTACCTATCCCTTCTATTTTAAACCAGTCCATATCATTACCCAGGCATCCGTTGCAATCCGCACGGGGAGGGAAATATTGTTTCCCGCAAGACTTGCACTGTGTACCCCTCAGTTCGCCCTTTTCAAGGTACTCAACAAAAGACTCAACCTTGGCATGAGAAGCAAAGCTTTTCCGTCCGAACTTTTCAAAACCCATTATTTCTACCTCCCCAGGATGATGACGTTCCCATAAACACCCACGCCGCCAATATTATGAACCAGACCAATTTCAGCTCCCGGAACCTGCATTGCGCCGGCTTCATCGCGTAACTGCAACACAATGGTGCGCACCTGCGAGCCACCCGTGGCACCGATGGGGTGCCCTTTGGAAAGCAGACCGCCGTCCACATTGACCGGTATTTTGCCGCCGATATATGTCTGGCCTTCACGAACCAATTCCACACCCTTACCGGGTTCGGCAAACCCAAGGGCCTCATAGGCTAAAAGTTCAGCGATGGTAAAACAATCGTGTACCTCCGCCACATCAATATCCTGTGGCTTTAACCCCGCCATGGTATAAGCCTCTTGGGCGGCCGACCGGGCGCATGAAATACCGTAAAGGGTGTCACGGCCTGTAAGCGTCATGGAAGCAGTTGCTGAACCCAAACCCATGAACCAGACTGGCTTTTGGGAAATTTCTTTGGCCCTGTCCTTATTGGCAATGATAACGCACGACGCGCCGTCAGCATTAGCGCAACAGTCAAACCGCTTCAGTGGGCTGGTCACAACTGGGGCATTTAAAGCATCTTCCAGACTGACTTCCTTACGGTACACTGCCTTTTCATTGATTACACCGTATTTGGCAGATTTAACTCTAATCATAGCCAAGTCTTTTTCAGAACTGCCGTATTTGTCAAAATGAGCACAGGCGTGCATAGCGTAGTACGCTGGCATCATGGTGCCAAAAGGCGATTCCCACATGATGTCGGCACCCCGACCCATTCGCTCCTGAGAATCAGCTGAAGAAATTTCCGACATTTTTTGAAAACCCAGCACCACGACAATATCATGCAAACCTGCCTTGACCATCGCATAGCCCGTCCTTAGGCCCGAAGTGCTGGCGGAGCACACTGACTCGATCGCAAAGGTGGGTTGGGGGTTCAGTCCAAGGTACTCAGCAATGATCCCCGAAGGACTACGCTGGCTGTCGTATTCCGGAGCCGAACAAATAATTGAAGCGCCTATATCGCTATTACTTATTCCGGCATCCTGCATGGCTTCCCTATAAGCTTCAAAAGCCAATTCCCTGATGGAACCTTTGTATCCCCTTACAAATGAACTTTGACCAACACCTATTATTGCAACATCTTTTGGCATAACTGTACCTCCCCGGAAATTATTGTAATTACATCATAACCATACCGCCATCAACGCAGATGATCTGTCCGGTTATATATGATGATTCATCCGAAGACAGAAAAACCACTGTCGGGGAAATCTCATCCGGGCTCGCAAACCGTCCCAGAGGAATACGCTCAAGGTATTTAGCGCTAAACTTGGGATCACTTGATATTTTTTTGGTCATTTCTGTTTCAGCCATTGGTGCAATTGTATTGACCCTAATCCCGTATTTCGCCAGTTCTTTGGCCGCAGATTTGGTTAAAGCATAAACCCCACCTTTGGCTGCTGTATAATTTACCTGGCCAATAGTGCCCACAAGCCCTGCCGAAGAAGTAACGTTAATTATCGAACCGGACTTTTGCTCAATCATCTGCTTGGCCACTGACCGCATGCAGTTAAAAGTACCTGTAAGATTAATCCTTATTACCTCGTCCCATTGTTCCGGAGTCATTTTCCATAACATAGCAGGTCTGGTGATTCCCGCATTGTTGAAAAGAATATCCACTTTTCCGAATGCGGCTATGGTTTCGTCTACCATCTTTTGCACTTGCTGGTGATCACCCACATCCACATTCATAGTGAGGTATCGACCACCACAATCCTTAACTTTCTCCACTACCGGGCTGTCCGGGCTAATGCTACGGCTGATCATTACCACCGCCGCACCCTCCCTGGCTAGAGCCACCGCTACAGATTCGCCTATCCCCTGACGGGCCCCTGTAACTATAGCCACTTTCCCTTCTACTCTCACAAACAATCACCTCTAACATACGCATTTTTTAGCCGGTCAATAGCCGGTTTTGATGTCCTTTTACCAGGAGTGTTTGATTGCCCCTAAGTTGCATGCCTGCTGGCAAGCCAGGTTACGTTCACCGGAAAACGGCTTGCATGCTGCGCAGGAGTATTTTATTTTTTTCCGGTGTTCTTCCTTAACTCTAACAACTTCATCTTCATAATCGTCCTCAAATACTTCCAGTACCTGTTCAGGACAAGCACTGACACACGGCTTTTTCTGGCAGTTAGCACATTGATCCGTATTAATGCTTAAAAAAAAATCTCCAGAACCATCTTTGTAACCATAATGGGCCAACACCAAGCATCACCCCGGTGGTTGTAAAAATTAAATCATATTATTTCCTGACTTTTCAACCAGTGCTTTGGCAAAAAGTGCGGCTCCAATAGCACCGGCCAACTGAGTGTCATGCTTGGGCTTTAATGCTGTTAAGCCAAGTTTTTTTTCCAGTCGGCTGACAACGCCAACGTTTTTGGCAATGCCACCTGTAATGGCAAAATCCTTATTAATACCGTTACGCTTAAGCAGTGAAATTACACGCTGAGCCATAGCCGAGCAATAGGCCGCCATAACCCTCTCTTTAGGCCACCCGGATCTCAGCAGGCCTGTAGCCTCAGATTTGGCGAATACTACACATGTGCTACTGACAGGTTCGGGCTCATCTTCCACCAGTGACATTTCGCCTATTTCCTCAATGGGAACCCCCAGCAGGTCAGCAAAGACTTCCATACCACGACCAGTACCAGCCGCGCATTTGTCGTTCATTATAAATGATACAACCTTACCCCTTTCGTCTATATTAATGGCTTTACAATCCTGTCCGCCCATATCAAGGATTGTCCGGGCGGTGGGACCATACATATAGTTAGCCCCCCGGGCATGACACGCTATTTCGGTGATCGCCTTATTGGCAAATGGTACGTTTACCCTGCCATATCCTGTACCAACAGTGTAATGAATATCATCCAATGTCATACCGGTGCCTTCCAGCGCCCAGTTCAATGCGTTCAAAGCACAGTTGGGGCTGTCCGATCCAGTGCGCATATTGGCAAAAGCATAAAGTTCACCGTCACACATAATTACACATTGAGAGCTGACCGAGCCAACATCAATGCCGCAAGTTATTATACTGGCTTTTCTCCAGTCCATGTCAGCGTTATGCCAGTTGTATTCTTTCCATCTCCAAAACTCTTTCTTTTGTTCGGCCATTTCCTACCCCCAACTTGTTTTCAATACGGCTAAACATTAAGGGCTTTTTCCGCAGCAACTACGGCCGCACCCAAAGCGCCGACGAAGTTAGGCTCGGCGGGGAGCACAACCTTCATTTCCAGACCATCTTCCATTGATTTAACAAAGCCCCGGTTATTCGCCATACCGCCAATAATAACCAGGTCTTTTTCCACACCCACCCGCCGTACCATTGACATAATTCGGCTGGCCATGGCGTCGTTTACTGCATTGGCGATATCTTTCTTGGCGGTATTGGCGTGAATCAGGGAGACTACCTCTGACTCAGCAAACACTGCGCACTGAGCATTTATTTGCACTGTCTTTGTGGACTGCAGTGACAGCTCGCCCATCTGTTCAATAGGTATCTCCAGCGCCCGGCTCATAGCCTCCACAAATGACCCGGCACCGGCGGCGCATTTTTCGTTCACAGCAAAGTCAACAACGCGACCATCTTTATCGATCTTGGCCACCCGGCTTTCCTCGGCGCCCACATCTACTACAAACCGGGCGGTGGGGCAAATAAACTTGGCGCCCTTGGTGGCGGCAGTCAAATCGGTTATATTGCTATTTGAGAAGGCAACTTCTGTCTTGCCAGCACCAGTGGCTATCACGTAATTGACATTCTCTTTACTCAGCCCGGCTTCTTGCAAAGCCAGGTTAAATGAATCGTCGGCGGCCTTTTGCTGGTTAAAACCACTCACTACTTCACCTTTGGCCAGAACCTGGCCGTCTTTTAATATGACTACCCTGGTATATTTGTTACCAGCGTCTACTCCTGCTGTAATCATTACCCAACGTACCCCCTCTCTAATTTACTAATTGGACAGAGGCATACAGGGTCCTTCTTTCAAAGAGTATTATATCGCAACTTTTATGCCTGTAGAGAAATTTTATATATAAAATAAAATAAATTAAAAAAAAAGCTTTATTTTATCTAGACGCCTTAATTTAATATTATCTAAAGGTCTTAATTTAAAAAAAACTAATGCAATGTATTTTTTTATCGGTTAAAATATGTCCATAAAACATACATGCTCAAATAGCGGACAGTCTGAACGACATTGCAACCCAACCAGTCGAGTTAACAACATAGTTTCTAATTCTTTGGAACGCAGACCCGGAAAAGGGATGATTATCTTGGTTTTTTGCCGAGCGGTTGGCGATGGAGGTCTGGAAGTCCAGGAAAGTGAGGTACTAATTAATAAATCAGCTACGCCTACGCCTGAAGCCATTCTTTGCATGCAGTATAGAGCAAGCCTTATTGTTTTTTTGCCAGCTTCCATATGATACAAATCAATGTATGTTTCCATATGATACAAATCAATGTATAATGAAATTACACTTGTCTGTTTTTACGACAAAATTTTTGTTCTCTAAAATATTCGAAAGTCTATCAATTTATTATATCGCAACTTTTATACCTGCAGAGACATTTCATAAATAAACAGTAAAAAATTTTATTTTACTAGAGATAACCAATTTCCAGAGAAAATTAGATTAAAACCGGGGGATGAATACATAATGATGGCAAAAGATATAATGGTTTCTACCAGAGTTAGTATTACTCCTAAAAGCAAAATGCGTGAAGCAATAGCGTTAATTCGTCAGACTAAACTTTATGGAATTCCCGTTGTTGATTCCCAAAACATGATCATTGGAATGTTTACAAGAATGAACTTATTAGATTGTTTACTAAATGGATTAGGTGTTAATGACCCAATCTCTAATCAGTATGTTAAAGATGTTATCTATTTTAAAGAAGATATGGTTTTCAACAATTTATCGGAAATTAATCAATGGTTAAGGAGTGTACGCATTGGACAGACTCCTGTAGTCAATTCAAAAAATGAGCCGGTCGGTGTTATTACCCAGGCAATGATAGTTAATTTTTTACTTGACCATATAGATAATGTCAATAAAAACGAATGTAAAACAACAGAACAATTTATTGAACAGAGTAATGATTTATATAAAATCAATGGTACCAGATATACCACCGGCTCAATTATCACCAAAAGCCGCTCCATGGAAGAAATTAAAAGGCTTGCTGTATTAGCGGCGAACAACTCATCAACTGTTTTAATTGGGGGAGAATGCGGCACGGGTAAAGAATTGTTTGCCCAAGCTATACACAATGCCAGTGACCGCTGGTCAAAACCATTTGTGAATATTAATTGCGCCGCTATACCACCTGAATTAGCAGAATCTGAGTTGTTTGGTTATGAGTCCGGATCTTTTACCGGTGCAGCTAAACAGGGCAAACCAGGAAAATTTGAATTAGCTCATAAAAGCACCATTTTTTTGGATGAGATTGGAGACATGCCGTTATCCTTGCAGAGTAAATTATTGCGCACTATTCAAGAGAAAGAAGTTGTGCGAATTGGAGGATTACAACCTAAAAAAATAGATGTACGTATTATTGCCGCTACAAATAAAGATTTATTAAAGCTTGCCTACGAAGGTAAATTCAGATTAGATTTATATTATCGGTTAAAAGTTTTATATTTAAATATCCCACCACTACGAAAACATACGGAGGATATACCACTTTTAGCCGATTACTTTATAACAAAATATAACACCCCACCTAAAAAACAAATTACGGGCATTGCAGACGACGCGTTAAGGTTTTTAGAAAGCTACAATTGGCCTGGCAATACTAGGGAATTAGAAAATTTAATTCAAAGAGCAATAATTTTTTGCAAAGACGACCTGATTAAAATAGAAGACTTGGGTATTGATTACGATGATGAAAGTTCAAAAAAAATAAATTCACTGTCCGGGATTGAAAATGAGTCAGCAGTATATTCACTTTCTGGAATTGAAAGAGAAGCAGTATTTAAAGCCCTGGAAATAACCAAAGGAAACAAACTAAAAGCCGCTAAATTATTAGGTATTAGCCGTTCAACGCTATATAAGAAACTAATGGAATAACTCCCTTCCTGTGAGCAAATGAATGCAGCTTTTCCAACAGTGGAAATTACCAACCATCCGCCCCCTTCTTTGGTTTACCCTTAATTGCTATGGGTAGAATATATAAAACTACTTAAATCACTGGAGGTTGGTATATTTGATACTACAAGATAGAACAACTAAAGGCTTTATTGCTGGAGTCATAGGTGGCATAGCAATGAATATAGTGAGCTATATATCTTATTACCTAAATATTACCAGCTTGCGCTTTGTAGACTGGCCTAGTATTTTTGTCACTGGCCAAAGTGCCACTAATGCTTTATTCGTTCTGTTTTTCCTTCTCGTCCAATTAGTATTTGTAGGCTTTTTAGGAATAGTATTTGCCTATCTTGTTTCTAAACTCGTGACAAGTACAAATTACGTTTTTAAAGGACTTCTCTTTGGTGTTTTATCCTGGTTTGCTATTTATTCTTTAACGTATATAGCAAACGTACCTAAGCTTACACCGCTGACTATGGGTACAGCAGTAACAGACTTTATAGGTGCCCTTGTTTATGGATTTGTATTAGCTGAAACACTAAATCGATTGGATACTAGGGAAGAGTTTTCTTAATCAACCCGCTACCCAGTATTTGGTAACATTTCCCTCTTAGCCATAATAGTATGTTAATAAATTCCTAAGGGGGATTGTTTATGTCCATGCCACCACCACAACATCATCCTCATGTTTATCCCGATGAACAAGCGCGCCTTCACGTCCATGACCATACCGGGAAAACCAGTTGCGATCAGGGTCATAGCCATATGCACCCAGGTGTAACCGGGCCACCAATTCCACACGGCCCAAGCCACATCCATGAAATAAGAGGCGCAACAACTTTTGACTTCCGTCACCATCATGTTTACTACGCTCATACTGGCCCGGCGGTAATGTTACCATGCGGCAATCACACTCATTTTACTTCTTTTAGGACCAGCTACAATTTTGGTCATGATCACCTAATCGAAGGGTACGTACAGGTAACGCCTGCTGAGACGATAGACCCACCAAAACATCCACCTAAACCCTATGATAAATAGTCTTTTGTTGGGTGGCCAGGTCCTTCGTTAAGCAATCCGGCCACCATGTTACCTCTGAATCAATGGATTATTGTGGACGCAGACACAATTTGCACCAAAATGGCACCAAAAAGCAAATGAAAAGGGCTCCGGTTTCCCGGAGCCCTTGATTTTACTGGTGGGTGCAGTAGGATTTGAACCTACGACCCCTTCCGCGTCAGGGAAGTGCTCTCCCCCTGAGCTATGCACCCAAACACCTTCTTCAATTGTTGCAAAATTTATTATGCCTTAAAGCATGTAAAATGTCAAGTGGCAGATCCCACCGAGCCCACGTAATATCCCCGGAGTAGTTTCCCAACACAATAATCTACTCCGGGCTGATTAACCCCGTTGCTGTGGGGATAAGTCGGGTTATTTGGAAAGCCAGTACATAAACCGGGCAAACGCATCATCAGGTTGTACTTCCCTAACAGCCACCAGTGGTGTTTTAATTAAACGGTACCCATTGACCGTAAATTCAACATGACCCACCAATTGTCCCTCCCGAACCGGCGCTTTCAATTGCTCATCCAGCTTAATCTTTAGTTGTATGTTTTGGAGTTGGTCACGGGCTATGTTGACCCTTACGGGGTCCGCCACGGTCACCGGGACAAATGATTCTTTCCCCTCTTTAACGTTTACGCGAGCTAATTCACCACCGGCGGGAAATATCACCACCGGACGCACTTCGTTAAATCCATACTCCAGTAGTTTGGCTGCTTCTTTGTAACGGTCTCCCGCATGCAGCACCACCGCAATTAATCTGCGGTCGTCCCGGGTGGCAGATGCTATTAAGCAATTACCCGCTCGCGGCGTGCTGCCGGTTTTCACGCCGTCAATACCCGGCAACATATCATTTTTCAGCAGCCGATTGGTGGTGGTAATTTCCGCTTCCCGTTCCTCGGGATTAATCCACTTAACCACTGCTGCTTTGGTATGTACCAAATCGTTAATCTGGGGCTTTGCCAACGCATAACGGGTAATTAGACCCATGTCGTATGCTGTGGAGTAGTGCTTGGGGTCATAGTAACCATTCGTATTGGCATAACCGGTGTCCCGGGCGCCAATTAACAACGCTTTCCGATTCATCTGATAAATAAATGCATCATGGCTGCCTCCTACATGTTCGGCAATAGCTACAGTTGAATCGTTCGCAGAGGTGATTAGGGCCGCTTTCAGCAGGTTGCCCAGGGTAATTTTATCACCTTCGTTCAGGTGAATTGTTGAACCAACTGAAACATTAGCCGCCTTCTTACTGACATCAACTACTTCTTCTGGTTCGGCATTCTCTACCGCTATGATGGCCGTCATAAGCTTGGTCAAGCTGGCCGGAGACCTTTTCTGGTCTGCGTTATGCGCAAAGTAAACCTGTCCGGTATGTGCATCCATTAATATAGCAGCCCGGGCATTAACACGCAATTCATCTGCCCGGGCAAAAGAACCTCCCATGTTACACGACATCGCCAACACAATAAAACAAATCATTAACCGCAATATACAAAGACCCATGACTGTTCATCCTTTCTGGAAATATTTCCATCTCGAAAAGCCAAAACTTTGGACATACAGCCGTTAACAGGTAAATAATTATTAAACAGCTCGACAAATATGTAAGGGGACACACTTTCTTAACTAGCTGAAATCCCCTGCAGCTAAAGAGGTGAAAGATTTGCGTATTTACCTGCTAAACATGCGTAGAGTTAGACGCAATTTGATGATGGGTACACTACTGTTTATAACTGTTGCCCTTTTCGTGGTGATGCTGCAGCAAAACACCGTTCCCGCCACAGTAGAACCTAAACCGCACGCCATCTACAAGGTGCAAACCGATGAAAAAATTGTTGCTCTCACTTTTGACATAAGCTGGGGCACTAAAGTACCGGGGCCAATAATGGATATCCTTAAGGACAAAGATGTAAAATCGACGTTCTTTTTAAGCGGGCCGTGGGTAAGTAAATATCCGGAGTTTCCTAAAAGACTGGCAGATGAGGGACATGAAATTGCCAGCCATGGAAATGAACATGTAAATTACGGCGACCGAAGCAGCGAGTGGGTCAAAAATGATATTATGACCGCCCACGAATCCATTAAAGAAGTCACCGGGGTGAGTCCCCGCTTAATCCGTACACCCAACGGACACTGGAACGATATGGTTTTGAAAACGGCTCAGGACCTGGATTATAAAGTAATTCAGTGGAGCGACGATTCCCTGGACTGGATGAAAGACCGCTCCGTGGACCAGATTATAAATCGTGTATTAGAAAGAGTTCACCCGGGTGCGATCATCTTAATGCACGCCAGTGACACATGTGACCGTACCCCGGCAGCATTACCGGCCGTGATAGATGGTTTGCGGGAAAAGGGCTACAAATTAGTGACTGTTTCTGAATTGCTTAAGCATGGTCCGGGCGTTATCGATTGAAAAAGAATGCTCGAAGATGCACTTAAAGTATTATGGGGCAAGGGACAAAAAAAAATGCGGAAAGAGAAATTCTCTTGCCGCATTTTTTTTGCTGCAAACTTTTTTTAGATCCAGCGTTTTTTGTTTCGGTTCCTCTTAACCAGCCACCAGGCCAGTAATGCCAGGATGACCGCCACGATTAAAATGTCCATCCGGTGGAACCAAGGTTTTAGAGCCAACCAATTTTCGCCGAGTTTGAGTCCCAGGTAAGTAAGAAAAAAACACCAGGGTAGTGAACCAAGAAAAGAATATAAAACAAATTTATAAAAGTTCATCCCCGAAATGCCGGCTGGCAAAGAGATAAACGTGCGTACCACGGGCATCAGGCGGGTAAAAAACACGGTGGCCTCACCGTAACGCCCAAACCATTCTTCAGCCTGAATGAAATGTTTTTCGGAAAAGCCTATATACCGGCCATATTTCCTAAGAAATGGTCGGCCGCCTTTGTAACCGATATAGTAAGATACAATTGAACCACCCAAACCGCCCATGGTGCCTGCCATAGCGGCCCCAAAAAAATTCAGCTGCCCCGTGGAAACCAAATAGCCGCCAAATGGCAATATCACTTCACTGGGTAGTGGTATATTAGCACTTTCTATAGCCATCCCCAGGGCAATACCCCAGTAACCCAAGGAAGCAATAAAGGCAGTTACCTCATGTACCAAAAATTCCAAAACCGCATTAAACGCGCCTATAATAGCGCCCAGAGAATACACCCCCGCTCTTATAAAACGCTGATCGCGTTTATATTGTTATTTACCTTCAAGTTGGAGAGTGCGGCGTATGTTGCTGTAGTTATTGGAGATGGTGGCCGCAGAAACGTTGAACATCTGCGCCAAGACGTTTTGGTTAACCTCATCATTCCCCTGGGATTTGGCTAGAGCATAAATTACTGCAGCTGCCCAGGCGCCAGGCTTTCTAAAGGTGGGGCTGGCCAGGTCTTTGTATTGCTGCCACATATCAATAGCCCAGTTCACATGCTGCGATTGGTACCCCATTCTTTGCAAACCGTGTCGAATTAATTCATCTACCCCTCGGTCACCAGTACTTGTGTCAGGGGGGCTTTTATGGACACCAGAGTTTGCCTTCTCCTGTTCAGCGCTTAACCTTTTCCATAGTATGGACAAATCCATGGACGGTTCGGAGCCTACACCTTCTACCTTTTCCAACTTTAAAAGCAGCTTTTGCAGCTTTTCACGGCCGGACTTTGTCTTATAAGCCTCCAGCGGTGTTTTACCCATCAGCAGTTCCATGGGTTCATTAATCCAACGGTCATAAAAATAATCCAAAAAATTGTCCTTCGGCTGTAGATCCGGCTCAACATCCGATACTTCATGTGATTCCGGAATTTCTTCAGATTTATGCCCTTCCGCTGGCAATTCCCATAGTGTTCCCATCTCCATAACCATGGCGTTTAACATATGGGCCCGCTCCCGCAAATAAATGTCCCAGCTGCCTCGCCGGTTTCGTTTGTTCCAAAAAACTTCAGCGTCTATTTTTACTCTGTTCAGCATATAACTCTCAAAATAACCGGGCAAAATCAATCCGCCGGTGGAAAACTCGTTTTCTTCGCCCAGGGGCAGTACGCGGATATACAGTATATGACCCGGTTCAATATCGCAGATGGCCTGCCGGTCCCTGACCTTGATATCTTTGTTACGAATTACATCCCGCAGAGAAATTTCATATTCGTTACCTAATTGTAATACCTGGTAAACTGAACTCCTGGCCCGCTTCCACTTTTCCAGCAGAACCTTTTCTTCCTTGGCAAGGCCTCCGGTCATACCAAAATAATCTAAAACCGATTTCCCGCGTATTCGGTAATCAAAAATAAACCATTCAAAAAATCGCTCCATTAGAAAATCGTCTTTTTCATCCACTAAATCCGGATCCAAAACACTAAAGTAAATTTCCCGAGCGATTTCTATTTCTTCAGTAAAGATTTCGCTGTCGGCAAATTCAGCCAACTCCCTGCGGAGATGCTGCCCCCTGCGCCACCGGCGGTACTGGCTTAAGTCTATTACATTGCTATTATTTCCGCAGCCTGATCCCTTCTTTTTACCGTCACCACACAGGGACTGTTTATCTGGCATCCAAGAGCACCTCCTCCCGGTTAAACCGGTTAATCCATAGGTATGTCAAGCTTACAACCAGTTATAACCAACGCTCCAGTTTATAAACTTCTCCATCCCTATTAACATTTATATTCAGCCGTGGAAATAAATCTACGGCTATATACTCGACCCCTTCATTAATGATGACATTCGAACCGGTGACAGACCCATTACTATCTAGCTGAAACACCATTTTTTCTTTTTTAGCGTCAACTACACGCATTTTGTCTTCTTCCCCATACACTTGGTACAACATAGACTCCAGTACCGGCCGCATGGGCAGATACTCCCGCCCTCCCACGTTCAGCACATCCAGGACCAGGCCTGTTTTACGCCCGTTCAGCAGCGCCTCTTTACCGGCTGTAAAGCTGAGATCCGGGTGGTCAAGGGGATTTAACAATTGCCAGGCTACCTCTTTTTGCATGGCCCGGGTAAGCACCTGGTGATCGGGCCGTAGCCCGGTGATGTCTATATCAGTACCCGCAGGGGTACGATATCTGGCCGTAGTAATCTTCAGGGCACCACCGTTACTTAAAGGAATCACTGTTTGTACAACACCCTTACCGTAAGTAACGCCTCCTACCAACCTGGCCAGTCCGTGGTCCCTGAGCGCTCCAGCCATAATCTCGGAAGAACTGGCACTGTTTAGGTCTGTAATCACTACCAACGGCATATCCGTCACTGTTGGGGCCTGATTGGTGCGAATTTCCTCTGTAAATTCCCTATTGTCCACGCTGTACACCGCCACCGCACGGTCTGGTAAAAAATTGTCCAGCATGTCAACGGCTTCGTGCAAGTAACCGCCCCCGTTGCCCCGCAGATCAATAATCAGGGTCGACATATCCATCCTACGCAATTCTCTGAGAGCAGACTCAAATTCACCCGTAGTGTGCGAACCAAAAGCATTCACTGAAATATAACCGGTTTTACCGGCCAGCATTTCATAAGCCACCGACGGCACGTGTACTTCTGCCCGCTGCAAAGTCACATCAAACTCTTTGACCCCGCGACGGATGGTCAGTATCACACTAGTATCTTGGGGACCGCGTATTTCTGCGGCCACTTCGGCCAAAAGCCGGTCAGCTGTACTCTTGCCAGCCACGGCCGTAATCAAGTCATCAATCTGCAAACCGCCCCGCTGGGCAGGAGTACCGGGGATAACACCAATCACGGCGGGGTAACCATCATGGCTTATTAATTCAACCCCTACACCAATAAGATCACCGTTTAGCGCATCGGTAAAACTTTGCAGCGTTTCAGGGTCAAAATATTCGGCGTACGGATCGCCAATCTCGTACAGCATGCCCCGGATGGCCCCGTCGGTTAAAACTCCGGGTTCGGGTTTATCTAAATGATAATCCCGAACCAATTCCATTACTTCCAAAATCAGTGCCGGGTCTTCACTTTTCTCATCCGCCGCACCGGCAGGCCCCACCCACGAAAACAGCGTCAGTAAAACTACTATTAAAAAAGCCAACCGTTTGGGCATATTCGATAACCTCCAGTCATTGCTTATATATTTCGACCGCCCTAAACCAAAGTCCTGCCGTAACCATCCAACTAATTGGGGCAATAAGGAACTGCAGGCAGGTATTTATGTCCGGGCTGTGGAAAATACTGAATCATAAATTTAAATTGGATTATATATTTAAAAGGCAGGTATCTCCCATGTCCCTTGACCATTTTTTAATCATTGACGGCAACAGCCTGATTCACCGTGCGTTCCATGCCCTGCCGCCACTGTCCACAAGCGACGGCACAGTGACTAACGCAGTTTACGGTTTCACCACCATGCTGCTGAAAGTGCTTCAGGTGCTAGAACCAGATCACATCGCAGTGGCTTTTGACAAAGGGAGAACTACCTTCAGGCATGAGAGCTACGCCGAATACAAGGCCAAGCGTTCAGCCACCCCACCCGCGCTGAAACCCCAGTTTCCCGTGGTCAAGGAAGTGCTAAACTGTATGCGCATACCCGTCTTGGAATTAGAAAATTACGAAGCTGACGACATCATTGGCACACTGGTCTGCATCGCCCAAAGCAGCAACCTGGAAAGCGTGATTCTTACCGGTGACCGGGACGCGCTGCAGTTGGTTTCGCCGCGGGTAAAAGTCATGCTGACCCAGAAAGGGATTTCCGAGACAGAAGAATATGACGAGGGACGGGTATGGGACCGCTACGGCGTCAGCCCAGCCCAGTTAATCGATATCAAGGGCCTGATGGGAGACACGTCGGATAATATCCCCGGCGTCCCGGGTATTGGCGAAAAAACAGCCATGAAGCTGATTCAGGAATATGGTTCCCTGGAAAAGGTTATAGAAAACGCGGCCGCGCTGCCGCCCCGCTGGCGTAATAAGATAATTGAATACAAAGAGCAGGCACTTCTATCCAAACAGTTGGGCACCATCGACTGCCAAACACCCCTGGAGTTCGACCACCAAAAGCTACACTGGCCCGGCCCGGATTACCAGGCATTGCTGGAGATATTCAGCCGGTTGGAGTTTAAAACCCTGGTCCGCAGCATCATTGACAAGGTAGGCAACCAAAAAGGGCTGGCCGGCACCCCGATACAACCATCCGGCGACGAAGCTGAAACAGCTGCCTATCATGTGGATTATGATACCCCCGTAACCGAACAGGCACTGCATGATTTAAGAGAAACAGCTAGCTCTGCCGATAAGGTCGCCCTGCTGCTGGAAGGCAGCCGAGAACACGGCATCAACCGGGCTGTACTGGCCCCTGAAAACGGCCCGGTTTACCTGCTGCCAGTGCGAGAACAGCCCGCCGCGCTGGACATTGTTGGCGACCTGTGCGCCTGCTCCCGCCCAGGCAAACTGTGTTTTAACGGCAAACAGGTTATCTGGCTGCTGCACCGACACAACCGCCGGCTGGAAGGTTTGTCCTTCGATACAGCTCTGGCCGCTTACCTCTTAAACCCCGGGATATCCCAGCCCGCACTGTCCGATCTGGCAGCGCAGTATATGAACTTAATACTGCCCGCCCAAGACGAGACCGCGCTAACTGCCGGCACTGAAATCATGGCCAAGCTGACCGGCATCCTGGACGCTAAGCTGACCGAACTAGGCATGGACAGGCTCTATTACGACGTGGAATTACCCCTGGTATCCATACTGGCCGAAATGGAAATTGACGGCGTAGCGGTGGATCCGGACGTACTGCGTGATATGGGCGAGGAAACAGGCCAGCAGATAGACCAACTGGTACTGGAGATTTACCGCCTGGCCGGCGAAGAATTCAATATTAACTCCACCAAGCAGCTAGGTCATATACTTTTCGAAAAGCTGAATCTACCGGTAATTAAACGTACTAAAACCGGCTATTCCACTGATGCCTCAGTGCTGGAAGAACTGGCCGCTACCCATGAAATCGTCAGCCAAATTTTAGAATACCGTCAACTTGCCAAACTAAAGTCAACATATATAGACGGTCTGGCAGCATTGATTAACCCTTATACGGGGCGAATCCATACCACTTTTCATCAAAATGTCACCGCCACCGGTCGGCTGTCCAGTTCGGAACCGAATTTGCAGAATATCCCCATCCGGCTGGAACAGGGCCGTAAAATCCGAAGATTCTTTATCCCCCGTCAGGAAGGCAACGTGATTCTGGCGGCGGACTACTCCCAAATTGAATTGCGCATTTTAGCCCACCTGTCCGAAGATACCAATCTGGTGGACGCTTTCATTAAAAACCAGGACATTCACACTCGTACTGCGGCAGAGGTGTTCGGAGTGTCCATGGATCAGGTGACATCAGAACTGCGTAGCCGGGCCAAGGCAGTGAATTTCGGCATTGTTTACGGCATTAGCGACTTTGGACTAGCCCGCGACATCCGGGTCAGCCGGGCCGAGGCCGGTGATTATATCAGAAGCTATTTTGCCCGTTACAGCGGAGTAAAAGATTTTATCAGCCGCAAAATTGCCGAGGCCAAAGACCAAGGCTACGTTACCACTATGCTAAACCGCCGCCGTTATCTGCCGGATTTGTTCAGTTCCAACCGCATGACCCGTGCTTTTGGCGAACGTACCGCGGTTAACACTCCCATCCAGGGCAGTGCCGCAGACATAATTAAACTGGCCATGGTTAGAATAAATGAAGAATTGAAGAACCGGGGCATGGAAACCAAGATGATATTGCAGGTGCACGATGAGCTTATATTCGACGTGCCGGCTGGCGAATTGGAGCAAGCCAAGGAAATGGTGCGTGAATATATGGAAAATGCACTGCAACTTGACGTACCTCTAGTAGTAGATCTTAAAATAGGGCCAAACTGGTACGACGTCAAAAAGGAAAGGGGATACGCCATCAATAAGTGAAGCGATGGAATGTCTCCAATATGAGGTGTAGCAAATGCCCGAACTTCCGGAAGTGGAAACTGTTAAGAATACCCTGGAAAAAAACCTGGCCGGCCTGACTTTAACTGGCGTTGATATAGAGATGCCCAAGATTATTCGGGAACCCGACCTTGCAGATTTTACCACCGGGGTCACCGGAAAAAAAATTACCCGGCTGGGCCGCCGGGGCAAATATCTACTCATCCACTTGTCCGGCGGCGGCGTACTGGTGGTACACTTGCGCATGACCGGCCGGCTTGTTTATGCCCGGCCCGAAGACCCGCCGCCACGCCATACCCACGTGGTGTTTCACCTCAGCAACGGAAATGAACTTCGTTTTGCCGACATGCGCCAGTTTGGCCGTATTCTTCTGGCGCAGACCCGTCAGTTGGACCAGGTGAAAGGGCTTAAGGACCTGGGCCCGGAGCCGCTGGGCCCAGATTTTTCACGGGAATTTCTACGCCGGGAACTTAAACTTAAGCGGGTACGTTTGAAATCGCTATTACTGGACCAGACATTCATTGCCGGCCTGGGCAACATTTACGCCGACGAAGCTTTACACCGCTCCCGCATTCATCCCGAGCGAATTGCCCGCACCCTGTCAACCCGGGAGATTGCCAATCTGTACCGTTCCATTATCGATGTACTGCAGGAAGGTATTGCCAACCGGGGTACTTCCATGCGCGACTATGTGGACGGGGACGGCCGCGCGGGAAATTACCAGGAACTACTGCGGGTGTATAACCGCGAAGGAGAACCTTGCGGTTACTGCGGTACCGCTATCACCCGTATCAAGGTAGGAGGCCGGAGCTCCTATTTCTGCGCCGCCTGCCAAAAGGATACATTAAAATAGCTGCAATGCCCGCCAATCACACTTCGACTTTCCCGACCATAGTATTTAAAGAGACAAAGATACCGCTACGGGAGGGAAAGTCGAATGGAGTTGCTGGCCCTGGCTTTGTTTGCGCTGGCTTTAAACATGGATTCTTTTGCCGCCGGCGTGGCGTACGGGGTACGCAATATCAAACTGCCTGTCACCTCGCTGGCCATTATCAGTACCATGTCCATGGGGACAATAACTATGTCCATGCTGATGGGCAGCGCGCTGGCCGGTTATTTTTCCCCAACCTTCGCCCACAGGCTGGGCGGGGTTATATTGCTGCTCATTGGCCTCTGGGTACTAATTCAGTCCCTGCAGGAAAACAGTCGAAAAAAGCGTGGTGAAGAGACACCTAATGGGGATGAGCCCAGTGCCATTATGCAAATTCACATCCGTTCCCTGGGCTTGGTGATCCAAATCCTGCGCGAACCGTTCCGGGCCGACCTGGATAGATCGGGCACCATTTCCTCCAAGGAAGCTATTCTGCTGGGTCTGGCTCTGGCGCTGGACGCTTTCGCAGCGGGATTCGCAGTATCCATGCTGGGTTTTAGTATCCTGCCCACTGCGTTGATGGTTGGTATTGGACACTTCCTGCTCACTTACCTGGGACTGCAGGCCGGCATGGGCGCCATAGCTACCGGCTTAAGTCAGAAAATTAGCGTCCTACCGGGATTCATTCTCATCGCTCTAGGTCTTTTTAAGATTCACTAGTTAGTACATTCTTTGTTAGTGGTTTGGTGTTATCTCCTCGATGCTGCTCGCTCCTTCAGATAACACCAAACTCCGGTTATGCTTCGTTTCCTGGAGCAGGTCCGGCTACAGCCGGACTATAATTTTCACCACCCGGAAGGACAGGCCATGAATCACGCGCATGACTAATAATTATTAATTTGGAGGAATATTTATGTCTGTAATCGGACTTACAGGAAACATTGGCAGCGGCAAGAGTACCGTGGCCCACATGCTAAATGAACTAGGCGCCCTGGTTATTGACACTGACCAGGTGGCCCGGGATGTAGTTGCACGCGGCACCCCCGCACTACAAAAAATAACCGCTGCCTTCGGCCGCCAAGTGCTTAATCCGGACGGTACACTAAACCGTGGACGGGTGGCCCAAATAGTTTTTACAAACCCGCGGGCCCTGGAACAACTCAACAGCATGGTACACCCGGATATAAGAAAGGTAATCCTGCAGGCCATTGCCGATTACAAAAAAAATGGCACCGCACCACTGCTGGTGATTGAAGCCCCCCTGATGATTGAAACGGGGCTGCACCATTTGATGGACGAATTGTGGCTAGTGACCGTGGATTCCGTAAATCAACTGGCCCGGGTTACTGCCCGGGACGGTTCCATGGAAGAAGCGCTCCGTCGCATGAACGCCCAGATGCCTCAGGAAGCAAAAATCCCTCTGGCCCACCGGATTATTGACAATAGCAAAACCCTGGATACCACCAGGCAACAGGTGCTGCAGGCATGGGAAAAGGCAGTAAAAACAACCAGTCCGGAGTGATAGACATTGGCCCGTAGATACAGAATTAATATCTTCAGAGTACTGCTACTTATACTTATCATCACAGCGGTTTTCAATTATGATACCATATTGAAACAGTTTTACCCTATGCCCTACAACAACGCCATAATCCAGCATTCTGCCAGCGCCGGGATAGATCCCTACTTACTTACCGCGATTATGAAAACTGAAAGCAACTTTAACCCCAAAGCCGTCTCCCCTAAGGGCGCCAGGGGTTTGATGCAGATTATGCCCGATACCGGAGAGTGGATTGCCCGCCAAAACGGTATCGCTCCCTTTCACCCCGACCTGCTTTTCGATCCCGACACCTGCATCGGCATGGGCGCCTGGTACATCGCTGACTTGCAGCAAGAATTCAACGGTAACAGAATTATGGTGCTGGCCGCCTATAACGGAGGACGTGGCAACGTACGCAACTGGGTGAAGGAAAATAAGATATCCGGAAACATTAGGGATATCGACAACATCCCCTTCACGGAAACCAGAAACTTTGTCAGCAAAGTTTTATTTAATTACAAGGTGTACAACTGGCTATACGGTAAGGAATTAAAACATGAACTTTAATTAACGTTCATTATATTCAATGTACGTGATTAAACTAAAATTTTTTTACATTAGTTCCTATATTCGACACTATCTCTGAAGGTTTTTTATAAGTTTTATTTAAATACGTACCTTTATACGGTATATTATTCCAACCAGGTTTGAGTATTGAAAAATTTAGGTACACCATTCGTAACCGACAAGGACAACGGCACAGGACTGGGATTGGCAGTGTGCTACAGTGTTGCAGCCAGACACAACGCATTGATCACAGTGGAAACCGGCTCAAACGAAACGACATTTTTTGTTACATTTAAAACCGCAAGCTAAAATTCCGTTGACAAAAGGAAGCATTTTCTGGAATAATAGTGGTACATATTAAAAAGGCGCAAATTGGTGCCCCTATGGGGAGAATAGGGAAGCCGGATGGATGGTTTAAGCCTTCCATAAACGGCACGAACCCGTCACTGTATTCGGGGAGCCCTCAGTAGCCACTGGTTAAAAACCGGGAAGGCTCTGTGTAGAGGCTGTGAACCGAGAGTCAGGAGACCTGCCTATTTGCGTTAAACTAACAAGGATGATGGTAAAGTCCTTCGTCAGACTTTTGACGAAGGACTTTTTATTTTTGTTAAAAGGAGGTGCGCCAGTGAAAGCTGCAGTTTTAAAAAAACCGGGTGTTTTTGAACTGGTAGAACTACCTGAGCCCGAGTGTCCACCCGGAGGGCTGATTATCAGGGTGCAGACCACCGCCATTTGCAGCGCCGACGTAAAAATGATCTATAAAGGGCACCAGGCACTATCTTACCCACGCATTCCCGGGCATGAAATAGCCGGCGCGGTTGCTTACAGTGATGTGCCAGAGTTTAAAGGTTCGGAACGAGTTCAGGTCGCCCCGGGAATAGTATGCACTCAGTGCCGCTTTTGCAGGCGAGGCGTTGAAAATCACTGTAAAGAAATCCAAATCATCGGTTTTACCACAGATGGAGGTTTTGCTGAATACCTTGTGGTTACCCCACAGGGTGTTGCATCAGGCATTGTTAACCAAATTCCTGAGCACTTGAGCTTTGCGGAAGCCTCCTTGGCCGAGCCCCTGGCCTGCTGCATCAATGGCCAAAAGTCCCTGGGGATTACCAGGGGGGATGTGGTACTGGTTATCGGGGCCGGACCCATCGGATGCCTGCACACCATGCTGTCCCGCTTAAAAGGTGCGCAAAAGATCCTGCTTGCAGATCGTCAAGCGAGTCGTATCAGCAGCGCCGTCTCGGCGGGAGCAGACCGGTTAATCGACTTAACTACAAGTTCCCTTACCCGGGTGGTAGCTGAAGAAACCGCTTCCGCGGGCGTGGACGCAATAATTCTGGCCTGTGCCGAAGCGGAGGAAT
Source organism: Desulfotomaculum sp. (assembly GCA_016841675.1). Classification (GTDB taxonomy): domain Bacteria; phylum Bacillota; class Desulfotomaculia; order Desulfotomaculales; family Desulfallaceae; genus BRH-c8a. Next base: position 21,063 of record JAENYQ010000058.1, read on the forward strand.
ACCCCCTTCTGGATTTGCTGGCACCGCAAGGCAAAATATGTATTTTCTCCGGACTACCCGGTCAAAACCCGAGGCTTGCCCTGGACGGCAATGCCATCCACTACAAAGAAGCCATGGTTGTGGGAGCGTACGGGTGTACAGCCGAGCAAAACAAGCAGGCACTGGAACTGATGGCCTCCGGCAGGATAAAAGTAGATTGGTTAATCACCCACCGTGTCTCGCTAGAAGATATTCATCTGGGCATTGAGCTGGTTAGAAATCGGGTTGGACTAAAAACAATCATTAATTTTTAAGGGGGATTTAAAGTGAATGATAAAATGAAAAAGTTTGGTTCTGTTGTTACAAGACTAATTAACAAAGAAGGGATGTCCCGGGAAGAAGCCAAAGAGGTGTTCACCCAAATTCTAATCAATGAACCAACGGAAATGCAGCAGGGCGCTTTTTTGGCCGCTCTTAAGGCTAAAGGTGAAACGGCTGAAGAGATCGCCGGCAGTTGGGAAGCCATATACGAATTGGATACCGTAAAGGTTACACCTTGTACCCCCCACCCCCTTGTGGAAAACTGTGGAACCGGCATGGACACACTAAAAACATTTAACATTAGTACCGCTGCATCTATCATTGCAGCTGCCGCAGGAATAACCATGGCCAAACACGGGGCCAGGGCCATTACCTCTGTCTGTGGTACCGTCGACATTTTGGAAGCGGTGGGTGTGGACGTGGACTGCGACCCCCAAGTAGTTAAAACCAGTATTGAAGAGGCTGGCATAGGGATTTTTAACGGCATGAGTTCCAAGGTCCACCCCCAGGCACTGGGTAGGATACTGTCCCAGATTGCCTTTGGGACCACATTGAATATTGCCGCGTCATTGGCCAATCCTGCTTTGCCCGACTACGGGGTAAGGGGTGTTTATGCAAAGGAACTGGTTCAGCCCGTGGCCCGAGTAATGAAAGAAATTGGATACAAAAAAGCCATCGTCATGCACGGTCTCGATAAGGACGGAGTGTACGGTATGGACGAAGCTTCGACGCTAGGAATCACTATCGTCGCCGAGTTAAAAGAAAATGGTGACATAGAGAATTATTATATCGGGCCGGAACAATTGGGCATTAAACCTGCCAACAGGGCGTCCTTGGCTCCCCTGAATAATATACACGAAGAAGCCCTCCGGTTTGTCGGCCTTCTAAGCGGACACCAAAACGGGCCGTGTACCGATATTATATGCCTGAACGCAGCCCTTATTCTTTACCTTATGGATGTCTGCACCAGCTTCGCAGAGGGACTGGATAAGTCCAGACAGATTATTGCATCGGGGCTGGCCATTAAAAAACTCAGGGATTGGATTTCGGCGCAAAACACGGAACCGGAAAAAGGTCTGGCAAAACTGGACAGTCTATTATCCAAAACAACTAGTCAGCAATATGCTATTTAAATTAATACTGGTATAGCAGGTGATATGATGAAATTTTACGTTATTAAATGCGACGACGGTTATCTAAGAAAAGCAAGCACCACAGGATTTACAATTACCTCAATGGAAAAAGCTTCTGTATTCAATGACAAAAAATGACCCGGAACTGGATGTACTAAGAGGCCAGGCACTTTGCTCCGGTGCATGCGGTATCTGCTTGATTAAACTAAGCATATACGAGAGCGTTATACATAAATATTAAAATCTGGAACGCATAAGGAAATTAACCCCCGCAGAAAAGTTAAGAGGCGGGCCTTATTTTATTGCATTTAGATAAACCATGCCCCTGTGACTGCATTTTTGGGGAAATTATTCTCCTTGACAAACAATCATGGTAATCATATAATGATATTTGCACGAAAACGGGTCGGAGTGGCGGAATCGGCAGACGCGTACGTTTGAGGGGCGTATGGGAGACCATGCGGGTTCAAGTCCCGCCTCCGACACCA
>JAENYQ010000059.1 GCA_016841675.1 Desulfotomaculum sp.
ACATGGTGTCGCTTTGAATTTTAAAAATTGTGTCTTGACATTGGGGACCATTGTAGTATTTCTGTGCCTTCCAGCATTTCTACCTGATGGGCATAAAAAAAGGACTTAGCGGTTTCAATCCGATCCAAGTCCTGTAGATTATTATATTTTGCTTCCCATTCACTCCAAAGGTCATCTCGTTCGGCAAAGTTTATTATTGCTGATTTTTTTATGCTTCGGACTCCAGGGATTTTGCCTTTTAATAATTCTGCCATCAAATCTTCTTCATGAAGAACAGTACCGACAACAAGGGTATTTGTATCCCTGGTACCAATAGGGATTATGACATCGGTAAATGTATTTTTAACTTGTTCACGCTTGGTTTCGGATTTGGCGGTATCATCTTTGAGCAGATCATCCAATAGAACAAGTTGTGGCCGGTGCTGCTTAAAATGGATACCGCGAAGGGAACCATCGATCCCTCGAATCATTATACAGGCATCCAGTCCACCCCTGCCCCTTATCCAGATTTCATTATTGTTCCAGCGATTTCCTTTGTAAATTCCGAAGTCCTCAATTAGCAGCTGATTGTTTTCCAGTTCATCTTTAATCATATCAAGGAAGGGGAGAGCAATCTGCTCTGTGGCCGATATAATTAGCGTAAACTGGGATTTATCATATAGTGTTGAATACAGCGGAAATAAAAAAGAGTTGATTGTGCTTTTGCCGTGTTCCCTTGGCAATCCAAAAGCCTCAATCAATCCTTGGTTATCCAGCATGTATTTTAATTCTTGAAATAGCTCTTTGTGAAATTCTCCAAACTTCCGGTCAAAGTATTTCGGGAAGTAACAAAGAGCAAAAAATTCTATATCCATCTCGCCAAGCAACCTGCGAAGCTCTGAAAATGAAAACTCCCCGACAAGTTCTTCTATCTTGGCCGGGGAGAAGTATTTGTTCATGTATTGTTTTAACAGGAGGTTTTGGCGGTGATGGTCTGGGTTTTGTTGCTCTTGGAGCATATATTCACCTCGCTTACGTTAACTCTCAATGTAAAATCCTTCGCTTTCTTTAATTACCTGCACTTTTTTAATACTGTTCCTGTCTTTTTTACTTAATAGAATCGCAGTGAAAGAAATGATTTCACCCTCATCTTGGTACTCCATGTCAGTTTCATAAATGTTATACTTAAAAAAGATATTCAATGTTGGATTTATAAATACAAGATTGTTTTTAACATAAATATAACCTATTAGTCCCCATAAAACAGAAAATTGTAATATTCCAGCTATCGTGCTAAGATTAACTGTTATAAACGGAAAAATGTATGTTGAAAAATAAGTTATTACATATTGATAATTAACGTTTTTAATACTCGTTACTTTCAATTGAAAAGCTTCATCTTCATAATCCTTTAACCCATTAAGCATTTTTTTTAATAATAAAAAAGACATTATTGATAAAGTCACAAAAAATAATATCACATAAAATTCAACAAATCCAAATACTGTTTTGAGAGCATATAACACCATATGTTTACTGTTAATGACTTCCAAAATGGCAATTGATTTTTGCTCTAGTCTATTTTGAACATTATTAATAAAAGAGCTTGCATTTTGAATTATTATAATCAAATACATCGGAAAATAAGAGGATATAAAAAGTATTATCCGATTTCTGTTGGTAGTATTCTTAAACATATATCCACCTCTTATTAACTCACCTCTTTAACGCTTGTAGCAAAATATTTATGCATATCTACAGCATCTTTTACACAGCACCCACAAATTAATTTCATGACATCAGTAATATTGCAATCCTTTTTTGAATACACGATTCTACCACTATCAATTACTACTTTCAAATTGTATTCACCAATTACACTTTTTGCCCCCGAGATATTTATTTTTAACCACTTAAGTCTATTTTGCTTTACTACATATACTAACTTCCTAACTAAATTATTACTTTCCAGACATCTTAATGAAAACTCATCGAAATTATCAATAACATTTTCATTTTTTAAATGATTTAATGAGTCTTCAACGTACTTAACATATTCTTCCTTAAAAGAAAAAAATGTTTCAAAATAATACCTATTTACAATATATGTATTACCATTCAATTCAAATGCATCAATATTCATATCAATGGTAAAGATGTCATCTTTTATTTCTTGAAGGTTTCCATTCACAATAGATACTTTTCTTCTAGCGTTAAAAGCTTTCGGTAAGGTAAATTTTCTATACATACAAAGCTTCTTCTTTTTTTCATTAACAAAAGTAATGACATAGCCCCATATATCTGAAAGCCTTACATCCACTTCACTGGCTTTTTTAGCAACTACCTTGTTTAGTAATATTTTTATTTTTTTTAAATTACTAACTTTTTTTGAATCAATTATCTCAATTGATTCAGCTTGTGAAGCTATTAAATCATATTCTTCAGAAACTTTTCCTTTTAAAACATCATATGCCCTCTGCCTATAATCTTTTTGCAAATCACTCTTTAAGCCTGGCATATTACAATAAAATGCGCTATATGAATAACCTTCATCGTCTTCCGTTCGAAGTATGTAATAAATCTCAAACTCAGTAATTTTATTATTAAAATGATTATCTAATATTTTTTTAAAATCAACCTCTTTCATTTTTCCCTCCTGTATAATGTTTTGTATAATATATTGAATATATTATACAAAACAATTGGAAGAAAAAAAGCATACTGTTGAAAAATACCACAAAAAAATTTACACCATCTACTGCTGGGTCATTTTTTACAAATAGAAGCACCCCTCCCATCTGGGAAAGGTGCATTAAAAAAGAGTGGGGTTTCTTACCACTCTAAGGCTTCCAGAGCATTTACCTTGTCCTGTTCAGTTGTGAGGGTATATATATTTGTAGTCAAAATACTGTCATGGCCTAAAATCTGCTGAATTGTTGTTATGGCGGTGGATTTTACCAACCTATAGCCTAGAGTATGTCTTATCCGGTGCGGCGTAACTTCAACGGCTACTCTTTGACCATATTTTTTAAGGATTAAGTTGATTGCGTTCCGTTTCAAGGCTCCACGCTGTCCTATTAATAGGAAGTCGGTATCACCGGCTGGCCTTACTGCAAGGTAATCTTGGATCGCTTTACGAACATCCTTATTAAGTGGTATTGCTCTGTATATATTTCCTTTACCAATAACCCTTAGAGAGCCTTTACGTTCGGATATTTCTATATCTCTAAGTCTTGTATTGCAAAGCTCGCTTACCCTAAGCCCTGTGCCAAGCTAAACTTCTATTATACAAATATGAAGTGGATTGCGGTTTCGATGTATCTCTGCCCGGAGTTTCCTTAAACCCTTTTCTTCCAAGCCTTTATATTGCCGGGCATCCCGATTTTTTACTGCTTTTATATTAATATCTATAGGGTTAATTCCGCTTTCATAGAGCCATTTGCAAAAAGCATTGACGCTGGCAACCTTCCTGTTGGCGGTGACCACCGATTTATTTGTATTTAGCAATTGCTTCTTATACTCAATGGCATCAAGTTCAATCATTTTATCAAATCCACAATCCGTTCTGGTAGTATACCAATCAATGAAAGCCTTGGTATCCCGAATATAGCAGCTAACAGTGTTATCGCTAAGTTCTTTACATCTCAGAGCCAACTCAAATCCGCTTAAATCAAGCATACAACACACCCTTCCTTTATTTGGTGTGTCCATGTTCCCTCTTATTTGCCCATAAGTCAACTGGAGACATAAGACTAATTATGCAATCAAATCGGCTTGATTATTGGCAGTTTCACCCCCTACATGGGGCAGTTATCTCCCATAAAACTGACGACATAAGATTATTGAATATAGTCATCATTGGTTCCTGGTTGCTCATCCTGGTAACCTGTGGCTTCAGTTTCAGCGTCAAGTTCGCCATTTATCATTTGTATGAACAGCTTCTTCCTTGCTTGTTCGTTTTGGCTGGTATCCAATATAAATTCTTTCTTTTCAGCCCATTCTTCCGGCATACGGTTACGCAAAAAGAAAGATATTGCTTGAGCAGAGGGTGGCTGGTGGCGTTTAATCTTTTCGATTCTGGTTCGCTTTTTGCCATTTTTATCCTCTTCAACAATAGTCTTTAGTTCTTCGTAATCATAGCCGGTGCAGAGCTTCAATAAAGATTTTTCCACCTCGTTACATAACACGCTCCTGCCCATGTTTACAAGTTCAGAGAGTGTTTCATGATCCTTGCAGTACCGATACCAAGTATCAGGAGAGATCGCAAGTTTCTTACAAATCTCCCTTACAGTGTCCCCTTGCATGAGCCATTCCTTTATGTCAGATAATCGTGGTAATATGTCCGTATCATATCGAGTTGTTTTATTTGGAACTCCTTTTCTGCTACCCATGTTTATCACCTCCATAAAAAAAGAGCCTTTATCGGCTCTACAATATTATATGACTGCTTCAATTCGGTTTTTTAGCCTTTGATACAATTCCTCACCTGTCTCCCAGATTATACAATTATATTGCCTTATATCAAAATGCAAATTATCAATATCATCCTTTCTACAAGACCAAATAACCGGTATTCCCAAACCATGAGCAAAACCGGCCTCATAATATACTCCACCACGATGTCCAGTAAAATCGGCTATTATAAATCTACTCTTTTTAATTTCAGCAATTATTTCATCGCATATCTTATTAACATGCTCTTTTCCATCAATTCGTAAAGGTTTAAATCCTATTTCAGTAATCGCTTTATATATAAAATCATCATATATATTATCTAGCTCATTATTGAACCACATTGCAACAAATGTTTGTTTTGATATTTCATTTTTGCGTTGCAAATCATTTAACCTTGCATATCCATCAACCTTAATGTAAAAACCAGCATCATGAGATATAATGCCAATATATTTCATATGCAATAAAAGTTCAATTAAATTGTTAAACTCAACTGGTTTTACAGCATACGAGATTGCGCATTCATTTATCTCTAGAGCAATCTCTTCTCCATAATAAGAAGTTTTTCGGTATAGGTATTTTAATATTTTATCCGATTTTTCTATCGGACTGCTTGGTATAAATGCATTATTGTAAAACTGTTCTAGATTATCTCTCCTAATCAAATCAACCTTAACTCCTAACTCGTTCATTTCTCTAATAAAGCCAGAAATCAAATGTTTTTTATCTTTTAGTTTTCTATCTAACTCATATGGCAAGTCATCATAAGCTTCCCATGATATTTCATAGCAACCGCAGTTAGGACAGTTTATGGTTTTTTTATCAAATGAATCTTCAATTACACTATTTATTTTATGTCCACAGAATATACAATTATTATCTTGACCCATACAAAAACACCCCAATAAAATTTCTTATGTAAATTATAGTATGCGGTTAATGGAATTACAAGAATAAAGGAGCCTCAAACGAAGCCCCTTGTTACAAATAGCTTCAAATTCAATCTAAATTTAATTTGCTGTAACCCCTTCCTGCCCACTAACCTCTAGTTCAGCAGGAACTTCACTTACCTCATACACTTTCTCCGGTTTACTTCCGCTCCTGAACGCTGAGTTCCCTTCCAAATTCTCAAGCAGAATCTTCCTTGTGGTTTTATACTCATTACCGACCATGCCAAGCCTGATTAAAAAAGTCCTGAATGTAAATTTAGGGTTATCGCTTTCTGATTTCTTTTTACTTGCCGATCTTAAATTTAGAGCCAGTTGATTGATTAAAGTGCAAAAATGTTTATATGCAGTAATCTTATCGGCATCCAGTGTAGCCCAGAATAATTGAAATACTGCCTTTTCATTATCAACCTCGATGTTGCCATCCTCAACTCCAAAAGCCCTTAAAATTATCTCCTTCTTGCTCTCAAACAAGTTTATCAAGTTCTCTTTTGATTTTTCAGCATGTAGTGGCCCTTGAACAGTCACTGTCAATTTGCAAGTGTCATTTATTAAAACTTTTGCTTCCTCCAGAGCCTTAAATACTCCGGCCAATTCTTCCCCTGGGCAGTCGGGGATACCTATGCCAGTCGGGGATACCTATGCCAACTTTGTAATCATCGCCAGGTTCGCCTTCTGCTTTTTCCGGCTCAACCGTGGCATCCATAAATACTGTCCAATCAGCAATATTATATTGGTAGTTGAGTCCTCCCTTGTAATCCGGCTTAGTATCCACACATTCACCGATAATGCCAGCAACCTCTTTCCGTGTAATGCCTGTTAATCCCATTTCAATTTTTAACATTAAAAACCCTCCGTTTCTTGAATTAAAGTACCATCACATTAATCACTCAGAAGGCATATTAAATCAAGTTAAATGAAGGGTTTTCGGTAAATAAATTAACAGCTTCGGTAATCTGCTCATTCTTTAAATCTGAGTATTTATGCTGTTCCCCATCCCTCAAAGCAAAAACATCGGCATCACTGCCGACTTTATCAATATATCTATTTACGATAACATCACAATATTTAGGATCTAGTTCCATTGTGTAGCAGATTCTATCTGTTTCCTGGCAAGCAATTAAGGTGCTACCACTACCGCCAAAGCTATCGAGTACCAAGTCACCTATTTTGCTAGAATTTTTAATTGGATATACGATTAGTGGTACCGGCTTCATTGTCGGGTGAAATTCATTTCTAAAGGGTCTATCAAATTGCCATAGAGTAGTTTGTTTTCTGTCACTATTCCAATAATGCTTACCTGTAGGTTTCCAGCCAACTAACACAGGTTCATGTTGCCAATGATAATCTTGCCTGCCCATGACCATAGCCTGTTTTGCCCATATGCAGCATTGAGATAATTTGAAACCTGATTCTGTCATTGCCTTTCTGAAATTTAATCCTTCTGTATCAGCATGAAATATATAAATGCTGGCTCCATCCTTGGCTACCTCATACATTCTGGAATATGCATCAAATAAAAAATCATAAAAGCTGTCATTATTCATTTTATCATTTTCAATTTTTAAGGCGTCTTTTGTCTTGCCGGTATAGTCTACATTATACGGGGGATCTGTGACAATCAGATTTGCTTTCTTGCCATCCATTAAAATGGCCATATCATTTTTATCAGTACTATCACCGCACATTAGCCGGTGCTCTCCAAGTAACCATATATCACCTTTTTTAGTGATTGGGATTTCTGGAAGTTCCGGTTCAAAATCGTCATCCTCGGAGTTATCCTTTTCATCCTTTGGCATATATTCATCCCAGAGTTTTTCCGCTTCGGAGAAATCAAAACCGGTAAAATCAATATTAAAATCCTTTTCATTCAACTCATTAAGCAATTTGGCAAGTGATTCCAAGTCCCATTCACCAGAAATTTTGTTTAGGGCAATATTGAGGGCTTTTTCCTTGGTTTTATCAATATCAATAACTACACAGTCAACTTCCGTATATCCTAGCTCTTTTAATACCTTGCATCGCTGGTGGCCCCCGACAATGGTCAGAGCACTATTAACAATAATCGGCTCTACATAGCCAAACTTGGTGATGCTATTTCTTATCTTCTCAAATTCGGTATCTCCGGGTTTTAAATCTTTCCGGGGATTGTAATAGGCATGCTTAAGGTCATCTATATTAATTTTCTGAAACTGCATAAAATCTCCTTTCCAAATTAAAAGGAGCGCCATTGTAGGCACTCCCCGTCAAAAGTTTAAATATTAATATTTTCATTGATAATTTATCTTGCTAACTTTTTTATCAAAAATCCCATTTTTTAAAGTTTTCCATTACTGTTTCATCGGCAATGTTTGCAACAACGTCCTTCCATATATCTGTAGGACAGTATTCAAGTTTATCTATAACATCCTTCCTGATTTCCAATATTCTGTCAGCGTAATGGCTTTTTAGTTGTGCATATACCTTGTTAACTTTAGCTTCATACTGGTTCTCCCGGAGAATTTTATCACTGATTATTTTACTCAATTCTCCTTTAACAGCTCTATCCATTTTTTCTTCTATGACAGCATTGGGCGGTACTACCTTTCCTTTATCGTAAATACCTATTTTGCTTTCTAGCCATTCCAGAAACTGTGGTGTTGGCATAGCATTTAATTCAACTCTATTTGACTGAAGCCATTGTTTCCATTCGAGTTCAACATAATCAGCTACAGCCTTGTCTCTGCTGCCCTTATCAACCCTCTCCACTTCAAGTCCCATAGATATCGCTTCTTCAGGTTCAAGACCGAGATTAATAATATTTACCTTTCTCCCCGGTCTTGCTTTTGTTTCTTCCTGTAAGGTTTCAAATATTTTTGTTCCTGCTGCATCTGCGTCATGAATACAAAAGAAAGTGATTTCTTCTTCGGTAGTATTGCTCATCGAATCTAACAGATCTTTCACAGCTCTTGAAGCATATCCTTTACTGGTTAAAAGAGCCATATCATATTTTTCCGGTATCTTATTATCCTTTAATATATTAAAGAAGCCTTCCTTCTCAATATACAAAACCTTATTAAATGTCCATTTCGGTCTTTCATAGTTTTCAACCGCTATTGTTCCAACTGATATGTCTTGCCCCAGATGCGGATGATAAAGCGTTCCTCTATTATCTCTATACATTAATCCAATATCTCCGTTTTCAGCTTCGTAATCCGTTATGACTCCACAAAAATAACCATACTCCAGTTCTCTTCCAAGTTTTGAGATTACATATGGTCTGATAGCGTAGTAAAGCTGCCTTTGGCTGAATCTATATTCTCCATTTCCGCTTGCTTTTGCTATCGCTTCATTAAGATTCTCCAGTATAATATCCTTTTGTGATAAGGATTTTTTAACAGTAGCAACAAATTTCTTTGCCTTTTTACCAGCCTTGTTAATTGTTTCCGTTATAGATGAGGCCATTAGCCTCAAGTCCGGTTCCTTTCCGTCACTTGTAATCGGCATGTATGGAGTGATGATGTTTATTATAATTTTAGCAGGTTTTATATTCAATAATTCATATATACCGCAACCACCAATACTTGCTTTATTATTCTTATATCCATATAAATTAATTTCACCCGTAATAGGCGTCTTATTTACCAACACTTTGATATCCTTCTCTTGGTTATAATCAACCCAGGCTTCAATGACAAAAGGTATTTCTGCATTATTGTCCCCTTTGGCAGAATCCAATTTAAATTCACCTGCTGATTTACAATAACCATATCCATCCAATTGACCAATTTGACCTAACCTATCCGGATTAACTTTTTTACTGTTCTCACGTATGGCTAAAAGCAACTTTTCCGATTCGGTCCAAGATAAAGTGTTTGATTTTCTATTCTTGAAATCTGATAATATCCTGCCGGCCTTTGTTCCGGTGCAGCCATCGAACTGGAAAATAATATCTCTCACACTTTCGCTATTTCCTTGTAGTAATTCAAAGAATGCTTCTGAAGTGTACCAGTATCCGGACGTTTTACCTTTATAGTATTCACCGCCAGCATACTTAATCGCATCTAAAGCCCATGACAGATCACTTTTAATCGAGTTTCCTGGATAGACTTCGATCTTAGTGCCAATTTCATGATAATCTCCTTTGAATTTGGCCAGCGTTCTACCATTATCTTGCATTTTCATTTTGAAGGTTTTACCTTTTGTTGATACCAGTAAGGTGCCACCTGAAGCCACTATTGTACCGGCAACCACTCTAAGCCCATTTCCTAATGCGCCCCTTGTAGGTAGCCGTAATAGTTTAGTTGTCATAAGTGGTCTATTGATTGAAAATAGTTCCGGCAATTTTTCGATGTCTATGCCGATTCCATTGTCCTCTATGTAAAAACCATTATCCCCAATGAAGCCAACTTCACAATGGCCACAAGCATCAAGCGCATTGTCGGTTAATTCCTTTGCAATAAGTAATCCTAATTTATCTTTACTCACCCCGGCCTTCTGGGGTAAGGTTTCAATGTTTCTAAAAAGTTTCCAGTCTTCACGTATATACAACTTTAAAATTCCCCCATTTTTTATAATTTTTTATCTTGGTAAATACGAGATTATAAATTCAAAATTGGATATAAAAAAACTGCCTACTCTAAATTGAATAGACAGCAAATGTGGTAGATTTGCCCGCAAGGCGGGTAAATCAGCGGGGCTGGAAAGAAAAAATATAGTTATAGGCTTATAATTTATTAGCCAGCAATTCTTCATTCCAATCCTTCGTATACCTGGGTCTGAATTCAATAATCTGATAGTTTAAGCCCAAGCTGCTTTTAACTTTATTAACAAAATCACTGCCATGAGCATCGTTATCGACAGCCAAAATTATGGTATCCACATCCGGGCATGATTCCAGAAATTTCTCTAACGCTTTAATAAATAGTCCACCCAGAGCTAAGATATAATTGCTTCTGATTGATGTATTTGAATAAAGTGATACTAGTGACATAGCATCAATAGGTGCTTCTGTAATAATTACTTTCTTTGCCTTTTCTTTAGGAGTGAGTAACCACCCATAATCCACATCACTATTTTTTGCTCTGCCTTTAAATGTTTTATCCGTTAATGTACCTCTCAATATTGCCCCTTTAGCCTGGCCGGTTTTATCAAAGCAAGGAAATACACAATTATTGCGTTTATCTTGATAGATCAAGTCGTCATCAATAAGATTATTTATTAATTCTGCTGGCAATCCCCTGGTCTTATTTAGGTAAGCAAAAACCCTTTTATTATTAGAGCTTTTTTCTGGTAGATTAAACATTATATCACTTTTTCTTTCCTGCCCGACCCCACGGCCTTGACGTGGGGGTGTTTTTTTCATCTTTACTTTTATTAAATGTCAGCAAGTCCTCAATAGCATCTTTAAATTTCATCTTTAACACATCGGTACAGAAATCAACTGCATTGCCATGTTTACCTGTTCCAAATTGATTGAAGTAATTATCCCTGATTATTAAGCCGGAATAACCTATTTAACCTATAATTACCATCCCCTTCAGGTTTCATTTCAAAATCTTTATAATCACAATAGGCTATTAAATCAGCATTCCTGGCTTGATTTATTTTCTCTCGCGTTATTAGCAAGTCTTAATACCCCCTTGTTTTAAACATAAAAATAACTGTCTACTTATCAAATAGACAGTCACAAAAGGCAATATTGGCTATTTAGAGATTGACCCCAGTTTCCCCTAATAGAGAGAGAAGTGGGGTCAACTTTATCTATTCCATAAATTCAACTACTTCAGCAACGTCATCAAATATATCATGCTTCCGGCGTTCTTTACTTTTCTTTTTAATCCACTTCGTTTTCCTGTTGTCATTATTATTTTCATAAATTACATAACCAAATTCTCCAAATATTTTATTAATCAACTCTTCTTTTTCCTGCCAATTATTATTTTTGCTTAACCACTTCCTAAATATACTACCTATTCCCCCCTTGCCTTTATCAATTTCAGATAATGGTTTAGGTAAAGAATTAAAAAATGAATTAAAAAATGTAACATTGTTATTAATCCATCCAGCAATCTGTTCTGCAAATTTCCGAATAGTACCGCCACGCCCATATAGTGATTCGTCACTAATATGGTGATAATTACAATTTATTTTTTCATTAGCATACCAATTATTTATTTCCCAAAATATCGGTTGTATAGTTTCTATCCATTGTTTAGCATCATCAAATGCCATATAAATATATATCGGCTCATCTTCCTTAATTTTCCTTAGAGCAGTTCTATGCATAATTTGAAGTATTTCAGCATACATCTCGCCTCGGTATATCATATCGAGCTTATCATCAGCAAACCATTTAAAAGTATTACTGCCATCATTAATTTTTAATGATACATCGTTTCCATACAAGCTAATGGCTATGGCCTTGTAATAGTCTGCGTTCATCCTTGGCAAACTTGTTAAGTACAAAGATGTTCTATCCTTTAATTCATTTTTACCTGTTGTATTTAACAGGTTAATAGGTCTAGAGTTTTCTGTTGCCCTCTCCTCAAAAAAATTCCTTTCCTCTCCATCAATTGCACCTAATGATATATAAATCGGTATATCATATTTCATAGGTAGCACAAATAAACCTGCATGTTCCTGTCTAAGATTTTTAATACGTTCACTAATGGCTTTTTGGGTTGTGTATCCCTTTTTTTGTCGGCTGTATTTTGATGTATTAATTACATCCTGGCACATAAACAACCGAGAATAATTATTATAATTTTTAACTATTTTGGGCTTAAAACCCTTATATTGTTTACTATTCATATAAGCTGTCCCATCAAGCACAAGCATATTTAATCCAAGACTTCCATAATCAATTCTTTCAGCAATAATTATCTTACGCCCAGCTTTTCCACTTATATTATAATCATCTATACGACCAACATCATCCATCTTAAGCATTTTTTCAAAATGCTTAACTTTTTTGAGTGAATCGATTTTCGCAAGGTTTTCATCAGCATTCTTCATACTCTTAATAATTTTTATTAAATTTTTTGCCCTATTTGTTTTCTGTTCATCTTCTGGAATAAGCGAAGTTGTTACATCAGTTACATTTTCTATTAATTGATTAGCTATAAGACTTATTATTTGTGATTTATATGCCTGTGATTGGAGAGAATTTAAATCCAATACTACGGATAAGTCATCAAACCAATCTAAAGCATTATTATCCCGGCCTATATCAAAAATTGATAAATTTACAAAACTAGGCTTTTCATCAGTAATAATTAATCTATGTCGTTTACAAATAAAGTTTACAGGATCTAGAATTTCATTACTGTCAAAGTCCCACATTTCATATTGTTCCCAGATTCTGTATATATTTTGGTTTCCGTATCCCAAAGCTAAGTTGTCCAACCGTGCATGTGTAATAATCACAATTTGGTGATATTGAATATATTCTTCAACTTCCTGTTTATTTTCGCTACTCAGCAAGACAACGCATTTTTCATCATAGGCCTTCAACTCATCACGTATATCTTCAGCCATTTTTCTTTCGCGAATTACTAATAATACAGGTATCCTTGATTTTTCTCTGCTCTCTGATACCAGCCATTTTAACCAGCATATTAAAACTGTTGTTTTACCGTGACCCATGCTGGCATTGCATACCCATTTTACTTTATCCTTAATTTCTTCAGCTTCATCCAGCTCATTCTTTTTAGACCTAATAAATTGATCAAATTGTTCTTTGTATTCTTCCGTAAAGTCCAAGAATACATTTGCAATATCTGTAAATGCTTCTTGACTTATATTTTCTCTATGCTCACCTGAAAGATAACCAAGCATTTCTTCAATAACATTTACCCTATCTACTTCAGCCATTAATCCTGTTCCCCCTTAAAGCCAGGGAAATCTTTATACCTATTGTAATTACTCATAGTTTCCCTTAATTTAGGGGTATCCTTAAAAATATAAATTTTCCTTCTGGTATCCTTCAGATCCAGCCTTTCACCCAACTTATGAAATCGATTAAACATAAGCCATCCAGCCATTCTTTCTTGAGTAATTACTATGGTTTTATTATCCATATATTCAGACCTCCATCTTCATTAAAATAGTGAAAATATTAACACTAACCTCAATACATCCACCACAGGGGGCGGTAGCCCCCTTCATAATGAATAGGATTAAATCATATCAAGTACAACCGATAAACTTCGTTTATTGATTTTTTTAACCTGAACCTTAAATGCTTGTCCAATATAATTTTTCATGAAAACCTCTTCAGATAAGTTAACATACTCCTCTTGCCGAATACCACAAATATATTCCCCATCCAAGTATACGCCTAGATAATTTCCGTTCGTCTCAATCGTAACCACTTGCCCATTGATTTTCTCAGCCACCACATTACCATCCTGTATATTACCAGCTAATCGGCATTTATAATGTGTTAACTTCTTAAGTTCAGTATCTTTTTCATTAATTGTAATTGGTGTACTCATCGGAACATCAATATTCGTTTCCCTTTCCTGATCATAATCAACAAAGTGGTATCCTAATTGATTAAAAACACGATATCTTCCATATGCCAATTCCGTCTTAAATTGAACATCTTCAGTGGAAGCCATACCATTCTTCACGGTTAAAATTCCTTTATACTCTTTATTCCTGCGGTTAAGGGGTGGCACCTCCCGCACATCAACCTTGATTTTATCCTCATGTGCTTTTAAATTTTCCATAATACCTTCCGGGGCTACAATCCAAGGAAAGATATAAGACTTTGTCCGGCTGACCAATTCACTATTTAGTGAACTCGTTTTGCTAAAATCATATTCAATATAGGCACATACAGTGGCCAGTATACTCTCGTTATCGCAAACCTCCAGGCATTTCTTCCTGGTATCCTCGTACAGTTCTTTATATAACTTATTAATTCTTTCCAGTTCTACTTTATCGTCATCATTCATATGACGTGTATTTATCTTTTTTTCTTCCTTCCAGATATCACCTTTTATTTTAGAATACGCATTATAGATGGGTGCCATTTCTTTGGCTAAGTTAAAAAACGCTTTCTGATCCACCTGGTTCATATCTGTTATCAAAGCAAGCGTACTCGTATCAAGGTATTCTACTTCAAAGAGACTTTTAGGTGCTTTACGTTTTTTCTCCAGCCACTCATCCATCTTTATCGCCATATTATTTAATGGGCTGTAAATTTTTCTATATTGTGATTCATGGCCACCATAAATAAACTTCTGGAAGTACGGTTTTTTATTTGAGGACTCTAATAGAACATCAGGAATCTTAGGTTCTGTCCCTTTTTTGATTGAATCAATAAACTCTGCCTGTAATTGCTTGCAAGTAGTAATTTCTAATTCCCGGCTTTTTAAATCTCCCTGCTCCAAGGCCAGCGATTGAAAATAGGTGTTAATATTTGTCACCAAGGCGGTATCATTGGATAGATTCTTTATTTCAAATTCAATTATATTGTCTATTGTATAGGTTTTGGCCTGTGCAGTTGTTTTATCGCCTTCATTGACAATGACATAATCCTCGATCACTGCATTCAGAATGATTTCATTATCGACCAAAATGACTTTATCTCCATCAAAATCACAGCCACCCAGTTGTGCCATCGTTAAATCTTTCCCGCAGCTAAACTGAATCACGTTATCCAAATGCTGAACATACGAATTATCACTATCCACTAAACTGGCTTTTTTAACCTCATGCCAACTTGTCAAGGGATTTCGCATCATTACATAAGTCCCAACTTTCCCCTTACAGAAAAACTGGTTGGCTTCTAAAAATCCTTTTTTTTCTGATTGATTGCTGTATGTAATCCACTCGGCTAAGGCAATACAATCCCCGGTGATAAATTGATAATTCCCTTTTACCGGTATCCGTCCCATCGCAAGCTCAATATAGGTTCTCATAATCTGCCTTCTGATATATGTCTGCACCCTGGGGTCAAATATCATTCGCTCATTAATATCAATGGCTTTGTGAATGTTGCTGACCAAGTTTTCTTCATAATCTTCCCGATCCTGAATCATATGGAGAAACGCTTTAACCGCTGCGGCATCTCCTCGATTTAGAATATCACTATAGAATTTTGCGATGGGTCTAGCAAAATCTTTTAGTTGCTTTGTATCTAACGCAAGGGAATTAATAAATTGATAAGTAAGAGGAGTATAAATTGCCGACATATTTGCCGCTTTAGCGTAATTTGCAATGCCTATATATTCATGACCGTATTGCTTTACTAGTGAGCTGTATTCATTAAGACTGTCAAATAGCCAGCAATCCTTTCCATCCAATTTTGCCTTGAAACAGCTTTCTGTCATGACTATATCAATGTCTGTCAGATCAACCATATTGTCCCATAAATCACGGATATGTGTAATTCCATGCTCACTGAACCATTTCTTTAAATCAAAACGAATCATTAGCCCCTTAATATACGGCATCCGAATTTGGAAAGCATTACTGACATAAGACAGTTCCAATTGTTGTGATATTCTTTGGGCATATTCAAAACTCATTAGTCCTTGGCCGTCAAATGGCACAATGTCATTCTTATGATCTTCAAGAATTTTAACCTCATAGCCTACACTAAATTTGTTAATAATTTCCGGAATCTCTTCCGTTTGATCTTCACTGTAAACTGGGTACCGTTTATTTTCCTGGGGGAGTAATTTCCATCCTGTGGGTTGATTCAATTGTCCTACCTGTACTCTACGATTCTCCCGTTCCCATGCGCTTTTGGATTTTGCTTCATTTCCGACATAACGAGGAAACTTACCTAGATAGGTGTCATTTAAAATTGGTTTTAGCTCATCCCACTTCTTTTGATATGCTTCCCTTCTGTTTTTTTCTACTGCTATTGTTTCTTGGTATGCATCGTAGGCAGGCTTATCTTCTTCTCTCAATATATACTTTTCTGCAACCTTTACATCATCAATTAAATTTTTCACCAAGTCTTTGACTATACAAATATTGGGAAGCCCCGGAAGAATATTTACGCTGCTTAACGTAAGCCCAATAGCTGTTTCATATTTCGAGATAATTGTTTCTGCCGGTTTTTTTCCAAGGATAATTATTTCTTTCAAGCAGTCATGCAGGTCTCCCCGGATAAACAAGGTACGTTGATTCATCGCCATACTGCTGGATTTTCCAAAGCGGACAAATTTAATACCATCTATATAAACGCCTTCGCGCATAATTTTCTTATATTGTTCAACTTGCTCGTCAGCCTTAGGTGAAATATTTGAAGCCTTTAAAATAAATATCTCGTCTAATGTATTCCTAGCGTTTTCGCCGCTATCGTAATGCTTATTTAACATGCGGTACAATGAAACATAAAGGATGTTCTCGCCGTTCTGATACTCTTTGGCCGAATTCGCTGGCAAGTCTAACATGCCATCTTGCTCGGTAACGTGGTCAAAATTGTATTGCTTGATATAATATTGATTACGTTTTTTGGCCATTTTGAACCCCCAGGCATGTAATCCTATAATAAAAAAACTGAAAGTTTTTCCTTCAGTTCGAGATTTTTCTCCACCTCTATTATAGCAAAAATAATTTCATAATTGACCGTAATATGCCAAACAAAACAATGGCTATATCCGTATATATCGAACTAATCAGATAATACAAAACAATTTACCTGGCCACGAACATAGTTAAGGCCGTTGACACTAAATTATAATTGCCCATTACATCAAGAAACATGGAGCAATTCCCCGTGATGGTTCTAAGGCTGAAGTAATCTGCCATCATAATGACGGGGTAAAACGTTAACCTCTCTTGATAATCTCTGTGTTTTTCTACAGAGGAGATAGTATAGGCGAAGGCGGCAGTGGTGGTTTGGGCCAAGGTTATAGCACAAGGTAACTTTTGTTCTTTTTAGATACATTTAAAGTGGCCAATAATTTCCTAAAAGACTTAGTCATTTTCAATGGACGGAGGTGCTGCAATACTTGCATCTGCATATGTTGGGTAGCATCTAGTAATGATAACTTCTAACTCTTCTCCAACCTTCACTCCCGGAATGTGGATTTCAAAGTCGTCATACTTTGCAATACCACATTTACCCTTCTCGCCAATTACCTTCACATGTAGTAAATCTCTTTCAGCAAATGGAACGTCTTTTAGTCCTGGTGGGATATTAAACATATTCAGGTCTCTACGTACCAACCCTGCCCTTTTAAATGCTTGATCAATCCTCTTTAATGTAGCACTATCGTGCTTACCATAAATAACTGCTTTAATAACTTGATCTGATATCTGACTCTTTGAATTCGATAATAATCGAATCATATCGTCAATTAATGCTCTTGTAGGTGCTGATTTGCAAAATTCAACGAGTAGTCTGTGTACTGGTTTTCGTGTATCTGGAACTATATACTCAACAAGGGGAATCGATGCTCTAACTTGACCGGGAAGTTCGTTTCGCGGTAACGTTTCGATAAGATCTCCCCGTATTCCGTCTTCCAAAGATGTAGGCGAAATGTTTTCTCTAACTTCTTTAAAGCGCTTCCTCCTTTAAGGGAATCATTTTTTCTCATTTTATAGTAAACTAATTGCCGCACACGTCTATATTCTATGTCAAGTTCTGGGGTATCCATAATAATATCCCCATGTATAGGAAGTTCCGAAATTTGAATGTTCCATTTATTCTTAATAAATTCCATTAAAGACTTATCCTTTTTAGAAGAATTGCACGAACGGCAGACAGTAATATAGTTTATTACGTCGTCAATTCCACCTTTACTTACGGGAATGACGTGCTCAATAGAAAGTTTTTCAGTAGGAAATGTTCTATGGCAGTACTGACAGGTATTATGATCCCGCTCGTATATCTCAAATCTTAATCTCTTTGGGATATAGTTCCTGCCCCGTGGAGCACTAGATATAAATCTAGGTCTGTAAGTATCAATACCCAAAGCAAACTCCCCCAATCAATCCAATAGAATGTGTGAACGTATCTTGTTTTACTAATATTCAGAATAAACAGAGCAAACGGTCTAATTCTGCACATTTAAACCTAGTTCAACGCTGATAGGGGTAGAAAAAGTTAAGTTTTATTAGTTATGAATTTTATTGGTATCGCTTAGTTACGGGTGTTAGGTACGAAGTCATTAATATCCACCCCTTAATAAAATCCTTTTATATCAATTCATAGAAATAATCTTATATTGCCGTTTATAAAGCAGATTTATAGACATCCAAATTATGCATTTACTTATTATTTCTCTATCAACAGATTAACTGTAAAGTCTAAGCCCTTCAGTCTTAAGCTTCACTTTTATTATTTCATGAAGCCTAGTATCGATGCCAATGCCTATCCCCCTATAACATAAACCCTGAAAGCTTGTCCTTCAGTTTTTTCTTTCCTTTTATAATAGTGTACGTAATTTCATTATTGTCCAACGCATTCCAAAATAAGTTTTTGAAAATTTACCTTAATACCGGCGAAGCAGCCAAGCAACGAAAGATTAAAAAGCTTTATCTTAAGTTTCAAGATTTTTACCTAATTGAGTAATTTATTACTCCCATCAGGCCACCAATTATAAACCTTACCAGTATATTTATTAACACAAAACAAATAATCACATCCATAATCGTCTCTTGTATTATACTTTTCAAATATGTAATAATTATCCATATTAGGTATTAAATCAGAAGCAGGAGCCAAATAATTTTTATCAAGTAAATTTAATTGCTCATAATTTTTATTTATTACTCCTAATTTGCATATAATCTCAATCGCATCACTTGCAGTAAGCACTTGTACTTTTTTTTCAACGTTATCACCATTGTTAAAAGTGTAAATAGTTTTACTTGCCACCTCTTCGTATGCGCTACCGTTCCATTTAAGCGTTGTGATGTTTGATGTTTGTGCATCATCATAATTTCTTACACCAACTACTATTTCTTCAATTCCATCACCATCTTCATCGGAAAAGGAAATCCCACCTGAACCAGATTTGTTTAATACTTCCATAAATCTTCCATTATCATATTTGAATATTAGAAGTCTTACCAGGTGGGCTCCTGAAGATCCCTTAACAATAACATCTTGTACACCATTTTTATTTATATCTTTAAAATATAATTCATTAAGGAAGTCCATGGCTGTTGTTATACTCCCTATTTCAATATAACCATCAGCCATTTTTTGGAATGCTGAAATTGAAATAGGGGCAAAATCTAAGGGTTCCTTATAAGCAAATAAATTTATATCAGAGTACTCCATCTGTTTCAGAATTTTTACGCCAGGATGCTGTCTTAAAAGTGCTTTAGAAGAGTTTACTCTTGCCTCTTGTGCAACTGAATTTAGTAACTTTATAATCTCATCGTGACCAAATTTAGTTGCTGCCATTAATGCAGTATAATTACCATCACCCACATTAGTAGCCCCATGTTCTATTAATAGTTTGGCAATATCAACATTACCCTTTTCTGCTGCAATTATTAATGCAGATTTTTTTTGACCGGTAGCTTCATCAAGAACCAATACATTTAAATCGGCCTTGTGTTCCACTAATAACTTGGCTATTTCATATTGTTCTTTTTCTACAGCCATAATAAGTGCTGTACTACCCTTATTGTTTTTAAGATTTATATCAGCACCATGTTCTATTAGCGTCTTAGCAATCTCAAAATTACCTAATAGTGACGCTTCCATTAATGGTGTATTGTTCTCATTTAAGGTACCTTTGTTTAAATCAACTCCTTTTTCGATAAGAGTTTTTGCGGTTTCGTTATCATTATTTACAATTGAACTAATTAGCTGAGTATATCCTTTTTCATCATAAGCATTTAGTTGTTTTAATTTATAATATTTGTATGAGTATGTATTATCTGTTATTTTTCCAATAGAAATAGCAGCTACAAGACATATTACACAAACTGCTGCAACAATTTTTATTAATTTGTTTACCCTGACTTTTACAGTTTAAAAAAGGTGAAAAGCCCATAGTCGTTGTAAAGTGGGCTTTTTCGCGTTTGGATCGTATATGAATTTTGTTATGCTACAGGGATATCTTCTTCAGGAACTTGTTAAACACCTCCTGCCGAAAATAGATGTTGTAGCAATCGGTGCCGAACGCATCCTGGATTAGCTTGTAGTCCAGCGCGATTTCATCTTCGTCCGAAAATTCCAGCGTATCCACAAGTTTGCCTTTCTTGTCACGGATCTTTTGGAATGCGATCGCACCGCCGACATCATCGAGGTGGATGATGCCGCCCTTCAAAACCTGACATGTCGCGACACCCAGCGCTCTTGCGATACGCTCGGCTGACAGCGCCTTTTCCCCCATACGATGCTGAATGATTCGGATGATGAGGAGCGCGACGAAGCAGATCAGGAAATGCGCACGGATATGCTCATTCTTACTGACGAACACGGGTCTGGCATAAAGGTCCGTTTTCATAATCCTAAACGACTGCTCTATCCGCCAAAGGCCGCCGTACACCTGGCGCATTTTCCGCTCATCATAGTCAAGTTCGCTGGTGATGATGCAAAAATAGCCGTCATACATCGCGTCTTTCTCCGCCTTTTCCAAATCCACGCTGCGCAGCTTTTTCGTGTTTTCCAAGATCTCCCCGGTTTCCTTGTCAACGATATTTTCTTTTGTATATTCGTCGACGCCTTTTTTGATGCTATAGGCATTGTTCTTGACGGAGCGTGCGGCCTTTTCAAGCTTTTCTTCCCGCTTGCGCCTCGTCATGCCGGCTTGGGCCTTACTCCAATACAGAAGAACTTTCCTTGTCCGTATTTCTTTTTTCCCGTCCTTGTCCTTCCCCACGTATTCTTCCGTGAACAGCTTGTATCTGTATGTGCCACCCTCGTTCGATGTCCACCCGCTTTTATCAAACAGCTTTTCATTGTAGCGTTGCCCTTTTTTCCCTTTTAGTATCTGTGAGAAGACGAAGCCGTCGCCATTGTTCACGATCACGTCGATGTTCTTCGACGAATTGAGCCCCTTGTCGGCGACCACGACCAGCCTGCCCATCCCGTACGATTCCTTGATGTCCTTCATAGTTGGCTGAAGCGTGAGGGAATCACTCGTGTTGCCGGGGAAAATCGACATACTGACCGGAAGCCCGTTCGAATCCATGAAAAGACCCATCGCGACGATCGGGTCGGTACGGTGCTCTTTCGACACACCCTTTTTCCGTAGGTCGTCCTCGCCATTGGGGAAGTCTATCTCGAAGAAATAGTTGGTCACGTCATAGAATGCGTAGGAAAGGTCTCGACCGATCGTCTCCTTGACACGCTCATTCAAATGCCGCTGTAGCTCCACCTCAAAATCCGCGAAGTGGTCAAGCGACCTGTAGACATCCGGCAGCGTGAAATCCGTGCGCATCCCATAGAAGCCGTCCTTCATCTGGCAAGAGGCGCGCTTCGAATCCGGGCGGAGGATTCTTAACAGCACCAAGAATTTAAAAATATCACCGGGTGAATACTCTCCCCGGAACCTATGCGACTTTTCATAGCCCTTGATGAACAAATCGATTTCGAGCAGGTTATAGATGGCCTCAAGAAATTTATATCCGTAGTTCTGCCGCCGATTTTCCTCGCTATACATCAGCGCATTGGACGCAACTTCGATGCGTAAGGGAACATCTTGCTTGAAGTTCGCATTGAACTCCTCCACCATCGCCATGAAGGCCTCGGGATCTTCTTGGTCTTCGAGATAACCAAAACTTCGGATGGTTCGCTGTTTGGTGGGCATCCCCGGCCCAGGGCGATACCCTTCAACAACACGTACATGCGTCTTCATAACGCTGCCTCGCTTCTTAGTGTCTTTTCTTATCATGGAGCATCACCTCATGAATATTGTCGCATATCTGTCGCATAACATCAATAAAAACATATAAAAAAATGCGGAAATCCGCATTTTTTAAGGATAATATTCCAATCGTTCTGATTCTTATGCTATGCTAACTGTAAAAGTCAGG
>JAENYQ010000060.1 GCA_016841675.1 Desulfotomaculum sp.
AATCAGCTTTCACCATGAGCTGCTTCCCACCGCCCTCCTGCTGAGTATCGCCGCACAGCATGAAGTGGTCCCGTACCCGGCCCTTATTGAGGTGCTGATCATGGAAATAACCTTTGAGCTCTTGCGGGAAGCCGGGATCCGCCTGCCGCGGCCCATTGGCCAGGCGGTAAGCATCGTGGGCGCCCTGGTTATCGGGGAGGCTGCCGTGCGGGCGGGCCTAGTGGCAGCTTCCACCGTCATTGTAGTGGCCACCACCGGCATTGCTTCCTTTGTTATTTCATACAGCGCCAGTTTTTCTTTCCGCCTGCTGAGGTTCATGCTGATAATTATGTCGGCCTCCCTAGGCCTGTTCGGGCTGATCAGCGGGCTAGCCGTCATCGGGATCCACCTGTGCACGCTGCGCTCCTTTGGGGTTCCCTACTTATCCCCGATGGCCCCCACCACCGGCGTTGACCTGAAAGACACGATCTTCCGGGCGCCCTGGTGGGCCATGTTTTCCCGCCCCCGGCTAATCGCTAGACAGAATCAAAAGCGGCATGAACAGGGGCTGAAACCGTCCCCGCCGCCAACCGGGCGGAAGGGTTAAAGGAGAGGGTTATATGCCGGAAAAGGGCAAAATCGACAGCAAGCAGGCCGTATTATTGATGATCAGCATGATTTTACCCACGGCCATCCTTACCATTCCCGCCGTTACCGTCAAAACCGCCCGGCAGGACGCCTGGCTTTCGGTCATGGTGGCCACTTTGGCGGGGCTGTTAATTGCCCGGCTGGTGGTGAGTTTGAGCCTTCGTTTCCCGGGCCAGACCCTGTTTGAATTTTCTGAGGAAATTTTAGGTAAAGCGCTGGGGAAAATGGTCGGCTTCCTGTACATATGGTTGTTTTTTCTGTATATAGGTTCCGGAGTGGTCAGGGAGTTCGGGGTCTTTCTGGTTACGGCCGTGATGCCCGCGACCCCGATTATTGTTTTTCTCATCGTGGTAACTGCCGTGGCGGGTTATGCGGTCCGCAACGGCCTAGAGGTTTTATGCCGCTTCAACCAGCTATTCATACCCGTCACGGGATTATTGGTTATCGTTTTCCTTTTGTCTACCTTGGATATGAAACTGGACAGGTTGCTACCAGTTTTCGATGCCGGCCTGGCCCCCATTGTTAAAAGCGCCGTCACGCCTACCATGTGGCTGGGGGAGATCGTCACCCTGGCCATGATTATCCCTTACTTGAGCAAGCCGAAGGAAGCCCACCGGGTCGCCGTCTTGTCCATTCTAATAACCGGCTTTTTTTTAACGGCCAGCATAATGGAGGCATTACTTATTTTTGGCCCCAACCTAACGGGGCACTGGATTTTCCCCACTTTTAACGCGACCCGGGTGGTCTCCATCGCCAATTTTCTGGAACGGCTGGAGTTCATTGTAATAATGGCATGGGTGCTCGGGGGCATCGTCAAAGTGGGAGTGTTCTACTACGCGGTCGTTTTGGGCAGCGCCCAGTGTCTTGGTCTCAGGGATTACCGCCCCCTAGTGTTGCCGGTGGGAGTGATCTTGGTAGCCCTCTCCATCCTTCTTCATGGCGAGAATATCGTAGAAGTGCTACATTATATTCCCCATGTCGAAGTGCCCTTTCTCCTGATCGTCTTTGAGGTGGGGATTCCGTTGCTGTTGCTGATCGTTGCCCTGGTCAGGGGGAAGGGAGGGAAAAGTAATTGAGAAAAAAAATCGCCATCCTGTTGCTGCTGTTTTTTTTAATCGGCCTCCTGGGAGGCTGTTGGAGCCGCAGGGAAATAACCGAGGTGGCTATTATTATGGGCACGGGGGTTGACTGGACGGCGGACGACCGGATCCGGCTGACCGTACAGATCGCCAAGCCCGGCGACTTTGGCGCCGGAGGGGAGGCGGGCGCCGGGGGCAAGGAGCCCCCGGCCTGGGTGGTCTGGGCGGAGGGCAAAACCATTGAGGAAGCCGAGAGATACCTGGCCATGAAGGTCCCCCGCGATATCTACTGGGGCCACAGCGTTATCCTGGTGCTCGGGGAAGAAATGGCCAAAAAAGGAACCGGTATGGTTACCAACTTCTTTCACCGCTCCCGGGGACCCCGGGAAACCATGTGGTTCATGGTGACCAGAGGAGAGGCGAAAGATATCCTGGAAACCCATTCGGAGCTGGCCAAAACCTCGGCCCAGGCCGCGGGTTTTTTAACCAGGATGGAAACCAGTTATGCCGTGCAGTCCAGGGAATTTGCCGAAATGCTGGCCAGTAAAGGGGTGCAGCCGGTGGTTACCGGGGTGGAAGTAAAAGAAACAGGGAAAGCCCATGGGCCGGGGCAGGAGAATCCCCCGGTCGAGAAAGAAGTTAAGCTCTCCGGCGTCGCCGTATTTAAAGAGGATAAGCTGATCAAGTGGCTGGACGAGCACGAAACCAGGGGGTTGCTCTGGCTGAAGGGTGAGGTAAAGAAGGGTGCGGTCACCGTGCCCAGCCCGGGCGAACCGGAGAAAGAGGTATCCATCAAGATCAGGCGGAGCAGTACCAAAATTGTGCCGGAATATGACGGAGAGAACCTCTGGTTTAACGTAATGATCAATGTGGAAGGGGACATGGTGGAACAGCAAAGCCGCGAGGATTTAGCCAAACCCGAGAAGATTAAAGCCCTGGAAAGCGCCATGGCCGGGGAAATCAAAGCGAGGGCCGCCGAGGCCCTGGAGAAAGCCCAGCGGGAATACGGTGTTGACATTTTCGGCTTTGGGGACGCTTTCCACCGGAAGTACAAAAAGGAATGGCGGGAATTGAAAAACCGGTGGGACGAGGAATTCTCCCGGGCGGATGTTAATATTGCCGTGGAAGCGCACGTGCGGGAGATTGGCCTGTTAACCACACGGGCCAGCACCCCGGAAGAATAGAAAAGCGAGGATGAGATACGTGATCGTTTTGTTAATCATGGCATTCATTGGGATTGTCCTGTTTGAGGCGCCAGGATTAATCAAGAAAAAAATGTGGCGGGAACTGGCGGCTTTTTCCCTGTACCTATCCATCGGCATGGCTCTGAGCATCCCGCAAGTGTTGGGCATAACACTGCCCAACCCGACCAAAGCTATCGAGGCGCTGGTTAAGCCTATATCAGAGTTATTGAAGTAGTGAACATTGCCATAACATTACGTGCACTGGTTTCCGTAGCGGTCAGTTTTCAAGCGAAATATTTGCCCGCTACAGCGCAGCGAACAGGCCCTGGTAATGACCCTGTAATACTGTACGAAGGACCCTTTAATCCAGTGCTTCCACCAGGCACATGGCTTTGGCGGTTACCCCGTCCACCCGTTCCAGATCCTCCACCAACGCTTCAGCCTCATTGTCATGAGCTTCCATAGTCAGGGTGATAATCCCCCTGCTTTTGGATGGGTCCGGAATACCAGAACGGCTTAGCACTTGCGAGCCATACTTGGTGATAACTTGTTGCACCTCCGGCGCATAACAGGCCCTCTCTTCTACCAGGATCCCCACAATACATATGTCTCTGGACATAATTATTCCTCCAACTGTATATTTTGCCTGTAGTTTATCCCCTGGTCACCCATTTATACCGGTTAACAGCCTGATTTGTTGCGTGCTGATGTGCTGTTTTTTAAACAAACTAATTACACCTTGGTTATAATGGTTAAGTTAATGTATAATTTGGATCAAATCCCGTAATTTTATCGGAGGTTTTTACTTTGAGCGAACTCCATCCAGTGTTGCAAACCGCAGCCGTAACCGGTAATGGCCGCATGCTGGCCTGCATGTCCCCGCAAGGACTGCTAACTAAACTTTTTTGGCCTCATATCGATTACGGCCAGCACATGGGTAAGTTTTATGCCGGAATAGTGCCGCGCAGCAACAACGGCAATGTGCAAACCCAGTGGCTGCATAATGATAACTGGCAAACCGAACAACATTACCTTCCCTCCAGCAGTACAATTCACACCATTTACCGGGACGATAATCACCAGTTTGGTGTAGAACACTGGGCCTTTGTATTGCCGAACGCAGACATAATGGTCAACCGCTACCGCATTAAAAATACCAGTGGAGATATACTTTATCCCGCTTTCATCCATTATTTCGCCTTCCGGCCTGCTGAGTCGGACCTGTATGATTCCATGTTCATCGATTTTGACTCTTTTTCCGCCGTCCAGTACCGTCGGGGTATCTACCTGGCAGTAGGCGCACTGGAGGCTATGGAACCCTACGGTTACCACTGCGGTCGCATTAATACCCCTTCGGATCCTATAGATTGTGCAACCCAGGGAATGTTCTGGGGCAACCAAATCAACCTGGGGCGCAGCGCTGGAGGTTTGGGCTGGAAAACCGCTCCCTTAAACCCCGGTGAATTTTTACATGTGACAACTTATATTGCCGCAGGTAACAGTGGTGAAAGTGTGCTGGAAGCAGTACGGTCCTTAAAGAACCAGACACCGGGACAACATATGGAAAAAACACAAAAACACTGGCAGGGCTGGGTGGAAAGCCGATATCAACCTGATTCGGCCCCTGAGGAAGACATCCGTCTGGAAAAACTCTACCACCGTTCACTGATTACTATAAAGCTGCTGCAGGACGACAGCGGTGCTTTTATTGCCGCGCCCGAATTTGACCCCTATTACCAGGCCAGCGGGGGGTACGGTTACTGTTGGTTGCGGGACGCACTGTACTCGGCTGTAGCGCTGGATGAAGCCGGTTACCAGGAAGAAGCGGAAAAATTTTACCTGTTTGCGGCGTCTGTCCAAAATCCTCAGGGAGATTGGCAGCAGCGTTATTTTATGGATGGATCATGGGCACCTACTTGGGGCAAACAAATTGACCAAACCGGCAGCATCCTATGGGGATTCCTGCACCACCACCGACTGTGCGGCGATGTAAATTTTGCCGCTCGGGTGTGGCCGGTTGTCCAAAAAGCCGCTGCTTACCTGATGGCCAACCTGGCTGACAACAACCTGCCCCTGCCCAGTATAGATCCCTGGGAGGAACGCCTGTCCCAGGGGACTTATTCCGCTGCTGCGGTTTATGCCGGTCTACAGGCGGCGTCTGCAATAGCCCATGATATGAGGGCACCCCAACTGGCCGGGCAGTGGGCCAAAGCCGCCGATAATATGCGCCAGGCTATCTTTAACCTGCAGTGGAGCCCTGAATTGAACTGTTTTTACAGGGGTATCGGTAAGCGTATTGATGAGTGCGAATTTAATTACCTGCGCGATAACGGTTTCAAGACCTGGGAAGAGAAAGACCCCCTGGGACTGTACATCACCTTCTGGAACGCTGCCGACAACAACATTGACAGTTCCCTAATGGCCCTAGGATTTCCTTTCAACGTAATTCCTCCTGGTGATGAAAAGCTTCTTGCCACTGCCAACGTCATTGAATCTACCCTGTGGAACCACCGGGTGGGCGGATTACACCGTTACGAAGGCGACAACTATGCCGGGGGCAATCCCTGGATTATTAGCACTCTCTGGCTGGCATTGCATTATTTTCGGGAGGGCAACCGCAAGCGCACCGGGGAACTACTGTCCTGGTGCTTAAACCATACCAACCATAATTTGCTACTCCCTGAGCAGATACATAAAGAAAGTGGCGGACCGGCCTGGGTAGTGCCTCTAAAGTGGTCCCATGCCATGTACGTGATCACTTACCTGGCCCTGCACGGCCGGGCCTCCTGGCTAAACATTTAAATCCGGGGTCCAACTAACAATATATAAAAAAGGGGACAGACATTTTTTTCAAAAACCGAAAAAAGCAGCCTGTCCCCTTTTTAAGAGTGCCCATCGTTTCACCCAATAAATAACCCCTACTTATATCGGTAGGGGTTGTACTAAGTGCTCATGTTTTTACATTTTTCAGTGTTAAACCGCGATAATCCAGGACACCCGTTAGCCCAATGATAAATGCATTTGCTGCACTGGTCGCAAACCTGATTTCTATTCGCGGCAGCCATCTGCTGCACCTCCTTCTTCTATTACACCCATTATACCTCAACGCACAGCGCTTGTGGTTAAAATACAATAAACATTATGTTATATTAATATTAAGTTGAGCAATAATATGTTTCATTGGCTTAATTATAACACACTTTTCCCCTATAATAAAGATATCACCCAGCCAAAAGTATATTTTTCCCCAGGTTAGTTCCCCCTGAAAAACTAAGTTTCGGTGAGGTTTGGTGTTATCGCTCACCAAGACTTTTAGGCTAGGAAAAGTTTGTTTTATTACCGTCCATAATCTTAATCAGGTGGGCAGCTGCCACCATTTTAGCGTTCAATACATCCGGTGATTGGGTCCTGGTTAACTCCACCTGCTCTTTAACTGATGAACCCTGGTTTAAGTTATGGTTAATCTCTTCACTGAGCACATGACGAGATTCATCAAAACGGGCAAAACTTATGGCCGCTGAAAATAAATCAAGTAATATGTCTCTTTCCATTTGCGGGTCAAATACAGGTAAATAGACGTTCATACCGCGATAAATTTCAATTAAAGCCGCTAGCATATATTTAGAGTCTCTGTTTAATTCACCGTTCTCCATTTGCGTTACTCTCCTTTGATTGTAAATTAAAAATCACCTAATTATTATAATCCAATCTTGCTTTAAGTCAACCTGTTCGATACCAAACCACCCAATAAATATCATTGTAACACATAAACCAGTTCCAAATCGTAAACCAATTTTCTGTTTAATGAGCATGATGATTATTAAAGCACCCGGAGAACATGTGGTCCAAGATTAGGATATCGTGGTATTGCCCGTTTAAAAAATCATATTTTGACAGTCATACCTGGAACGGCAGCGGCCAAAACTAGATCAAAGACCTACTTAACCGCTGTTTGACATGGAAAGGGGTTGCCTTTAAGATGACTGTTAAAATTGGCATTAATGGTTTTGGACGCATTGGGCGCAACGTTTTTCGGGCCGCGCATGACAACCAGGAAGTTGAAGTGGTAGCGGTCAATGACCTGACCGACGCCAAAACACTGGCGCATCTTTTAAAATACGATTCGGTACATGGCGTTCTTAATGCTGATATCAGGGCCGAAGAGGGTGGTTTTACTGTAAACGGTAAAAAAGTGCAAGTGTTTTCCGAGCGTGAACCTTCATCCTTGCCATGGGGTGATTTGGGAGCGAGCATGGTAATTGAGTCCACCGGGAGGTTCACCAAAGGCGATGAAGCTTCTGCGCACCTGCGGGCCGGGGCCCGCAAGGTCGTCATCAGTGCCCCGGGCAAAAACGTGGATGCTACTATAGTAATGGGCGTCAATCAAGAAACCTATGACCCGGGCAGACACAATATTGTATCCAATGCTTCCTGCACCACCAATTGCCTAGCTCCGGTGGTAAAAGTGCTGCATCAACAGTTTAATATCAAGCACGGTATGATGACCACAGCACACTCCTATACTAACGACCAGCAGATTTTGGATTTGCCTCATAAGGACCTGCGCCGGGCCAGAGCTGCCGGAGTGTCTATAATACCCACCACCACCGGTGCCGCCAAGGCTGTGGGACTGGTGCTCCCCGAACTGGAGGGCAAGCTAAACGGGCTGGCCCTACGGGTACCCACACCCAACGTCTCGGTAGTTGACCTGGTGTGTGTAGTGGAAAAACCCACCTCGGCAGAAAAAGTCAACGAAGCGCTGCGTACTGCCGCCGCCGGCGAATTAAAAGGCATCATGGCCTACAGCGAGGCCCCACTGGTATCCAAAGACTATTATGGAGACCCACACTCGTCTATAGTAGATAGCCTGTCTACCATGGTGATGGACGGCAACCTGATTAAGGTGCTGGCCTGGTACGACAACGAGTGGGGGTATTCCTGCCGGGTGCTGGACCTGCTGCTGTATATGGCCAAACGTGAAAAGGGCACCGTTACCGGCATTACCTGGACCGGCATCCAGCGTGACGACATTATGTACCAAAGTGTTACCGCCGCTTACGTGCCCCCCATGCGCTAAACCAGTCAAGCGTGAGTCAAAAAATAGGGGCGGACAACTCTGTCCGCCCCTTTTGGCCTTTAGCCTTAATTAGTAGTGATTAAAACCTGTTGCACAGAGTCAGACGGCAGTTCATCCGGCAAGGGGTCCGTTTCACCAGCGGCGGGTTCACCGACATCGCCGTCATCATCTTCCTGGTTTTCCTCCACTGGATTCCCCTCCCCGGGCTCAGTTTGGGGAATTTCTGCCTGGCTATGCACTGCAATAATGTGCTCTACTGACTGGTACTTGCTGCCGAACAACAACTCCCTTTTAACTTCCAGACCGTTAACCAGCACCAACCGCTCGGCTGCAGCAATATATCCATTGGCTCCCTGCTGCACAACCTTTTGGTTGCCCGGTTCCACAGCGGGGTCTATTTTATAAACTGTTTTCGGTTCCACAGTCTTGGTGATCCAGCTGCTTAGCTGTACTTTCTTATCAGGGTTAGGAGCACCATATATTTTTACCGTCAGGTCACTATTGCGGACCAAGGTTTTAATCAGCACATGGCTATCCAGATTGTTTTTAAATTTTAAATCAAGAAAATCATAAGCAACTGCGGCATCCCTGCCCACAGGAGCATAACTAATCGGTATACTGTGGTTACTGCGCTGTTCCACTACCAGATCAGCCAGCAGTACAGCGTTATAAAGCGTGGTGGACACCTGACACACTCCACCGCCTAGACCTTCCTCCAACTTATTGCCGACAATTACGTTGGCCATTCGGTATCCCTGTTCAATTCCCCGGGAACCCACCGCCCGGTTGAATGAAAATACCTCGCCGGGTCCAACTATCAATCCGTCCATTTTACCGGCGGCTGTAGCGATATTGTGGTTACGGTTTGCCTGGGTGGGGTTAAAGCGGGTGGAGAACTCGGCCAACAGACCGGTAACACCCCATTCAAGCACTTGTTCGGTGGTTACCTCGGGTTGAGTAATCTTCATTGGTACACTAATGCTAGTGCTGTTGGATATAACAGATTGATTAACCAAGCTTTCAATTAATGACTCTAAGTCAATGGCATACCCTTCGAGTGACGGAACTACTTCCACCCGGTCATCATTGTTTATTTTCAGGCAAGCATCCTGGGCCCCCTTTTCCTGGGGTCCGAATTGACTTTGCAAATAATGCTGCATAACTGCTTTGTCGAAGCTGAGCACCGGAGCCATCGAGCGGTCAACAGGCCGCACTTCGGCATACCAGCGTTTAAAGGCCCCCAGATCGTTTCCCATAGCCAGGGCGCGGTCCATGGTTTTATCCCGGTCTACCGTAACACCCAGTTCACCCAGAGTAACCCCATATCCGGTGCCATCTAATAAAAGGTTGACCGTGGTATCACGCATCCTGGATTCCAATTCAGCCAATCGTTTAACACCTTCACGCCGCTCCAGGTTAGATAAGTCTACTCCCTGTACGCTAATCCCGGGCACAACTTCTTGGGCTTCTGCTGTTACAACGGGCACCAAATGGTAATATGCCAGGGTACTAATTACCAGAACCAGAATTACGGCCATTGACCATACAACCTTAAGCCGAATAGTTGTTTTGCTTTTCTTCACTCTTTTACCGGACATTTCGACCCATCTCCTGGCATTCTGTTTATTTATATACTTTGACGTAAGTGTTCGACAAAAAGTTTCATATGCCTGGTTCCAGGTAAAAAAATGCAAAGGAAAGACTGTGTCCATACCTTTTTCATTGCCCAATTTTTGTAGGAGCACTTGCAAGGGGTGCCCTACGATTTTAATGAGCCTGCATCCTTTACTCATTCACCCTTGTGGTTTTTCCACTATTTGTGATAATATTTACATAAAATTCAGACGGTGAAAATATGGATAAATGCAGGTACAATAATTATTCCCAACATTTAATCAAAAAGTTCGGCCACAAAGTTTATAAGTTACCGATTAACCTGCCTGGCACCTGTCCTAACCGGGACGGCACCCTGGGGCGCGGCGGTTGTATATTCTGCGACGAGGAAGGGTCCGGGTTTGATGCCCTGTCTAATTCACTTTCTGTGCGTGAACAGCTGGGCCGAAACAGGGAGTACTTCCGCCGCCGGTTTGGCGCCGACAAGTTTATAGCCTACTTCCAAGCTTTCACCAACACTTACCTGCCACCGAACCAGTTTGCCGCCAACATCAACGCTGCAGCAGAGGGAGAGGACATAGTAGGCATCTCTGTGTCCACCAGACCTGATTGTATCAGCGAGCAGTACCTGGATCTACTGGCCGAGATAGCAAAAAAACGAAGTTTGGACATTAACATTGAGCTGGGATTGCAAACGGTAAATTACCATACTTTAAACAAAATAAACCGGGGACATACCTTGGCCGAGTTTTTAGATACTGTACAGCGGATTCACCGCCGACGGTTTGAAATTTGCGTGCACCTGATCCTGAATTTACCCTGGGATGACCGGGACGATGTAATCGAAAATGCCAAGGTACTCTCGGCCTTGGGCATCCGTTACGTTAAACTGCACTCCCTCTATGTGGTGCAGGGCACTGTGCTGGGCGACATGTACCAGCGAGGTGAATTTCAGATTATTTCCCTGCAGGACTACGTGCATAGAATCATTACTTTCCTGGAGCACCTGGACCCGGATATTGTAATTCAGCGTCTGGTGGGAAAAGGACCGCAGGGAAAAGTGCTTTTTTGCAACTGGGATACCAGTTGGTGGAAGGTAAAAACCGAGCTGGAACGCCTGATGGAAGAAGAGGGTACTTGGCAGGGTAAAAAATTTAACTACCTTGGCGGAAAGGCGCTCAGGCAGTTTAATACTACACAGGAGTCGGGAGTCGGGAGTCAGAATAAAGACAACAAAAAAATAGACTTACTGGTATGGTAAAAATGAGATATTTCTAATACGGCAGATGTTAATATTACTGGAAAGCGTATTCTCGTAGTATTCTGAAGTGAATTCTAACTACTGATAAAAACCCCGCGTCTATTTAAATAACGCGGGATTCTCGCCCAGCAGCACCTTGACCAGTTGTTTGGCTTTTTCGTTGGTAACCCGGTAGTACACTTCAGTTCCGTTGCGTACCCCATCCACAATGCCCTGGGAACGTAATATGGCCAGTTGTTGAGATACCGTAGACTGGGGCAGTTCCAGGCAGTCCTTCATTTTATTTACGTTGCAAGGGCCGTTCATCAATCCGGCCACAATGCACAGGCGGGTGGGATGGGCAAGGGCTTTAAGCAGTTTAGCGGGGTCTTCGTATTTATTGAGCTCACTTAATATGAGTAACACCACCGATCTCTTTTGAAAAATAATATATTATAATATTATGGTTTAGACAATACTATTTTATTATTCTTTGATAAATTTTCTTCTAATGGGAGAAACATCTTCCACGTTTAGCATTAACAGGATCGCCAGGTAAACGACACCAGCCAACCCTACTGCCGTGGTTATTCCGAACAATTGCCCCGCCAGGGAAAGGTCCGGTTTAAAAAGTCCGGTAGCATTTGCAATCATCCACAGAACAGCGGCAAAAGCAAGGGTGCCGGCCATGATTTTAAGCTGTTCCTGCACCTGTTTGCGCCAGGGAAAACCAGGCACCCGGTGGTGCAACAACAACAAAAATAACAGGGTGGTAAAAGCAAAACCCGCAGTATTACCCAAGGCCAGCCCATTATGCCCCATCCGCTCAACCAGCTGGTAGTCCAGAACAATATTAAGAGCCAGGCCGGCCAGGCCAACCCACAAAGGTAACAAGACGTTTCGGAGACTTAAAAAGGTGTAAGTGAGTACCGAGTTGGCAGACATGGCCACTACGGAAACAGCATAAAAAAACAACGCCGTCGCGGTAGCGGCGGTAGCTGACGGGCCAAAGGCACCACGTTCGAACAACAACCGTACCACCGGTGCAGCCAGTATCAGCAGCAGCGCCGCGCAGGGATATGTAACCAGTGCAACCAGGCGCAGCCCCATCGCCGTTCTCTCACGCAGCGCAGCCATATCATTGCGACTTACGGCGGAGGCCAGCGCGGGAAAAAGCACCGTGGATACCACGGCCACAAATAGCCCGTAAGGCAGCTCACGCACCCGGTTGGCAAAGTTCAGGGCTGCAATACTGCCCTCGGCCAGGTGCGAGCCAAACCAGCGGTCCAAAAACACAAAACCACGGGCTACCAGGGTGGTCATCACCACAGGCACAGTCATCGTCAACACCAGCCGCACATCAGGGTCCCGCCAATTCAAAAGCGGACGCAGAGGCACCCCAATCCGACCCATGGCTGGCAAGTTGTAAAGGTAAAACACCACCGCCCCGGCCAAAGTACACCAGGCCAGCCCCGGGCCCAGAAAATTGCCCAGCGGGATGATTAGAATAATAAATACTACGTTTTGCCAAACAGGTGCCCAGGCCGGGGTCGCAAATTCCCGGTGCGAGTTAAGAATGGCCTTGGCAACAAAGCCCATGGTTAAAAAAAGCATTGATGGAAGCATTACTCTGGTACATAGCACCGCCAACTGCCGGGCGTCGCCGGTAAAACCCGGTGCTAGGATATCAATTACTGCCGGGGTGAATATCATGCCCAGTCCGGTTAGCACGGCCACAAAAGCAGACGTAACATAAAAGACTGTGGAGGCCAGCCAAGCCCTGTCTGCACTATTTATACGCCCGGTATACACCGGCAGCAATGCATTTCCGGCGGAAACACCGATGATAAAGGAAAAGGTAAACGGTATGGTGGCCGCCACCACGAACGCATCGGCTTGTACCGAAGTGCCCAGCAATGCGGCGATAATTTGCTCCCGCACAAAACCCAGCACCCGGCTGGCCACAAAAAGAACTAATAGTATTGAAGAAGCTTGATAAAAGGTCTGTTTTGACATGCAGCGCTCCCAATAAGTTAGTATACCCGCATATTATAATACCACATTCTGTAACTACTCAGTAGTCAGTAGTTAAAAAACCACCGATTCTATTTGCGGAAGGGTTTTGTAAACACAGCCAAGCGGAATGAAAGCATATTCACGGGACATTTTTGAATACTAAAAAACTTGAATAGTAACTCTGCAACGATCGATTACATTTTTAGGAGGAGTGACAGTGTTTCCGCAAACCCACGTTTATTTTGCCGAAAAGATACTGGGCCGCCGATCGGACGCTATCACCCTGGGCAGCATCTTCCCAGATATGATGGTTGGCGCCGGTGTTGACCATAAAAGGGCTCACAGCCTGGGGCTTGAGTTGCTCAGCATGTTCCAAGACAGTGAAGAACTCACCGACTTTGCCCTGGGTGCCGTCACTCATGGCATTTCCCCCCAGGGACTTGATTATTTCGGTGATGAGAAATATCCCGGGTATGAATTGGGGTATTGCTTTGAAAAGGGACGGGGACTGGTGGATCGGACCATTGAAGCCTGCAACCTTCCGGAACGCATGGGTTTATGGAAAGCGCATAACATTGTGGAAATGGGCATCGAGATGAAAATCAGCTGCTGGGATAACTATGGCCAGGTCCTGCGCCGGGCTTTCAATAATCATCATTTGATAGACCACCTAACCAATGCGCTGTCTGCAATCACCGTTGACACCGGACAACTAAGAAAACGTATTGCCTCATTCCCCGGCTACATTGAAGTCTACCCGGCCACCGCCCAATCGCTGGCCGGTAAGTACCGCATCCAAATGTATGCCCGGCACCAGATCAATATAAATACCACCAAGGTGGCGCTCCTGATTGAAGCTGCCGCCGACCGTGTGGAGGATGACCTGACAGATTTTTTCCGTATGGTCGAACAGCATGTGCAAAAAGAAATTCAGTCCATGCAAATAATTAAGTAACTCCAACTACCAACACAGCCTGAAAATTAGGGCTGTCATTGCTATGAATACAGCGAAGTAACGAACCTTGTCATTAAGCCTGTCATTGTAGAGCGCAGCGAAGAATCTTAAACCAGATCCTTCGCTGCGCTCTACAATGACAGGCTTAATTTGAACAGAGTGAATAATTTTGTCAATTATAAATAACGGTAAGTTTATTCGTTTATCGTGGTGCAGGTACGCCTGGTAATTTTGAGCGTTAGCAAAGATTTAAAATTCTTCACTTGGTTCTTAAATGACATAAACCGTCCTTAAAATAGATTATTTAACCTTCAGATGATGCCACGATAGCGGTATGGTCGCCTGCCCCTATGCCTCAAATACCTGTCATAATGGAGACAGGCCCCTAATATAATCCTACAGGACACCCGGATAGTTACGTATCTCTGTTTTGTACTGCCCGGAAAAGTCCCTGGAGGGTTTCAACGTGAATGAATTCAAAGACTATTTTAGTCGCGTCGACCGCTTAACAAGCTTATACCTGCCCACCGGGGAACTGCCGGTGGTGGCTCTGGCCGGGCCATATAACACCGGCAAATCCACCATGGTTAATAACCTCCTGGAGCAGCAGGTATCGCCTGTGGATGTACTCCCCACCACCAGCATCCCCGTCATTTTTAGCCGCGGCAAACTGTTCTCAATTACCGCCCGTTTGGTAGACGGCCGGATTAAAGCGCTAAGCAGTGCAGAGCTTAAGTCACTGCCCAAAGGTAACAAGTCATTTGCCCGGCAGGTTCTAGAAGTGGAAGTATGTTTAAACCACGAACTGCTGCGCAGGATGCGTCTTGTGGACACCCCCGGATTCGACGCCGCCAACGGCACGGATGTACTACCCGATCTGCTTGCCAAAGCGGATCACATTATCTATATGCTGCACCAGCGGGGGCCCGGTGAGGCCGACCGTAAATTTATCGGCCAATTGTTGGAATCAGCGGGAGCGGAAAAGCTTTCTTTTTGGATTAACCGCAACCTGGGCAATTACGACGGCACCTCACTTACCGAATCCCGCCGGGTACTGAGGGAAATTTGCGCCCGGGAAATTCAAGTCCATGTTACCGACACCATGAACCCGGAAGCAGTGCGGCGGTTCCGTTTATTCATCCAGGACCGGGCAGCCACCGTGGTGCTCAACAGTGTCGCCCGCCGGCTCAAGGAACTGGATAGCCAAATACCGGGGTTAACCTCTCATTCATTACGGGAAAAAAGTGACCAATCATTTTTAATCCACTTCTGGGACGCCCGCCAGACGGCCAAAAAGGTTATTCAGGACCACAATATGATTAAAACCTTGCCCCTGATGTCAAAACAGATCAGCGCCTCCGTAGATGAATTAATCCAACCGGAAAAAGATTTACCGGATGTGTCCGCTGTCAGCGTAACCCGGGGAACAACCCCTGATCCCGCTTTGGTGAGGGGCAGGATCAAGTCCCTGCTTAATCGGGCCGCGGATGACCCATTATTGCAATCCGAACTTGAAACCATAACGTTATTGCAGGCGCTAGCCGGAGAATTGAAGCAGGAACACTATTTGGTTACCGCCGCCGGTGGATTTTCTACCGGCAAAACCACTTTTTTCAATGCTCTGTTGGGTGAAATTTTGCTGCCGGCGGAAAACCGGCCCACTACATTCACCGTCACCCGGCTCAAATATGGTGACAGCAAAAAAGCTGTGGTCAAGTTTGCCGACCAGGTCACCATTCCCACTCATTATCTGGAAAAAAAACACGCCATTATCTGCCGCCACGAATTGGAAGTGCTTGAACGCTGGCTCACCGACTCTAAACTGCGTTCCGGGATCACCGCGCTGGAAAAGGTAAAAAAAGGCCGGAGTTCAAGTATCTCACCGGATGAACTACAGCTGGAAATAGAAACGCTCAAGGAAACCTTTGCCCGGGTTAAACACCGCTCTAAAAAGGGCAGAAAAACATGGAAATCTCTGTTTATGCGCATCCCCCTGGCCAGTTTCAACGGCAGTAAGCGGGCCGATAGCTATGTTGTGCATTTCCCGCGCCGGGAAAGTATGGAGCTTGATCTGACCAATGAAACTGACCTTAAAGTTTTAGAACAAACAGCGGGATCACACCAGGCTCTACGGGTGAAAGAAATAGAAATCCGGTACCCGGCTGAGATACTACACACCGCCGATTTTCTAGATACACCCGGTCTGGACTCGGTTTATCACCGACACAGGGAAATCACTACCCGCTACCTGCCCGATTCAGATTGTTTTTTGTTTTTCCTAAACGGTAAACACATTCTAACCAGGCCGGACCTGGGCACTTACAACATAATATCCGGGGCCCTTAACCGGGTCGGCAGCAACAACGGTAAACTTTTCATAATTGTAAACTTTGCCGATGCTTTAAATGAGCGAGAAAAAGAACGGGTTCGCAATTACCTGCATGCCAACCTGATACGACCCTCCCGAGGGGCGCCAAACCCGGTCGGGATTTACCTGATTTCGGCACTAGACGCAGTTACAGGTAGGGACGGTCGGGCGTTAAGCTCTCTGACTGAAGATTTGAAAAAGCGCATCTGGTTGTCCCGCTGCGCCGATAATTATATTAACATTATTCGGCGGGCCAAAACATTATTGGCAGGCCTGCTGGAAGAAAAAACTTCCTTTTCCTGTAGCGAGCAAAACGAGCAATTCCAACTGGATAAGGAACAAGTATTGCAGGAAACGGCCCAAGCCCTGGCATTCTGGCAAAAGAAAATTGAGTCACTGGACAGCCCGGCAGATTTCCTCGGTTTTCGGGACGGCAGGAAGTCGGTGCGGAAAGGTTTTTTAGGTCTGTCCCGTAAAACAGTGCCCTACCCTTCTTACCAGAACCTGGCCACAGAGATTAACACCGTTCTTAAACAGTTTCAATCCAAGTGGTACCCGAGGTCGGATATCACTATCAGCGGCTTTAATGCTGCGGATTTAAAGGATATCCTTGACCGCATGTTGGAAGACAAAGCTCTCAATCCCGGCGACGCCCGAAATAATCTCCATATTCTGCTCGAAAAAGGGGCATTGCGTATTCGAGAGACCTTACAACAGTTGACCAGAGAACGCCAAAAGGACATACAAGGAGCCATAAAAGAGGCTGATACCAACCCACCCCGGTCATTGATAGCAGCCGTAACCCAATATACCCTTGAACTGGAAAACCTGGAAAGAGAAATCATAAGCCCGGGAGGTAACGCCAATGGAAAATGCCAGGGCGCTGGATGATAAACTGCGAAGAATTATCAGGGAGGTGAGCAACAGCACCGGTACTGAAATCAAGCGTGATCTGCTACAGGAACTTGCCACGGCGATAGACGCCAAACAAAGCAGGGATATGCGCAAGTTCCTGGATTCTTTTAACCGGGCCCTGAAAAAAATTTAAATATGTATTCCAAAGTCAGGAGACAGAATAAGTTAGCGGTTTATCGTCTGTAAAGTATTTTTGAGCATGATTATTTCCTTTACTCAGTAAGTGGTACAGCGTCGTGTCATTTGCTATGAATACAAGAATTGATGAACCTTTTAAGCCTGTCATTCTGAGCGCAGCGAAGAATCTTAAAACCAGATCCTTCGCTGCGCTCAGGATGACAAGCTTAATTTGAACAGAGTGAATAATTTTGTCAATTATAAATAACAACCGGTAAGTTGTATTCGTTTATCGTGGTGCGGGTACGCGTGGTAATTCTGAACGAAGTGAAGAATCTAGATCCTTCGCTAACGCTCTTAGATGACAGCTCTCCCCCCGCGGTGCACAATTGTTTATTAAAAATGTTTATCTCATCAATGAGGATTACTGAGTAAAGGGAATAATCATGTTTTTGAATTCTGACTCCTGACTCCTAGATACCTGAATAAAAGAATAAGGGAGGTATGGATATGCCGTCTGTTGACGCGCAACCAAGGGAACACAACGATGAATTGCAGGATATTCTAGGCGACATTCTAAAGGGGCTGCAGGATAAATTCGTCCGACCAGTATTAAATGAAAATAGCAGGCTACTAACAACACTGGAAGAAATAAAAAAAGTGGACCAGGCCGGAATAGAGGATTTAAAAGAACGGGTCATCCGATTGGAGCAAAAAGTTGATGAAATTCCTCTGCTGGTCCTGACATCCATCAGGGATGCCATCAACCAAGCTTCGGGAGGTGCGTGACCGGTGGCCAGGCTTTACGAGATGCCAAGGGAAGATGCTAATCCCGAGCTGACCGGTTCCCTGGCCCGGTCTTTTAAAGACGGGTTAATACTACCTGCCGAACGCAAATTTAGTCTGCTGGAGAATGAAATAATCGCCTTGCGAGAACATATAGATACCGACGCTCTAAAAAAGGAACAATGGTTAAATGAATATTTCAACCGTATGGATACCGAAATTACCGGGCTGAAAAAAATGTTTCGGCTCAGCAGTTATTTGGCCATACTGTCCCTGGTAGGAATAATCGCCACACTGGTGGTTTTATTCTTCTGGTATTGAGCGGTCCGATGAGCGGTCCGACAGAAACGGGCG
This sequence comes from Desulfotomaculum sp., assembly GCA_016841675.1. GTDB lineage: Bacteria > Bacillota > Desulfotomaculia > Desulfotomaculales > Desulfallaceae > BRH-c8a. The sequence continues at coordinate 18,333 of JAENYQ010000060.1, forward strand.
AAATTAAGCATATCCGGCGGCAGTGGAGCTGCGCAATTGTACCGGTTTCACCGGTGCGCGGGTGCTCGCTGCCGTCTTCATCATTCCCGACAAAAAAATCAAGTTACTATTCACTGTGTACCACCGTTTAAGTATAATATTGTATAACACAACAAAATAAACACCAAGCCCACCGCCAACAATAATTCCTTGGCAACGAAATGAAAATCTAGATCCTGCGTTCACCGCTAAGGATGAGAGCCACCCTAAAGTCTATTTCCCGAGGTGTAATGTTGAACGACATCTATTACATTAATGACGCACTGCGCAGCCTGTCCGTTTACCGAAACGTGTTGGGTGATCCCATAGTACGTAGTTACATGGAACACCTGGCAGCCTTGGTCGAAACCCCTGAGACAATTTACACCGCCCATACTTACAGCATGGTCTATAACCTGCTGGCAAACACCGAAAATCACATGACCGGAGCGGACCCCTGGCAAAACCATTTACTGGACCTGATCCTTAATGACAATAACCCATTTAGCCAAGCAGCATTTGCACCGCAGCGCGGTTTTACAGCCCTTTTGGACGGAGTTAAAAGAGACCTGGCCATTCTTCGCCTGGCCTTTGACGCCGGTGCCGTTAAAATAAAGGAAGCCACCAGTCACCAGCTGCCCAACCACTCCCTGCTTCCCGGACTCCTGGACAAGCTGCCCCTTTGGGCCGCCCCCGCCCCGGCGCGGAATAAGCCCGTTGGCATTGAGAATAGACGCTTGGAATTTAAAGAACAATTAGCTAACGCCAAAAGTTGGGACGGGCTTGCCCTGCCGCTGGCTAAATACTACTCTAAACATGGATACGGGGTTTTTGGGCAATATGAGGCCTATAAATGGCAAGACGGTATGCTGGTAGGCATAAACCAGCCCGACCCGGTAACCCTGTCCGAACTGGTGGGGTACGGAGATGTAAGGGAGGAAATTATTAGCAATACGCTGCAGTTCTTGCACGGTCACCCCGCCAATAATATACTCCTCTACGGTGACCGCGGTACCGGCAAGTCTTCCACCGTTAAAGCGCTGCTAAATGAGTACCGGGATAACGGCCTGCGCCTGGTTGAGGTCTCCAAGCATGCACTGGCGTACTTCCCGCAAATCACGGCCCAACTTCGGGACTGTAATCATCGGTATATCATTTTCGTGGATGATCTCTCATTTGAAGAAAACGAAACCCAGTACAAGGACTTCAAAGCGCTATTGGAGGGAGGGCTGGAGGCACGGCCACAAAACGTGCTGGTTTACGCTACTTCCAATCGGCGGCACCTGGTACGAGAAACCTTTGCCGACCGTGACAAAGGCGCGCCCGGTAATGAGGTGCGCGCCATGGATTCGGTACAGGAAAAGCTTTCTCTGGCTGACCGATTTGGGATTACTATCATTTTCCCCACACCGGGCCAGGAGCTGTTTCTTAAAATTGTAACCGGACTGGCCCAGCAGCGCAGGCTGGCCATTGCACCGGAGGAACTCAGGCGGCGGGCGCTGCACTGGTCATCCTGGCATAACGGGCGCTCACCCCGGGCTGCCCGCCAGTTCATCGATCAACTTCAGGGCGAACTAGCCATGGGAGACGGTTAAACCCCCAGCTCTGCCACCGAGCCGATTACCGCGTCGGCCTCTGCTGCGGCCAACTGCTCCCGGGTACTAACCCCGGAAAGGACACCGATGCTGCAGGTGCCGGCATCTTTAGCCATCAAAATATCCCGGGGTGTATCCCCCACCACCACCGCCCGGCCCGGCTTAACGCCAAGCTCACGGCAGGCTAAAAGGGCCAGGTCCGGAGCGGGTTTACTGTACTCCACGCTATCAGCACCCAACACAACATCAAAACAATCAATCAACTTAAGTGCAGCTAAAGAAATTTTAGCTCTGCCGGAATAATCAGCAGTAACTACAGCCAGTTTGAAACCCTTGCCGTGCAGTTTATCCAACATTTCGTACAGACCGGGAACAGGAGTCGCCAGGGTTTCCCAGTCCATAACTGCCTCAGCCTGCCGGATTATTTTGTGCAACAAACTGTGCGAATCGTCCTCATCCATGCCGGTAGTTTGCAGCATCTGGAGCATGGACTCCCGCATCCCGGTCATGCTGCCTCCGGCCAGCGGGCCATCGGGATCTACATGCCAGGCAGCCAGGTCAATACCCATAGCCCGCTCTAATATGTCACGCTCGCCGTTCTTAAAACCGGCGGCCGCTGAAACTTCGTCCAGCATGTATCTGGACCACTCCAGCCACATATCCTTGAAATCAATTAAAGTGCCATCCTTATCAAACAGCACAGCCTTACAATCAAAACCCATGCCATCGGCCCTTAACAGAGGCAATGTCAATCCCCCTTCCTCCATGATGCTATATATATTTCAACACCTCATCCATGTTTCCTTCAAATTGGGATCAGGCTGATATTCATTAAGCATTAAAAAAAACCGACCGGGATACAATAAATGTAAAAACAGGGGGTTTCTATAAGCATGACATACCAAATTGAGGTGCGGGTAGATGGCGACCACTCTATCGACCCGAGTTATATCGTCCATTACCGGGTGACTGACCATACCGGCCAGCCCGTGGGAGATGGTATTGTACAATATCATCGGCTAGCCGCGGACAACGATATCCCGGTAACCGACACCATCCCCCCCGCCGCCCGGGGTGAAGTAAGAGAGCGGGTTATTGGGGCGGTTACGGATTACATCAGTCGCCGCTTTGATAGCCCACGTTACCCGTGAATAGGATGCCTTTTGGCGTTAACTGTTCCTGCCGCTCTGTAATGTCCGAAAGCTGATGGTGTTGCCTGTCCAAAAGTTGCCATATAAAATGACCATTTCATGATGAAAGGAAAGACGCCCCCGTTTTGGTGTATTACTGAAGCAAAAGAGCAATACTAGGGGCGCCGCCACTTATAGTCATTTGGAGCCTTTTACGGTTATTTGCTGGTTCTCTGCCGACAGAGTGATCCCCGGAGAACTACTTTAGGCGTTTATTCAACCTTTACTTTCAAGGCATTAAGTTTATCGCCAGTTTTATAATGCTCTCCTTTAACAGCCAAATCGACCTCTGCTTCCAACTCCTCATCCCATTGCCCCAGTGAATATCCGTACCAGGAACTGGCAGGCTTTAATTCCGGCAGGCCTAGCTCTTCCCATATTTTCTTGGGGTTTTCCATATATTCCCTCTTAGGCAAAGATATCGGCGGGAAAGGTTGTTTTAAAATAGCATTAATCAGCAGGGAAGATTCATTGGCCGGGTCGCTGTAACCAGCCTTGTCTATACTATCGCTAGCGCCGGAGAACGGTGGAGCGTGGCCCTTCACCATCCCACGGATTAGTAAATGAACGTGGTCCGGCCTAATTGCTCCTTTGATTATTGTCATGTCTCGGCTTTCGCATCCTTGGCGTAATAGTTCCCTCAATCTATGCGCAATCGGACCTTTCAAAACCGGGTATCTGTATTTCGTTATCCACACAAAGTGATACTTGATGTCGTAAAGCGTATGGCTTCCTCTACTGTATTCAGCCATGATGTTACACCTCCTGACTGAATACTATCAACCACCTGATTACCTGGTCAATGCTAAAAGCTAACCGCCTAAAGGCGGTGGATTTAGACTTATAAATGATGTCACTGCAAAAACCCTTATTTCGATATTGTGTCCATTCAAAGTGAAGGGACGACATTCTTTTAGTTGAAAAAACAGAGTTATTTTATTGAATTTGGGGTCGAATCTCACCTAAAAGTGGGGGGATTCCCAATGCGAAATTCAAGAAATGGACTTTTGGCAGTAGCATCATAAATGTAAGGTATTTATATTTGGAATTAATTAAGCAGGAAAGCTATTGCAGATAAGCGAATAAAAGAGAATTAATTCAGGTAGCGTTTTGATGAGAATTCGGAGGAAAAGTCTGAAATAGTTAGCTTGGATTACCTGTAAAGTAAATGGACATAGCAAATA
>JAENYQ010000061.1 GCA_016841675.1 Desulfotomaculum sp.
ATTCCCAGGCATAAAGTACCAATAATTTTCATTTCTGGTAAACCGATCACGCATGGATAATTGAATGACAAAAACATTTTCTACCTAACCAAGTTATTGACTGATATGCTGGAGGTGTAAAACTTGGATGCTATCATTTCATTCTTTAGCTATAAAAATGGCGGGGCGGGCTTGGGAATATTGGTTTTGTATTGGATTTTGTGGGAATTTTTTTACGAAAAATATAAAAGAAAATATGATAATAAATGGATTAAGGCCAGCATTCCCGCTTTTCTTTCGTATATAGGGTCATCCATAATATGTTTTCTCATATCTCAGGACACTAGAGTCTTTATATACCCAATAATATTACCCATCACTACTGTTTTAATGGAAGTTTATTCTTTAAACCAAAAACCCAACATATGGTTCCCGTCTAGTAAAGACAAAGAAAACCAAAGGCGGACCTCAATGCGATGTTTTGATGTTGTTTTTGTCTTAGTAATTACTTTTCTGTTGCATTTGCTTTTCAGAGTTTATACCCATTTTCTGATTCTGAATTAATAATGCTAAACAGAATATTTTTATCATCAAATTGTTCCACTATTGCTGAACATCCTATTGATAAAAAAACAACAGGGTTAAACAAATTAAAATTAAATATAGTTTTTTAATTTTTTATGCCTCCCGTTATAAATTTAAATATATGCTTGTTTCTATGTATTGGTTATTTACAATTAGACGCCTCTTTAATATGCATTAAGATGTTTTCTATATTACGAACTCTATGTTTAATGTCATTAATAGCAGAAAATAAATATACTAATAATACTATTGGCAGGATTAAAAATACGGCCAGTATTATTAGATTTAATATCTGAGCAAAGAAAGTCATATTCAAGCCTAAAGAGCCTATTAGGTTACTACCCATTGGTTTTCCCCCCTATATTAGCTTTTTGAATGAGATTATGTACTTGACGTTTAACATTTTACCAAAGTTTACTTCGCAACAGTATACTTTTCAGGTAATCTTCTTTGACCCGGGGCCGGGGCAAGGTGTTTTCGTAAAATCCACCGTCCTGTATTCAACAGCCGGGTTACATCCGTTTTTTCCATGCCGGTAAACTCTACTATTTCGGCATAATTTAATCCTAATATCTCTCGCAAAACCAATATTAACCCTTTCAGCAGGCGGCAGTGTTAAAAGGGCTGTTTGGATTTTTTCCGTATTCTTAACTTTTATTGACGAGCTGTTTTTTTCTTGGGGTAAGTTTTTGCCCGGGCTGGATGTGGTTTTATTTCTGTATATTAAACACAGGTTTTTCAGGGCTATGTTAAAATCTATATTACCGTTTAAGGCGTTAAAAACGCCCTTTAACAGTTCTTGGGTTTTCCTGTGACTGCCGGTTAATCTGTAACCGGTGTTGTAGAGTAAGTTTACTATTGGCTCGGAAGAATCACCATGCTTAGATACTTCTTCCAGCTTAGGCATGGTCCCTTCCCCTTCCCGTTTAAAATGCGGTTAACGTGCAGTATCAAGTTCAAAATCAACTTTGGACAACCTCTCACCCATACTTCTCAATTGCAAAGTAACTCTGTCGTTCTCGGGCATGGGGAAGGAAACCTTGACCTGGTTATCATCAAGCCACTCCATCCGAATATGCTCCTGCCAGAATTCCTGATCTTTAATACGAAATTCAGGGCGGTAATAATGCGGTGCTTTATCCCCAGTCCCATTAAAACTGAAGTAACAGATCAGCTGATTATTCTCTACAGCTGCCTTTTCCAAGATATAAGTAACCGCTTCATAATTAAAAACACCGTTTAATGATTGTTCCCCCTGTCGGGGACAGTACAACTCCATTGTTTGTTCCTTTTCCGGGAAATGGTATAGGTACAGCGGCGGCGAGGTCAGCTTTAATTCCCTGGCCGACGGGTCTACGGGTTCGAAGTGGAACGTACCCGTAATCCCACCCGTTACCGAGTCGGTTTGGGTGCGGGTTTCATTGAGCTTGATTCTTTTGCCGTTGGTTTCGTCAATAAGATCCGCCCAGTGACCGGGTAAGAAGGCACCATATTCTTTAATCATCGGAGCCGGCGGGGTGCTGCTACCCCGGCTTTCCGCGCTGGTAGGCCCATTGGGTCCCATAACGGTATACATGGGAGGATCGAGCCCAATACCCACACCGGCTATTGACGGGTCCTGCGGCCAGCGCACCCGGAAAAAAACAATGCTTTCGGAAAGACCCAACACCGCCCGATCCAGGGCCACTTCTACCGGTGCTATGGTTTTTTTCAGGTTGGGGTAAAACTCCCTGGTATTTTGGGCCACTATAGTAGGGTCAACCGGTATTTCAAACAACGTTTCCCCCGGCATTTGGCCGGTGTTAAAGGAAAGGGTTAATTGCTGTGCATCTAGATTAATCGGTTCCAAGTCATACATAAAATATTTACCCTGTATACCCCTGCCGCCGCGTGGATCATAATGCACACCTTTATCGTCGACCATGTTGATAAGGATATTGCTATCTCCCTCCAGACGCGGTTCGACACTGTAAAAAACGGTGGTCCGGGCGGAATCCAGCAAAATTTTATCCACTGTAATAGTATGGGGGCCTAACTTTTTGGATTGGTTTACCTCGGTTAAGAGATCCATCTGCTTGGCCTGTTGGAATGACGGGTCTCGTAAAGCCATATTTCGCCCCGCCTGGTATGAGGCGTAGGCGATGGTAGAAGCGGTAAAGATTATACAGGCCATAAAAACCGCTACCACCCGGCGCACTCGGCCCCAAGCTTTATCTATACCGGATCTGGAAGAAGTTTTGCCTTCGTCCGGTATGACCAGGACAGGCTGCTGGCATTCATTGAGCAGGTTCCGGCAAGATGCGCATTCTGCAAGATGACGTTCAACCATCTCCAAAGAAGCATCACTGGCCACACCGTCTGCGTATAGTGGCAAAAGATCTTTAATTATTTCGCATTCGTACTTAGTCATGGTCATCACCTGCTAGTTGTTTATATAGTTGGTGAAATTTTTGTTTGGCCCGGAAAAGGGTTACCCGTGCTGTTGCTGGGGATTTACCCAGTATGGCGCCTATTTCCTCAAAAGATAACCCTTCCAGTTCCCTTAGAATGATCACCGTCCGATATTCCGCAGGCAGCTTATCAAGGGCCAGCCGAACCAAGCGCCAGTTTTCTGCTTTCTCCAGATGCCGGGCCGGATCGTTTGTATTGTTCGCGTCAGGAATATCATGTTTTAGCGGCAAGTTGCGCTCCATCGGACGGCCCCGCAAGTATCCGGTATAGACATAATAGGCTATGCCAAACAACCAGGTGGACAGGGTAGATTCACCTCGGAAACCTTTTAGGGATACAAATGCCCGGCAAAAGGTTTCCTGGGTTAACTCATCCGCCAGGTGATAGTCCCCGCCCATGCGGTGTAAATATCGGAAAATCGATACTCTATACCGCTGATAAAGTTTTTCTATAGTTGACATGGCCATATTCCAAGACGCTCCTGGTTATTGGTGTCCGATTACAGTAAATTGTTACAGTAGTTTGCATTTTTTTGCACAAAAAAAACAGAGATACTTTATTACGTTAAATATCTCTTTTTTGCGAATAACCTATCCTTTGTTTTTGAGGGTCCCAAGGAATACATGTAAAGGCCCTATGAGCTGGCCAGGGTGCCGGCAAAGCTGGACCAGTGAGCATCACCCTAAAACGGTTTTGTCGGCCATTTTGGCCGACATGCATTATATCAATGCATATAAATAGCCGTGAGATTTACTAAAATACGCTTAATCTATGGTATGCCCCAATAAAAAGCTAAATATTTTTATGTATTAGTGCCATTTTTGAAAAAATTATTTAGTTGAATTAAGTACTTCACTGGCTTTATGAACATCTTCTAACCTGACTAAAATGTGATATGTTGTAGCAAAACCATAGCCTCCGCCGTGGCCTCCACCAGAGCTAAACATTTCTGTTTTCATCCTTATGTTATTATTTAATAACATTCCTTTTACTTTGGCATATATTTCGATATTTTGAGTGGAGTAGATAATTTCCCATTTTATCTGTAATAAGTTCTTAATCAATTTTTTTAACGGAAAAATGATAACACCCCCAAACCCCAACAGAATGACTATTGCGGCTAATGCTGCAGCTTTTTTATTGCCCATATCGGCCTCCAAACCTACCACTACCAAAAGCCATATCATTGGTTAATTTATCTATAGAATAAACCCCGAATAAGGATTATTTAACCCCATTTCCCCCAAATGCCCTTTTTGCGCCCCAAAATGCATAAAAGGGGAAAGGTTATTTATGTCAAATATAGTACAAGGAAGAGGTGTATATATGGATAAGGTTCCACTTGTTACACTTATTTTCTATTCCTTACCAGAAAGTTTCCTAATTTTATCTTTTGGGCTAATCATTCAGAAGAAAAAACTACGTTTTAGGCCCATTTTACTGGCCACCCTGCTCTCGGTAGCAGCCTCTTATTGCGTAAGGTTACTACCCCTGCCTTACGGGATACATACGTTTTTAGGCGTATTGACAGTGTTCTTAATCTTCCGTTTTTTACTGGGATTGGACCCTAAACAATGCCTGGTTTCGTCCATAGTCAGCGTTGGGGTCTTGGTAGCCCTGGAAAGCGTTATTCTAAACTATATTCAATTTCAACTGGGCCTGGGAGCACAAGATGTTTTGGCCCTGCCCCCGTGGCATAAGACGATTATTGGCTGGCCCCATTTGGCCGTTTGGGCTGGTTTAACTATCTATCTTTATAACAGACTTAAACCTAACCAAGCTACAAACCAGTGAGGTGAATGTTATGTCCGGATCTGCTTTTTAGCCATTCCAAATCACCCCCGTTTGTTCAAGCGCGTCCTTCGTGACCGCCCTGGTACAGTTCTTAGCCAAGGCCTCCCTATCCTCAGCATACCTAGACTCAATATAGTAAAGAGAAAGAGTATCCAAAAAGTCACGCTGACTTTCATCTAATTGAGACAATACACCCGCCGCATTAGCGAGGACCTCAAGATCATGTTTCCTGGGAGGGGTCTTATCGTACTTCTCATAATAGACGGCTTTGAGAGCTTTTTCAATCGATTGCTGACAAAAGAAAAAACAACTTAGAATAATTCTCGATCAAGTAATGGGAGTTCCATGAAGCCGCTGTTAAATGGGGGCTTTCTCCAGGCAGCATTAAAAACAAATGTGCCGATGGTGAGACAATAGCTAAAAAAATCGGTAAAACATGGATTAACCCTACAGACCATCCAAATCTTATAAGAAATATCATTTGATTATAGGCAGAGTTGTATTGCTAGTTACTGTCTTTTTATTATTCATAAGTCTTCTAGCAAGACTTTTATAAAGAAAAAATTGGGTTTAGCGATTTATAATTGCATCAAGGATTTTTGCACACTTGAAGAAATGGCACATCATATAAACATATTATTAATCAAGTTGGACAATTTCTTTTTTCTCCATCACAGGGAAAAGCAATTAACATGTTGATAAAGCCCGTTGAATCCTGTTTACAAGGATGGCGGGCTTTGCTGTTACATATCTTTTTTAATCGTTTAAAATCTTCTTAACCGAATAGGATGAATATCCAGTGATAGACTATAGTTTGGTCTTAAACACATTTATCCTTAACTATGTCAAGGGAGTGGTTCTAGTGAAAGTTGCCATTATGGGAGCGGGTTTAGCCGGCCTTTCTTGTGCTGTGCTATTGGAGCAATACGGAATTGTACCAGATATCTATGAAGCCCAGTATAAGATAGGGGCTAGATTTACTAATGGCGAAGCAATTATGAATATCCTGGATTTTCCGGTGGATGATTGCTTTAATTACCTGGAACGTAAATATAAGGTAAAACTTAAACCTATCAATACTTTAGAAAGTCTTGTTATTCACGGTCCTGAAGACTCAGCGCTAATTGAAGGAGAGCTGGGGTACATTACGTCGAGAGGCAACCACCCCTGTGCCCTGGAGGTACAGCTGGGTGATATCTCTAAGGCTCCGGTATTTACAAATAACTATTATACAATAGATGATTTAAAGGGAAAATATGATGTCGTGGTAGTAGCCACAGGCAATAGCAATGAACCCAAGAGACAGCGGATCTGGGAGACTGATATAGTTGCTAATATAATAGGTGCCAGCATTAGGGGCACCTTTAATCCCCATCAAGCAGAGGTATGGTTAAACGACACTTACGCCCCACAGGGGTATTGTTTTTTATTGCCGTACCATAGTAATATAGCCAGCCTGTGTGTCGCAGTCCCTGGTACTGAGGGAGTTAACCTGGAGCTTTTGTGGCAGAAATTTTTAGCAACCCTTCATTTTCAATTTAGTATTAAGGATACATTTACTCTGCATTCATTTCAAATTGGCAGAAACAAATCTTTAGTTAGCCAAAACCTCGTTTTCGTAGGCCATGCAGGTGGCTTTGTGATGCCTTTCCTGGGCTTCGGGCAGTTCACCTCTATGCTTAGCGGTTTTGAGGCGGCCATAGCGATAGCTAACGGCAATTTGCAAAGTTATGTTGAAGCTATGCAGCCGTTAATAGATAGTTACTATCCCTCTTTAAAAATAAGAAGATTGTTGGCCAGCTTGGATAATAACAAATATAACCTGCTAGTTAGAATTCTAAAAAATAAGTATGCTAATACCACTTTTTTCAAGTTCCCCATACCTATTTTAAAATTGGCCGCTTCTGTTTTAGACCCTTTTATGGCTAGAAACGCTGACTTATAATTTTACATACCAATTCCGGTACTGCCTTATACTTGTGGATCACACCTCTGGCGGGTGTATCCACTTCGGTTAACCCCGAAATTATAAGTGATCAGAGGATGGCACTATGGACGCTCACTGGAATCCAAGAGGAGATGGAGTTAATCCTCCGGGCCATTAGAACCTCCACCACCAATGACAATATCCGTGCCCTATATACCCCGCTGCAATAAACGTCACTCCTTCCTCACACCTGCAGGCCGGGCTTTGCTAAACTATTGCGCGGGCCTTAAATCAAGTGGGCATTTTAGCTATAGAGTCTTTTGTTGGTCAAAACATTGAAGAAATGGCCGAATTTGAAAAAGGCAAATTAGCCGCTCAAATCAAAGGATTTCTTTTAAAATATAACGAACGAGTTGAATCAGTTGAAACTGCCGGGCAGGTCTTACTGCTGCCCACGGCGGGTGCCGTCACCCGGGCTGGCCTCCGAAGTTTGCCTTACATGGGTGCCATAACTGCGGGTATAGTGGCCGACGAATCCGGTAAACTCCCTGCGACTAAGACAAAGATGCTGTTGGGATCTATCCTAACAGCATCCTTTGGGGTATGTGGGAATTAGTGGGGCAAGTTTTTAAGAAGCCATATTCCTGCACGCCTGGAACTTGGCATGGAAATCAAAAAAGATTACAGGGACATTTCCATATCACGGCTCATAAGGACAAAGCTAAACCAGACCATTTAATCTGCATCGGATTTGCACTGGCATATGTCGTTGCTGCCGGTAAAGAATTATTGATAGCTGAATTTACATTACCTATCCCGGTTTCTATCTGGGGATGTACCATCATGCCAACATCAGAAGGGATATAATTCATTTTACCTGAGCTTGGGGCGATGGCTTTTAAAAAACTAAACGCAGAAGAAAAGGAAAACGGGCATAAAAGTCGAAAAAGTACCACTGCCCATAAGGTATAGGAAAAAATCTTAGGGGCTTTTTTTAGAAACAACCGGGCAATCAGCACAAATAAAATAACATAACTCGCAGTAATGCTCATATTAAGTACTTTTGAAAATAAGGACGGCAGGAAGTGTTCCATGTTTATCACCCCTTATAGCTATCAATCATTTTTTTAAGTTCATCTGCCTCGGCCTTTGACAGCTTTTTGTCGCTCATAAAACTTGTAATAAACTGGGGCAATGAGCCGTTAAAGGTTTTGTTTAAAAACTGTTCGCTTTCAAATTTCTGCACCTGTTCTCGTTTTACAAGAGCACTAACGGCGGAGTTTTCGTTTTTTAATATTTCCCTATCGCACAACTTTTTCAAAACGGTATAGGTGGTAGATTTTTTCCACCCAAGCTTTTCATTACAAAGCTTTACCAGTTCTCAGGAGCCAAGGGGCTCATTCTCCCAAACAATACTTGCAAAACGATATTCACTTTCACAAAGATTTAATTTGTTCATAGCGCATCTCCTTTGGTCTATTTCCATAGACTTGCCATGTTTAGTCTATAGAAGTAGACCAAAGTTGACAATAGGCAGCTTTTTAAAAACTGACCCAAAGCGATGAACAATTAGGGGGGATTTTAACAAGTTTAGAAAGTGAAGGCAACCTTCAACTAAATTAAGTTTCTGTATTCCCGTCTCCCATCTACCACAGCATAAATCGTTACAGTCTTTTTTTCATCATCTATTTTATAAAAGATAAGATGTTTTTCCACAATGAGTACTAGATATCCCTGTTTTCTTAAAATTGAATATCTTGGTATATTTCCCGACCTTGGAAAATCCTTTAATCTGTTTATTGCGGTTTCTATCTTATCCAGATAAGTTGTCGCAATATCTACACTTCCCGAATCATCAGCAATATAAAAGATGATTGCACGAAGTTGCTCCTCAGCCTTATCTGTCCTCATAATTTTGTATTTCATTCATTCTTCCTCTCCATTAAAGACTTCCGAATATCATCAAACGTATTCTGCATAGGTGCAACTCTTCCGTTTTTTACATCATCTTCAGCTTCTGCCAGTGTGCGTAACAACTCAAGTTCAGATTCCATCTGATAATACTTTTGCAATCCCAGTACCACTGTATCTCCACGTCCATTTACAGTAATAATAATTGGTCTCTTTGTATCCCTGCATTGCTTTGAAATTTCGCTATAGTGATTTCTTAAATCAGAGGATGGTCTGATATCAAATTCCATATATACACCTTCTTTCCTATACTTTTTCATAGTCATATCATATCATAATTTGTCTACGCACTCAATAATTCATACGACTCGTTTGGTGGTTCAACACCCGATAATTTACCATTGATGCCCTCAATTAATCTTGGCAAAGGCTCTATGATCAAAAAAAAGCATACCAGGTAATGTAGTTGTAGGAGGAAATCCAGCAAAAATAATTAAACAAATCGGTGCCTATCATGATACCGCGATAAAATCCTAAAGGGGCAACCCACCCCGGTAATACCCTGTTGAGCAGATGCAGCTACAAAAAATAACGGCCCTGCAATGAGCCGTTATTGCCTGTCCCCCTTTGCATTAAAGTTTTAAAAAGGTTATTTGTTTTTAACTGCTTCGGTATTCCCCTGTCCTTTCATTTTAGGCATTGCCAATGATAGAACTAACGATAGGCAGGATATTACAATAAAAACAACAAACAGGACATGCATGGAACTATTTAATGAAAGCCTTAATTGCTCCGTAGTGAGAGCAGCATGAGCGGCGGATGACTGGTACAAATTACTCGGATTTATGCCTTCAATTCCTTGCTGAATAAAGTATTTTGTTATGTATAGGTTGAAGATATTTCCGAATATACTGATGCCGATGGTCTGCCCCAGCGTCCGGAGCAATGTATTGGCGGCAACTGCGGCTCCCCTTTTGTTATATCCCACAGAATCCTGGATGATAATGGTTGAAGCCGTAACAACCCCGCCAAATGCTATACCGATAATGAAACCATATATCAACACCAACAGTATAGGGGAATCTATCCCCAACGTGGATAGTAATAATGCACTTATGAGCAACACGGCATTGGATACAAGCGTTACAGCCTTTCCGCCGTGCTTAATCAGGAATTTCCCCATGAGAAACGAAACGATAAGCCAGGAAAGCGACATCGGCAGCATCGCCAATCCTGCCACGGTGGGGCGATAGCCCAGAATATTTTGCAAGTATATCGGTAGATAAACATTAACCCCCATTAAGACGGCATAAACCAGAAAAGATATTAGATTTACGATGATGCTTGTCTTGGTAAATATGGAAAAAGGCATCATTGGCTCTTTTGCTTTTCTTTCTATTCTAAAGAAGACCAGCAGCAATAGAATGCTTATCAAGAACAATCCTACAACGAATAAATAACGATTTGAGTCCAAATTTTGGTTGAATAAAAAAATACTTAAGAACACAACCATAGCCAATGATAAGGTAACAGCTCCGGCATAATCGATATGGTGCTTTTTCTTCTCAAAAGTTTCCTTGAGCGACCTTTGCAACAGAATAACCGCTAACAGCCCAAAAGGAATATTGATAAAAAATATCCAGTGCCAGGAAAGTATATCGATTAAGAAGCCTCCTAAAAACGGCCCTATAAGAGCAGCAACTCCCCAGACCATACTCAGGGCCCCCTGGATTTTGGTTCTTTCCTCCAGGGAAAAAACATCGCCAATGATGGTAAATGAGACTGCGAGTACTGAACCTGCGCCCAGCCCTTGAATAGCCCGGAAGGCAATCAGCATAACCATACTCTGTGCTAATCCGCATAGAAAGCTTCCGGCCAAAAATATAAAAATTCCGATGGAAAGGATATTTTTTCTGCCGTATAAATCTGCAAGTTTGCCGTAAATCGGTGTGGATATGGCAGAAGTTAATAAATAGACCGAAAAAACCAGGCTGATCAGTTCAAATCCCTGCAAATCCTTGACGATGGTAGGCGTAGCCAAAGTAACAATCGTTCCCTCAACTGCCGCTAAAAACATAGCCAACATAAGCGCTGTAATTAAATATGTTCTTCTTATATCCATATATGTTGGAGTCCTCTCTTTAAAAATTTCAGGTTTCTGCCCAAGCATTACAAACGCCAATTATTTTCTATCCTATTTTAATAGGTATGTATGCAGCGGCGATACCTTCTTACATAATAAAGTTTTCGGAGATAACAATGAAAAATTGGTTAACAGAGAATAACGGCTATTAATAATAATGTCTTTTTTGTATCTGGTAACCATGAGTGGGGAAACGCTTATGCCATGGATTTTTTAAACGGTCTCCAATGCAAGTGTAACATTAATTTTATAGAGGAGAGGGTATAATATGTTCCCGACCATATGTAGTACTTTGATGGGCGTGTCCAACATGTGCCAACATGGGGAAATACTTAAATATTAGCAAGGCCTCCGGGATTTATCCACGGAGGCTTTCTGTGTTTTAGTGTCCAATCTGGTGTCTATATTATTTTTTATTTTCATGGTTATACCGTTAACTCAGTAAATGGTACAGCGTCGTGTCCGCCCTAGTGAACAATATGTATTCCAGGCCAGCAAGTCCAGGTCGGAATACAGATTTTACTTAAAAGGTTGGGGTATTACTTCTTCCTAACTGATTATTTGATTACCTTTACTTGTTCACCGATAACCTCCCGTATTTCAAATACTGGGATAATAACGGGCAGGAACACCAGGTGTGGTTTGAAAACGCCTTTAGCTTAACCCACAAGTTGAACATCGTAAACGAATACAATCTTGGGGGGATTGCAATTTGGAGGCTTGGCATGGAAGATCCGCAAGTATGGAGGTTATAGGAACTGGGCAGGTAGGGCTCCTTGTCAACGTAAAAACCAAAAACATAACGGTTGCTTTGGGATGGGTTATTCTTGTTGGGTAAGCTGCTTGATTTGGTATTAACATGTATTTTCTGAGCGGGGTAGATGGTGTCGGACTTTAGTTTATTGGCTGACTTAATCTCGTTAGTTGATACGCCAAATCTCTGGCCTATCAAAAATAAACTGTCTCCTTTTTGGACTATATATGTTTGAGCCAGGACTGGAGACGCACCCAATAAAACCGAAATAGCAACAAGCAAGGTAATGATTGATAACCTTTTTACCCTTTTCATAACAACCCATCCCTTCAATATGATGCGACTATAATTATATAGAAGGGTTGCTTTTCTATCATTGCTTAAATAGTGGCTGTTTCTATAGAATTTACTATTTGTCCGGGACTATTTAATAATGGGTGAAAGTAATCAATGAAGGTTGTTGACCCTCTAATAACGAAGTAACAGTTAACAGTTAATGGAGGTGGAGGACATTGAAATCCCAGGAGCTTGGCAGCCTGCTGATTACAGTATTTGATGGTTACTCCTTGAAAGAAATGGTGGCTTGTGGTAGGGACGACAGTTTCAACAAATTGCTAAAGGAAAAAGTAGGTGAGGACAAGTACGCCGAATTGGACCGGCTGGACCCGGTTATCTGGTTGGAAGCACTGCGTTCTCTTTATTTTCATTACCTAAACAAAGGGAAGTAGCCGCCCCAGCGGTCAGCTGGGGTCGACTTCATCATAAGACAGGGAAGTTACACGGGTGTAATCTTTTTGGGCCTTGTCTTTTTTACTGGCGTCATCTTTTAGGAAATCGTCATCTCCTGCCGCTACCGTGGGCTCAAGGTCTTCCATCCCCGTAGTTATTTCACCGACCCGGTCTTTAATCATTTCCCCAAGGCTCATTCCTGCTTCCGGGCGGTCATCTGGTGGCGGGGGTATTTTCCCAAGTCTAGGCAGTTCTTGCGGTGATCCTAGTCTACTTTTGTTCATGTTATCGTCTTTCCGTTTATTATATCTGGACAATATAATCACCTACTGTTTGTCAATGTGTTAATATTATGCGCTGACATAACAGCAGCTATGCGAAGGAGCATTGCTTTTAGCGTGTAGGGCTGAAAGAGGCAAATGAGAGGTGTTTCCTGGTACCAAATGGAAGCATTTGTAGGGTTATGGTTTTTTGAATATTAATAAGAACTCATGTATTTTATTAAGCCGAAACACGCTGGGATATCCCAGCGGCCTTAGATTGTTGTATTCGTGCCGGCGATCCCAGATAATGATATCGTCAAATATAAAGCCGATTTTTTGCATGCTTTGGGCCAGGTCGCTGTGCAGCGGGTAAAACATGCTCTTTTTTCTGATATCCATGACATTGACAATACAGTACCGGCTGCTTTTTAAAACTAGAAAAACGTTGGTAAAAACCTGTTCCAGAGCTTCTAGAAACCGATTATAATCGTTGATATGCCCCAGGTCCTCAGAATGATTGCCGTAATTCCGACTTAGTTTAAAATCGGCAGTACGTTTTTGGTTTAGGATATCCCAGTATGGTGGTGACGTTATACAGCAATCTATTGAATTTGGTTCAATGATCTCGGTTAAAACCCGGGCATCGGCTTGATGTATTTCGTACCCGTTTTCTTGCTGTCGAGCAGCCTGCTCCAGGCGATTTCGGCTCAATTCAATATATTTATCAACCAATTCGAAACCAATGCCATATTTACCAAGTTCCCTGGCAGCCATAAGTGTGGAGCCGCTGCCCGCAAATGGGTCTAAAATACGTTGATCGGCTTCGGTGGTAAAACACATCAGCAGCCTGGTAACAAGCATCTCAGGGAACATAGCCGGATGTTTCAACCGGGTTTCATCTCTGCTTTTTCTAATGTCATTCCAAACGCTTATCGAATACCTGGACCAGGCAGTGCCATCAAGTTCATTGGCCCTTCTCTTAACCATATAGATTGTACTCCCCCAAGATTAAGATTAAATACTAATTAGTCAATTATATCATAAATGTAATAAATTGGTATATGTGATTTTGAATATAGAAGGATATTGGGCATTTCACCTAGAATTAGATTTGGACTGTTTTAATGAGCTTTTTTATTATGGCTGGTGGTAAGGGGAGAAGACGGGGTGAAACTTCACCTTCATCAAACGGCAGTGCTGGAAAATAGATATCCCGCAGCTTTGAACGAGCTTACCGATGAACAATTGGTGGGGCTGGGTCAAAAAGGTAATTCCGACGCGGTACTGGTTCTTTTTTATCGGTACAAGCTGTTAATTAATGCTGTGGGTAGGAAATACTATATTATCGGGGCTGATAAAGAAGACCTGATTCAGGAATCTATGTTGGGGTTTTACAAAGCCATTAGGGATTTTGATGCGACCCAAAACCTATCGTTCAAAAATTTTTCGGTTTTATGTGTTAAGAGGCAGATTATCACCGCAATTAAAATGGCTGCCAGACAAAAGCATATACCATTGAATTCATTTACATCTTTAGACATGGATATTGACGAGCAACCCGGGAAAAATTTATTTCAGGTCATTAAAAACACTGATAGCTTGGACCCGGAACGCCAGGTGATATTGAATGAAGCTTTAAATCAGGTTAAAGCTTCATTGCAATTAATGTTGAGCCAATTAGAGATGCATTCGCTGGTCTTATATTTACACGGTTATACTTACATGCAAATTGCAAATGAAATTGGTGTACCGAATAAAACCATTACTAATTCCATGTACAGGGTGCAGAAAAAACTAAAAAAAATTTCGCCTAGTTTCTTGGATATTTTAAATTAGGAGGGGGTTTTTAATTGGCAGCAAGGGATATGTTTGAAGCGGTCCGGCAGGTTCCTGAATATGTGGTCGATGCACTTGACGCGCTGCAAGATAAAATTGAAACTTGCACCTGTTGTTCGGAACATACGGATGAAAACCCGTATTTTAAAGCGTATAAACACGGCATGTTTAACGATCCGGTGTTTCTTGGGCAATTAATGATGATGCTCTTTGAATATGATGATCTGGCCTACCAATACCTGATTCAGGAGGACGGCCAGGAAATCGATTTGGATAAATTGCAGTACGCTATAGTGGCTTTGGATTTAAAGCTGAAAGGCACTTAACCGCGGTTACTTGAAATAAACATAATCGGTGTTAAAAACTTTGCATGATATTAACTGCGGCAAAATAAGTTTTAACTATAGACTTAGTCACGTTTAAGTTTGTTAAACTAGCGTGAAGCTTTAAAATTAGCCCTTATTGCCGGAGGGGGTTTATCATTGTTATCGCCGAGCCTTGAAGATTACTTGGAAGAGATTTATCGTTTTTCCCTGGAAAACAATGTTGTCCGGGTAAGCGATATTGCAACATGTTTGGATGTTACCATGCCTTCGGTAAATAACGCCATTCGCAAGTTAAGTAATGAAAACTACCTGGTATATAAAAAATACAGAGAACTGGTGTTAACCACGAAGGGGCGCCGGGTAGGCAAGTTCCTGGTGGAAAGAAACAGTATACTGCAAAAATTTTTAAGGGTTATTGACTCGGATTGCGATATCAAAGCCGAAGTTGAAGCAATGGAGCATTATTTAACTTTGCCCACTATCAGAGCTATTGAAAGTTTGGTAGACTTTTTTAAAAGCAACCAGGAATGCCGTCTTGAATTTCTTAAACACTGTGATAACAGAAAAGAAAAGGGTCTGGGTTTAATTAACGGGTATAAGGATTGAACGGTTAATTAATTGTGCACTATAGAAGCTATTGTTAAAGAAAAGTATACCAAAGAGGGGACAGGCTGCTTTTTTCGGTTTTTGAAAAAAGCAGCCTGTCCCCTCTTTGGTTTTTATGTCCCTCAAACATAACAGCAGCTTACTGGATTTGAGCTAAGAGATTTAACAGACCTTAGATCATAAAGGGCTAATAATCCCTGTAACACAAAAAGCTGTCTAAACATATACTTTTATATATAATGTTAGGTTCATTTAACAAACTAAAGCACATTAAAGTTTAGGGGGCCGAAAAATGAATAACAGTACACCGCTGAACCGTCTGGGCAATGGTTGCTGTGCTCTGGTTACCGAGCTAAACGCCGAAGGTCTAACCAGAAGAAGGCTGCTAGACCTTGGTCTTGTGCCCGGGACTAAAGTGGAAGTTATACGCAGGAGTCCGCTGGGTGACCCCATTGCTTTTAATATTCGGGGGGCCATTATTGCTTTTAGAAAGGAAGAAGCTGAGAAGGTGCTTGTAGTGCAGGTTTCTTAATTATTGTCATGGCCTAAGGAGGAGCGAAATGGGACTCACTTACCAGTCGACTGGAAGGTCAACCACCAGAGAAATATTTAATGTTCATAATGCCGGGAGCGAATTGGTGATTGCGTTGGCCGGGAACCCAAACACAGGCAAAAGTACTGTATTTAATGCCTTAACAGGGTTGCGGCAGCATACCGGTAACTGGCCCGGTAAAACGGTATTGCGTGCTGAAGGAAGTTTTATTCATGGCGGCCGCCACTATACTTTGATAGATTTGCCCGGTACTTATTCACTGCATGCCAATTCCGTTGAAGAGGAGGTGGCCAGAGATTTCTTGTGTTTTGCAAAACCGGACGCTACGGTGGTGGTAGTCGACGGAACGTGTTTGGAACGTAATTTAAACCTGGCTCTACAGGTCATGGAGATTACCGACAATGTTATTGTATGTGTAAATCTGATTGATGAAGCCAGGCGCAAAAATATGCACATTAATATCAACAAGCTGAGCAATGCCCTGGGCGTTCCCGTTGTCCCCACGGCGGCCCGCGGAGGGGAGGGACTATCTGAATTAATGGCTGCCATCAGTGATGTAGCTTTGGGGCGGGTAGTGCCCAAACCGGTGCTGGTTCGCTATTCGGATGCAGTGGAAAAAGCCATTGCCCAAGTGGAGCCCAAGGTGCGGGAAATCATTGGTGCCCATATCAACACCCGCTGGGTAGCCTTGCGCCTGATAGACGGGGATACGAAATTGGTGCAGGCTATCCAGCGGTATTACAATGACCAAGAATCAAAACAGGCGGAAGCGGCGCTGGAGGTGCTGGCGTGAATTCGGAAGCCGCTGTGGGAAACCTGCTTGAAGAGGCCAAAACCATTATCGGCGACCAGCAGGCCGGTATCAGGGACGGGATAGTAAAAAGCATTTACGATACCTCGGAAAATATAACCAAAGACGTGGTTAGCTACACCTCAGCTAACAGAGTTGACTGGGACCGTAAAATAGATAATATTATTACTTCCCCGGTTTGGGGATTTCCCATTATGTTTGGCATACTGGCTGTTATATTCTGGGTGACCATTGCCGGTGCCAATTACCCCTCCGAGTTTTTAGCAGCGCAGTTCTTCTGGGTGCAAGATAGGTTAACCGAACTTTTCTGGGCTTTAAACGCGCCGGACTGGCTGCATGGTTTCTTGGTGTTGGGGGTATACAGCGCCCTGGCTTGGGTTGTTTCGGTAATGCTGCCGCCGATGGCTATATTTTTCCCCCTTTTCACTTTGCTGGAAGATGCGGGGTATTTGCCTCGGGTGGCTTTTAACCTGGACCGATTCTTTAAAAAAGCCGGAGCTCATGGCAAGCAGGCCCTGACCATGAGTATGGGGTTTGGGTGTAACGCCGCCGGTGTGATAGCCTGTAGGATTATCGAGTCCCCCAGGGAGCGTTTAATAGCTACGCTGACCAATAACTTTGTGCCCTGTAACGGCAGATTCCCCACCATCATCGCCCTGGCAAGCTTGTTTATTGCCGGGTCTGTTTCCGTTACTATTGCCAGTGCCATAGCTACCCTTGGAGTGGCTGTCATAGTGGTTTTCGGTATAGCGGTAACGCTTTTTGTATCCTGGCTTTTATCCCGGACCCTGCTAAAAGGTGAACCATCTTCTTTTACCCTGGAGCTGCCGCCATACAGAAAACCGCAGGTGGGACAGGTATTGGTCCGCTCGGTTATAGACCGCACCATATTTGTACTTAGTCGCGCTCTGGTTATTGCCGCCCCTGCCGGTGGACTGATTTGGATTATGGCCAATAATACCGTTGGAGATACCACCATCCTTGCCGCCGCCGCCAATTGGCTGCATCCTTTTGCCGGGCTAATGGGTTTGGACGGTTATATTTTGATGGCTTTTATCTTGGGTTTTCCCGCGAATGAAATAGTTTTTCCCATCCTGATTATGAGTTATGTTTCCGGTGGTACCATGGTGCAAATGGAAAGCCTGGCCGACTTGCGTCACCTGTTGATCGACCAGCACGGCTGGACCTGGCTGACCGGACTATCTACCGTTATATTTGCATTGTGTCACTGGCCTTGCGGGACAACGCTTTTTACCATTCAAAGGGAACAGAAAAACTGGCGGTGGACTTTATTAGCTGCCATACTTCCGGCCGGCATTGGCATTATAATTTGTATCACCATCACTGCTCTGGCGCGGGCCCTGAACCTGGTTTAAATGTATATTACTCCATTGAACACAAGAATAATTCACGTAATAATCTTTGTTAACGTTGCACTAAATGTAGTTTTGAATCCCCGCATGAAATTTAACGTTAGGCAGAATTCGACGCCTTTCCCGAAGGTAATACGTCTATGATTGTCAAAACAATCAGGTATCTGATGACTTTGTTGGAGGTTAGGTAAATGCGGGATGAGGATAAGTCAAAGGATCAACTTATCGCTGAACTGAACGAACTCCGCAAGCGAATTAACGATCCGGAATTACTGCAGCGCCACTCGAATGAAAAGATGCCTCCACTCTATGATAAACATGGTAACGCAGTTGGGGCTATCCAATCCATTCGTGATATTACCAAACGTAAATTGATGAAGGATGAATTAAAAAAGCACCGTGATAGCCTTGAAAATATGATTAATAAACGTACAGCGCAACTCCAAATAGCTTTAGCCCAACTTCAACAGGAAATCTTCGAGCATAACCTAGCGGAACAAGCGCGACGGGAAAGTGAAAATAAATTCCGGTTATTATTCGAACGGTCTGCGGACGCCATCATCCTTTACAATCGAAGAAAACACTTTGATTGCAATCAAGCTGCTTTGGAAATGTTTCGTTGTTCTGATAAAAAAAGTTTATTAACTTTTAATCTGGCCCAATTATCGCCTGAGAGACAACCTGATGGACGATTATCAACCGAAAAAATGGCTGAGGTTGTGAAGGTCGCTTATGATAAGGGTACTCATAGGTTTGAATGGGTTCACCGTAGGTTAGACGGTGAAGTTTTTTACGCGCAAGTCACCTTAACCACGGTGCCGATTGGGGCCAAAGAGATTTTATATGCTACTTGTCAAGATATTACTGCGCGCAAGCAGGCGGAAGAGATGCTGCGTCTATCAGAGCAACGCTTCTATAATGTCTTTAACTATAGCCCTAACCCAATGGCAATAAGTTCATTAGACGGGTGCTATGTTGGAATAAACATCAGCTTTACATTAGTTCTTGGTTATCGCCGAGAAGAGGTTATAGGCTTTACAGCAAATGATCTAAATATTTTCGAAAACAATAACGTACGGGCAAATGCGTTACGAAAGTTACAAGACCAAGGCACACTGCGTAATTTTGAAGCATATGTGCGGACTAAGTCAGGTGACTTGCGTTTTGGGTTATTTTCAGCAGAAATAATCGATATTGCTGGTGACAAGTACTTACTGACTATATTTAATGACATTACTGAGCGCAAACAGATGGAAGAAGAGCTTTACAAACGCGAGCAATTCCTGACCAGCATATTTGAAAGCATACAGGATCGCCTTTCAATTATCGATACCGATTTTAACATTATTCGTACCAACAAGAAGGTTGAGCAGGCGCATGCACAAGAACTACCGCTTATTGGGAAAAAATGCTATAAAGCATACCACGGCAAGGATGAAATTTGTGTTGACTGCCCTAGTTTGAAAACAATAGGGAACAGTGAGCCTGCACATGCAATAATCCCCCAAGATGACCCAAGCGGAAACGAAGGCTGGCTTGATCATTACTGTTATCCGCTTCTTAATACGGCAACTGGTCAGCTATCGGGAGTGATTGTTTATGCCCGGGACATTACCGAAAAGCTTAGAGTGGAGCAGGAAATGGCCCGTACGGAGAGACTCCACCTCGTTGGCCAGATGGCTGCGGGTATCGGCCATGAAATAAGAAATCCGATGACTACAGTGAGAGGTTTTCTACAACTGCTGGAGGATAAGGGTGAATACGCCCACCACAAGGAATATTTCGGACTGATGATTAGTGAGTTGGACAGGGCCAACGCCATCATCACCGAGTACCTATCCCTGGCGAGAAACAAGCCGGTGAATTTGGTGGAGTGTGACCTCAATACAATACTAGCAGTGCTACAGCCATTATTAATGGCCGAGGCTATGAATGCTGGAATCGATTTATTAATTGAGCAGGGGAATGTCCCCATACTGCCCATGGATGAAAATGAAATCCGTCAACTGATCCTCAATCTGGTTAAGAATGGATTGGAGTCAATGGAGCATGGCGGAACACTGACTGTGCAAACATACGCAGACAACAGTGAAATGGTCTTATCGGTACAGGACCAGGGATCGGGCGTCAGGCCGGATTTACTGGAAAAACTGGGAACACCCTTCCTAACCACCAAGGACAAAGGGACAGGCCTGGGGTTAGCTGTGTGCTATGGAATTGCTGCCAGGCACAATGCTGCTATTACCGTTGATACAGGCCCTGCGGGAACTACCTTCTTTGTGCGGTTTAAGCTCCAGACTTGATATCCATATAGGGCTAAAATGGGCACCCCTAAAACTTTTGCCACTTTGAGGCGCTCTCGTCCAGTAAAACATCATTACTAATCACTTTAACTATTAACCTGCTTTCCACATTGCGTGGGTTTCTAAGTTGTAAGGTTATCTCCGCCTTGGTTTGGGGTTCCAAGTTAAACAATGCCGATTGCGAATGCTCATATACTTTGTTATCTCCAGCGTCAAAAGCCGCGTAAATAATGGTATTCATTGCAGTTGCCGTGCCTTCGTTACTAACCTGAACTTTAAGCTCTGTAGATAAACTAAGCTTACTTTCAGCTTTCCAAGAGTGTGTAATGACAGGGCGCGGTGTTAAAGGATAGACTCTAACCGGTTTATTTTTTAATTCATCAGGTATAACCCCAATAGACCAATTGGATCCCGTGGTTTCAAGAAAATAATAATGTGACCCGTTATAGTTATAATAAGCGCTAGGCAGATTATCTGCACCTTTAACCCCTATGGCCATATGATCAGGCAAGCCAAGCAGTACTACGCCATAACCCATTTCCTGAAGAATGCAGGCTATCAGAATACTAGTGTCTTCACAGTCCCCTCCACCATCAACGAGCGTTTCCAACGGATATTTGGGATATTCGTCATACGTAGTGCTGATATCATCAGGAACATATTCAAGGCTTTGAACAAAGGCAACCACGTAATTAACTGTATCCCATTCCGCATAATTATTTTTCTGGGCACCTTCCTTTAGAGTTTTAACGAGACTGGATATGTAAGGGAGATTAAGTGGGTTGGTCACATATACAGAGTAGTCATCCGTTGCTGGTCGCTTTAAACTTATAAAGTAATTATACTGATCCTTTGGAACACGAGCATTATAAGTCCATTCATTCCGGCCATATTTCCATTTGTGCTCTATCTCAATATATTCATTGAGTGAAACATCCGATATTGCTGGTATGCTTTCAAGTGTTATTGACTGATCAGCTTTGTAGCTTAAATACCGGCTGATATCTATGCCTTCGGCATTGTTATATAACCTAGGCAAGGATGCTATCACAGCCAATAAAAATATGGATAACATTATCCTCTTAAACAAAGCCAAAACCCCCTAAGGTTATATACGTATTACTAGTATTTGACGTTTTGACAGTTGTTCCTATCAAATTGTTTTTCCAGCTTTTCTCATCAAGAGTTGAGGGGGAATATAATACTTACTATTTGGCTGCGAAGTTTATAATTTACTAACCACGGTAAATACAACTTTCTCAAAACTAACTTTGGTTCTTCTTGCTACTGATAACGCCTCCCAAGTTTTATTAGGAGTTCGCAATATTAGCTCAATTCGCACGACCAATACAAATAGCCTAATGTGTACCCTATGTCAAGGATAATTTGGGTTTTTGGAATTCCAATCAAAAGGTATGGGTGTGAATCTATTTCAGTGTAAATGGAATAATAATCCAAACAGTTGACAATACTATTGTTGCGGCATAAATAGGGCAACGCTGAGGAGCGACCCAACGCCTGCCGCAGCTTATACGATGAACGGTGGAGATGTCTTCCGCCGTTTTTTGTTCATCGGTAAGCTCCAAGCGGGTAAACCTCGGGGCGTGGGGCAGAGCCCCACCTTCATTTTTCACCTTTTGCTTTTGGTATTGTTAAAGGGTATTCTTCTGTAACGAGATACTTGTGATACTCCCTTGGAGCTAATCTTGCCAAATCCCATTGGTATCGCTCGATGTTGTAATAATCAGTCCAATCGCTGATCACTTGGTGAATTCCTTCAAATGTTGTGCACTGAGAAATGTCAATTTCATCTTTCATGTGACCGTAAAAGGATTCCTGCGGAGCGTTATCCCAACAGTTTGCCTTTCGGGACATGGACTGCCTCAGTTCACTGTCTTT
>JAENYQ010000062.1 GCA_016841675.1 Desulfotomaculum sp.
ACAGTTTGACCCGCTTGAAAGCTGTTGCCTGTAATTACATACCCTTTTGACATGATTTACCTCCTGCTGGCATTGTAAGCATATAACACATCGCATTGTCTTATAACGGAACATGTGTAACATTTCAGTCTAGTTAAGTATGCCGGTTTAGTTATATATAAAAGTTTACTTATATTTTTAGCAAATGCAATACCAGCACCCTAATTTCACCGGGCCCCCTAAAATATTCGCTCCTTCGGTGGCATTAGCACAAGGTACAACAAGTTATATTCCATCATCTACAGGGCTTGCTTCGCTGGGGGTGTGTCCCCTTACCGCATACCTCCTATGAAAGATAAACGCGTTAAGCGTTTCGGATTAGTGCTGGCCGTCGCAGGCTGCCATCGATTTATAAGCACCTTTGGCCCGGGAACGGGGAATAGCTTTTTCGGCCAGTTTTTCGAGACCGCCAACTATTTTGTCCAGACTACCGGCGGGGAAGCCCAGCAGGCACTCCACCTCGGGAATATCGGTGGCGTCCCGGCAGCCGTAGCAACCCAGGTTGGCATTAAGCTTACCGGTTTGGTACGGCACCAGGGTGGCATCAATGCAGGTGGCCTGGAACACGCCGGTCTGGAAGCCGTGTCTGCCGCCTGCTTCAAATATATCGGCCAGGGCTACCCACATTAGCTTTTCCGGTTTCCCTTCCAGCACCACCACGTCGGGAGTAAAATCCGCTTGAGCCAGCGGTGCCACCAGCACGCCGGCGCATTCACCCGACTTCATGCGGGGCATCAGGGCGATAGTTTTGGCTGCTGCCGCAGGGTTGCCGAAAAGGCCCATGCCGGTCATCATTTGGCCGTTTTGCAGTTTTTCCGGCAGCGGTTTGAAACCAAAAGCCGAAGCTGAGGCCGGGCAGGTGATGTTTTCTCCGTTGATCAGCACTTTATGGCCATGCTTGCCCATCATCAGCGCCTGGCAGTAACGCATTTTTTTGGTGTTGTCGTGACCTTCCGGCACCGGTTCACCCGGTTTCAGGAACTTGGCGGCCAAGGGCGGGCACTCCAACCCAAGCAAATCGATAATCCTCGCACTGTAATTAGCATTGTTCATTTTTGCACACTCCCCTTTTTAATTTAATGAATAAATATATAACTATTTATTTATATATATGGTTAAAAATTTTTGCATGTATGTTTATTCAATATTCAACTGCTGGTTATCCATAGATTCCAGAACTTGAAGCACCGCGCGGGTCTCATCGCCGGTCAGATACAGGCAGTTTTCCGCCTTCTGCCGGTCCAGCACCAATTTCAGAGCGAAAGCTGTACAGGTGGGCTCGCCGCATTGCCCGCAATTGGTGCGGGGCAGCATCCTGATTACTTCTTGCACTTGGGGCTGCGCTTTCGGTTGGTTAAGGGGTGTTATCTCTGATTTCTTGTCCTGTACCCGGCGTAAAAAATCTACCAGGTCTTCCATTACATCCTCGGCTTCGTCCACGTCGGCCAGCTGCCCCAGCGTTACCCGCCGCCTTTCTAGGATTACCGGGCAGCCCCGGTATTTAATGGTTATCGTCAGCCTTCCCGGGTCAAAGGAAGCGTATTTAACCACGGCGTTAACGTAGGGCAGTAATGCCCCGATATCCCGGTTCCACAAGGCGGTAACCCTTACTTTTGCCCCGTCGGCCAGGCAAGGCGCCATGCCGGTAATCTGGTAGTTTAAAGCCATTTAAATTGCTCACCTCCTTCCAACCCCGGTTTAAGGTAAACGGGTTAGAAATCAACGTACGTTGTATTAACTTCTTTCCGCCGGGGGCATGTGGATGGCCAAACCCAGCGCCCCTTGGGCCGTCTCCAATACGGCTTCGGCCAGGGTGGGATGGGTGTGGATGGTCTCTACAATTCCCCGCACGCCCACCTTGTTCCGCATCGCCAGGGCCACCTCGGCAATTAGATCCCCGGCATGCGGCCCGACGATATGCCCGCCCAGGAGCTGTTCGGTTTTGCTGTCTACCACCAATTTCACCAAGCCTTCCCATTCGCCCATAGCCTGGGCCATACCCAGCGACTTAAACGGGAACGAGACTGACGTGACCGCAAACTGCTCCTTGGCCTCATCCTCGCTCATACCCACCGCGGCGTACTCGGGGGTACTAAACACGCAGCGGGGCACCACCCGGTAATCCATAGCCGTCTGATAACCCATAGCGTGTTCAGCGGCGGTAATCCCTTCAGCGAATGCCACGTGAGCCAGCCACATTTTGCCGGTCATATCGCCCGCCGCGTACACGCCGGGTGTCCCGGTAAGCATGTGTTCATCCACCGGCAGCGGCTTGCCGTCGGCCTGCAGACCGATATTTTCCAGGCCGATGTTTTCCACGTTGGCCCGGCGGCCCGCGGCCACCAGCACTTTTTCAGCTTCCAGGGTGCCGCCCCCGGCCAGGGTAACCGTAACGTTGGGGCCGCCCTGGACCTGCTCCACCCGCACCCCGGTCATTACCTTAACCTTGCGACGTTTGAGCATTGACTGCAGGTAAGTGGCCGCCTCGGCGTCCTCCCGGGGCAGAATGCGGTCTTCCATTTCCAGCAGGGTCACCTTGCTGCCCAGTTCGGCCATGATTACCGCCATCTCCACACCCACGGCGCCGCCGCCCAGTACCAGCAGCGAAGCGGGAACCGCAGTTAACTCCAGAATATCATCGGTTGTCATAACCCCAGGTATATCGCCGGCCAAGGGGCCGGGGCGGGCCGGCCGGGAGCCGGTGGCCAGCACTACTTTGCGGGCGCAGACCCTGGTTACGCCGACCTCCCCGTTTACTTCAATCTCCCCGGGCTCCAGCAAACGTCCCGTGCCTTGGTAAAGATCAACCCGGTGCTGTTTAAAAAGGTGGTGGATCCCGCCGCGCAGCAGTTCCACCACCCTGTCTTTGCGGGCGATAATGGCCGACACATCGGGAGAAACGTTTTCCACGCTGATGCCGTAGGACTTAGCCTTGCGGGCCAGGCGCAGCACTTCCACCGAGGCCTTGATGGTCTTGGTGGGAATGCAGCCGCGGTTAAGGCAAACACCGCCCAGGTGTTCCTGCTCCACCACCGCCACCTTGCCGCCAAGCTGGGCTGCGCGGATGGCGCCCTGGTAACCCGCCGGCCCGCCGCCCATAAAAACCACGTCATAGATATCCGTTGTTTTAATCATCTTAAACTCCCGCCTACTGTATGATTTCAATTACCGGCTCCATCACGATTTCGCTTTTCACCGAATCGGCGATGGTAGAGTATTTTTGGGCTAACTGTAAAGCCCTGAGAACAGTCTTTTCGTTGGTGTTTTTTACTTTAAGTTGCGGCTTTAAGGTCACTTTATTGAACCAGGAGGTTTTATCCACCCGTTCCTCCACTTCGCCGTAGGCTTCGCACTCAAAAGCCACCAGTTCGATTTTAAATCTCTTAACCGCCCACAGCACCATCATGTGGATGCAGGTATTGACCGCCGCCACGTAAGCGTCCTCCGGGGTCATCATGTTCGGGTGCCCGTACAGCGACGGCGGCGCGGAAAATTCCATCTCGGTGCCGTTTTCACAGTACATATAGCCTAAATGCTCCTGTTTCCAGACCACCTTGTTATAATAACTGGGCATGCTTTATTTCCCCCCGTCGTTCGGCTTGCTGATTATTTCATCCACCTTTTTGGCGATTTCACCCGCCACCAGGTCAATAGCCTCTTGGTCCATGTCCACCAGCGTGCGGGCCGAGCCGGGGGCGTTGATGCCGTGCTCTTTAAGTAAATCGGTAATTACTATCGAGTGTTCCGGCTTTTTGCCGCCCAGTTTTTCGGTTATTTTTTGGCCGCAGCGCTTGTCGCAGCCGTCCACGGTGATGGTGGGGAAGTTCTCCACGAAACCCCGCTCTTCTTTACCGTTATTGATAAACAGCGGCAGGCAGATAGTCACGGTGTTGTTGGGCTTGATTTGATCCAGCACCTTGCGGCAGGCAAACCGGGTCAGTGTCCCTTCCGGCAGTTCTTCACCGTTACAGGGGATGATGCCCACTTTTTTCGGAGGGGTGATTTCAACCAGTTCAAGCATCCGCTGCTCCCTCCTTTTGCGCCGGGCAGTCGATCTCCAGGGCCAGGTCACTGGCCAGGATCTCCACCAGTTTACGGCCCGGTTCGCCCAAGTCCAGTATGCCGGTGGGCTTAAGGTCCCGGTGGTGTTTAAAGGTGTTGATCACCCTGACGGCCCGGTCGGGCTTTTTGCCGATGGACTCCACGTTTTTGCGGGCGCAGTCCTGGGCACACCCGTCCAGGGTGATCACCGGGTTGTTTTTAACCAGTTCCACCGCATCGGGGTCGCCGATCATCAACTTGGCCAGGCAGGTGGTAGTTACCTTGCCCGGGCACAGATCCTCCATCAGAGTATAAGTGGACTGGCGCCCAATTTCCCCGTATGGTTTGCCGATCCCGCTGCAGGGCATTACTACAGTTGTTTTGTCCGCCATTGCTGTCACTCCCTATTTCGTCATTTCCTGTTTAATCTTTTCTTCCATCAGCGGGAAATAAGTTTTGGCATCCATTAGTGCCTGCTTGGCATCGGCCAGGTCCGCGGGCTCAATTTTATAAATCCAGCCTGACCCATAAGGGTCCTGGTTGATTTGCTGGGGCTCGTCTTCCAGGGCACCATTCACCTCTTTAATCACGCCACTTACCGGCGCGACTAGGGTCATGGTGGTTTTGATGGTTTCCATGCTGCCCATTTCCCCGCCTTGCTTGACTTCGGCGCCGGCTTCCAGAAGCTCAACGAAGGCCACATCGCCACCGGTCTTCTGCATGTAATCGGTGATCCCCACGGTAACCAAACCGTTTTCTTCCTGCTTTACCCAGCACTCGTCCTGGTGGTACAGGTAATCTTCACGGGCCCTAAAAACAAACTTATCGTAATTAACTTCCATATATCCTGCTTCACTCATCTTTAGACCGCTCCTCTACTGTTTTGTTTGGTCCAGTTGTTCCTTAACGGCGTCAATAATCAGATCCTGGTCCAGGCCGCCGTGGAACCTGGGCTCGCCGTTGATTACCGTCAGCGGCAGGCGTACCCGGTCCAATATTTTTTCCACCTCGGGATAATCTTTAATCTTGTCGGTCTTGACGTCTATGAAAGCACACTCCACCCGGTCACCGTAAACATCCTTTAGTTTGACGGCCAGTTCCCCGGCTTCGTCCGGCATGGTTTTCGCGGGTTCGCCGCAGGCGCCCCCTGAACCGCAGCCTCACCCGCCGGAAACAACGGGTGCGTCGATGCCGAATACGTAAACTCTGCTCTTATTTTCTTCCATGTTTGCTCCTCCTAGTCTGTTTTTTGGTACTAGTTTGTTTGCATTAGCCAATCCAAAACATAAAAATACTTTTATGCGTTGGGTTAAAAAAAGAGAGAAAAAACCTATAAGTAATTGCTTATATAATAATCTGCTGCAAGCTTCATGTCAACGGTATTGTTGTTAAAATCTAAAACAAACATTTTATTAATTGTTCCGAAGTCAGTCCCCTGATGTATTGGGACACGTCCGCACTTTCCAGCAAAGACAGTAAATTTGCTTCTTCATACCGCTGGCCGGTTAAAAGACCCTCCAGCTCATCCACTGAACGATGCTCAAAAAAATCTCCGTAAAACTTACACTCCGTAATCAGCCCCCGTTTGATATTGAAATAAAGGGTTAGATTACCCCCGGCAAAGGTGAGTTCTTTTTGATAATCAAAAGCGGGAGAGCTGCCGAAATTCCATTCCCACCTGCTGTACCTGGCTTCCACCAGCTTATTGACCTCGCTGACATCATTGGCGGTTAATTCATATTCCCGGTACGGCCGGTTATGGTAGGCAAAGATGCTGTTCGCCAGCTGTTGTTTAAAGGTTTGGATGGTCATGTCGCCGGACAGGTAACTTTTCAGGTTGGTAACCCGGCTTCTAACCGACTTAACCGCTTTAGAGGTGTAATTTTTTTTGGGCTTTAAAGCCTGGCCCAGTACGGAAAGGTCACTGTCGAATAAAATGGTGCCGTGGTGCAAAAGCCTGTCTTGATAAAAATACTGGGCGTTACCGGAAAACTTTTTTTGGTCCACGGTGATATCATTTCGTCCGTCAAAGTCCGCCTTGATGCCCAGGGATTTTAAACAATAAATAATGGGTTCTGCAAAAACGGCAAAATCAGTTCTGGGGAAATTGTGGCGATTAATAATGAAAGTAAAATTAAGATTACCCAGGTCGTGGTAAACTGCTCCGCCCCCGGTAAGCCTGCGCACCACCTGAATGTTATTGTCTTTAACATACGGGTAGTTGATTTCCTCCAGCGCATTCTGGTGCTTGCCGACGACGATGGTAGGCGGATTTTGCCACAAAATCAATTTTTTAGTGCCGGGATCCGCGTATTTTAACAGGTATTCTTCCAAGGCCAGGTTAAAGTAGGGGTTGTTGCTGTTGTTGATAATGTTAATCATGCTGCAAGCCTCCGTTAAGAACTTCGTTTCTTACTTGACTTTTTCTTCCATCCTCAGGCAATAAGTTCCAGCGTCCATTAGTTCCTTCTTATCACCGGCCGGGTCAGAGGAATCAATTTTATAAATCCAGCCTGCCCCGTAAGGGTCCCGGTTAATCTGCTGCGGCTGGTAATCCAGAGTGCCGTTCACCTCTTTAATCACGCCAGTTACCGGCGCGGTTAGGCCTACCACGGATTTGGCAACCTTATTGGGCTTCCTGGTTTCCAGGGTATTTGCACCAAACTATGGATACTCTCTTGAGTTCCGAAACAAAAATAAAGCGGGCGGGAATTAACCCGCCCAACACTACCCTTTATATCCTTTCCTTGTTTCAGCAGCATTTGCTATTGCCACAACCGCAACCAAGATCTACGAGTGGCACTGTTGTTTTTTCCGCTAAACCCAATACCTTAAGTGCCGCTTGACGGATTGCCTTGGCAGGGATGTCTTCATATTCATTACCTTCATAAATTATTGTTCTACAGTAGGTATCAGCGCCCAATAAATCAGTACAGGATTCACAGTAGTTCTCTGCTACTTTAATATCCAGGACCTCTTCAATGGGAACGCCGTTAAAAAGGACCACATTTGATTGGGGAATCTGGGTGTCATCAAGTTTGGTCTCAATGAATTCCACTTCGATACCCCGGGGTTGCAGCGACCTAGTTAATCTCTTTACTTCATTATGCAAATTTTCACCTGTATCATAACAACGGTTGCAGGTATCCCCGGCTACATCCAAGTGCTTCCATTCAATTATAAGTTTGTTTTGCGCACCGGAGGCTCCGCAACAAGCATCGTTTGCTGATTGCAATATGTTACTATCGGTTTGGCCTGATTGTTTATTTTGCATGGCCGCATAAAAACGTTTTAAGTTGTCCGGCATGATATATTCTTGCTCTGTTGAACTTAAAGGGTGGCGTACACCTCCGTACACTTCCTTAAGAATTGCTTCAATGATCATGGCTTTGGGCGGAACGGTGTAATCCTTGCCCTGATAAACCCAAACCCGGCAGTCTACATCATCACCGCAGAGATCACCGCAAGACTCACAAAGGCTTTCCTTTACCTCCAGTTGAATATCACGCCCGTTGACCCGGATAGTAGGTGAGCTTACAAATTTCCAAACCCTGGCCAACTCCTCGTTATGCACATTGATTTTGTTCACCACTACATCAACGCCTGTGGCTTGAAGCACCTTGGAAACCTCTAAAACGGCTTCATCAAGGGTTGAGTCGGTTCCCTGGCACTGGGTGCAAACACTTAAGTCCAGGTATAAAAAGTCAATAATCATTTGTTTTTGGATATCCTTGATTTCACTGCAGCAGTCGGGACCACAACAACCGCCTGAATTTTGGACCATCATAATCCACTCCCTTTTAGTTTTATCAACTTTCATATATAAAGACGGCGGATAAAACAAAAGGACGCAGATTCTACGTCCTATATCAACAAAATTTACATACACTGCTTTTATGCCTATAGTCTATAATACCGCCTGTTCGGTCAAACTCTAAATCACAGCAGCCCAGCAGCATCTCTTTAAGCTTTCCCCTGGCTCTCTGCACCCTGGACTTGGCCCCGGTTAATGAAATTCCCGTTCTTTCGCCGAGTTCCTTTTGCGTCAGGTTTTGAAATTCTGTCAAAAATATAGCCTGTTTGTATTTTTCCGGTAAGTGGCCAATCATGGTTTTCAAGCAATTAGCAATTTCTGCATTAGCGTTTACATCGGACCAGGGTTCGATTACCTGATCATCTGGAAGTGGGGTTAATTCCAGTGGCCTTTCTCGTTTGCGGTGATAATCAGCAATCGCATTTCTTGTTATTCTGTAAATCCAAGGCCGGAGCTTGTTTTTGTCTTGCAAGCCAGCGATATTGTTATGAATCTTACAATAGATATCCTGCAAAATGTCCTCTGCGTCATATTCGTTTGGGACACGTTGTTTAATAAAATTTTTAAGTGGCACGTTAGTCTCATGCCAAACGTTTTCAATGACTGCTTGCAAATTTTCCAGCTCTTCTATATCTAACTTCATTGCTTTTACACCTTCCTGCAAATGCCCAAAGTTGCATCATTTTTTTTGATTTATGATGTGAAAGAAAATCAAGTCAGTTTTGTTAAATCCCGGTTTAATTGTTCAGTATAGGCCAAGATGATTTTGAGATTTAGTTTATACATTTTCCACTTGCCCCGGGGTTCCTCGGTAACCAATCCTGCTTCCACCAGTTCCTTCATGTGGTAGGATACCCTGGATTGAATGAGACCCAATTCGGCCATTAGGTCACAATTGCACAGGCCGGGGTTGTTGTTCTCTTCCCCTGGCAGGGCGCAGCACCCAGCTTTGCTTTTTCCGGCCAGCATCAGCAAGATTCTATAGCGTATGGGGTCACCCAGGGCTTTGCTAATTTTTACGGTGTTATTCATGGGACTATCATATCAATAATATTAGATGTATGCAACAGATAGTAGAATTAAAATAATTGACATGCCATTTTTTTTAACCTAATATACATCTAAGGGGTATGTATTGATGGTCTATGCAAGGAGGTGCTAAATATCAAATATCAGACGGAAGAATACTGGAACGGCCTAATTAAAATGAGTTTATCACGTTTTTTTATACTACGAGTGTTGTGCTGCCGCTCGCTGCACGGTTATGAAATTACCAAGGAAGTAGCTGCTTTAACGGAAGGTTGCTGCGCCCCCACCGAAGGCAGCCTGTACCCTGTTTTGCATGAATTTGTACAAAACGGACTGGTCACTTCGCAGACCCAGGTGGTCAACAACCGGGAACGCAAGGTTTATACTCTTACCAGCAAAGGTATTCAGGCCTATCAAACAGCAACCAGTGCTTGGGCCAAAGCAGCCCATTATATTTTAAAAGAAGTCAACAGTGATGACATAAAACAGGTGTAATAGGTATAATTGGGGAGGCTGACATATGTTAGAGCTGAATAATTTAACCGAGGCGGGCAAGTTTTTTCTGGTTATTGCCGGGGAACTGGCGCTGTTGTTTATTGGCATCACCTTTCTAGTGGGGCTGCTGCAGGAATTTATCCCGCCCGAAACGATCCAGAAAGTACTGACCAGGCAAAGAAAAATAGTTGGAAATATCATCGGTGCCGCGCTGGGAGCACTGACCCCTTTTTGCTCCTGTTCAACCATTCCCATCCTGGTGGGACTGTTAAACGGCGGCGCACCATTCGGGGCAGCCATGTCTTTTTTGGTTGCTTCGCCGCTTCTAAACCCGGTGATCCTTGGTTTGTTTTTAAGCTTGCTGGGGCTTAAAGTCACTGCTGTTTATGCCGCCATCACTTTTACAGCCGCTGTTTTTACCGGCCTGCTGTGGGAAAAGCTGGGGCTGGCCGACCAATATAAAAATGTGGTGATCCGCCGGGGCTGCTGTTCAACTGAAGGGATGGAGGAAATTGCCGTCACAGCCCAACCGGTGACCTTAAATATTAAATTTAAACGAGCCGGCGAGATGGCCTGGTCCTTGTTTCGCCAGGTTTTCCCCTATCTAATGCTGGGTGCGGCTATCGGCGCTTTTATTTACAGCTTTGTACCCGAATCGTTGGTGATCAAACTGGCCGGCCCCGCTAATCCCCTGGCCGTACCGGTAGCCGCTGTAATCGGCATCCCCATGTACATCAGAGCGGAAACCATTATCCCCATCAGCGCCGTACTTTTAGGCAAGGGCATGAGCATCGGGGCGGTGATGGCGCTGGTCATCGGCGGTGCCGGGGCCAGCATCCCGGAATTAATTATCCTGGCCTCTATTTTCCGCCGCAAATTGGTCGTTGCGTTTGTGATTACCATACTGGCGGTGGCTGCCCTGGCCGGGTATTTCTTTAATCTTGTATTTTAAAAAAGGAAGGGAGTTGATGAACATGGCCGAAAATAAGAAAGAAGAGCGTAAAGGTTTTTGGGGATTATTTAAAAAGCCGAAAAAAGGCTGCTGCGACATGGAAATTGTAGAAATAAAGGATAAGCCAAAGAAAAGCCGCGGCTGTTGTGACATGGAAATCATTTCGGCCGAAGAAGATAAAAAATAGCCTAAACCATAGGGGGGAAAAACTATGTCAAATGATGCCAGCACAGGAGGCGGCTGCTGTCCGCAGCCGATAAAAGGCATGAGAAAGCTTACCTTTCTGGACGGCACCCAAATCGGGGTTAAGGGTCTGGATGAGATCCTTGATGCCTTTTACACAGAGGGCAAGCAAGTGAATAATGATACGGCCGAAGAAATTGTCGACAGGCTGGAGGAAAAGAATTATATACCTTCATCCGCCAGACGGGAATACCAAAATCTCCTCCTTAGGGAGTACAGGAAGTATGTTGCCGACCGAAAAGATAATACCACGATATAGAGATAAAAGATAAACTGGCAAATTAATTATATAGATTATCATTACACCCTGACCAACCCTGTAGAGCGAACGGGTTGGTTAGGATTTTTTATTCTTACATAATGGATTACTTTGATAAATAAACTGGTTTATTCATCAAAGTACTATAAAATTAATTTATTGTTATGATAAAGGTATTTAATATTACAACAAAGAAAATAAATCTTATTAACTCACATGGGGGTAACAAACAATGGACGAAAATTTAATCATGATACTAAAGGAAAAAGCAGAATCACTTTACCAGCAGGAGGACTTTTTATGCTCGGAGGCCGTGTTGTGGGTGATCAACGATTATCTTGGTTGGCCGCTACCCCAAGAATGCGTGCGCCTGGCTTCCGGTTTTCCGGTTGGCATTGGGGGGGCGGGCTGCACTTGCGGCGCATTGACCGGTGCCATTATGGCTGTAGGGTTAAAATACGGACGCACTGGTCCCAGGCAAAATAATGAAAAAATTATGGCTTTAAGCAATGAGATTCATAACGAATTTAAAGCCCAATTTAAAAGCACTTGCTGTCGAATAATAACCCGTGATTTTCAATTTGGCAGCCCCGAACATTTAAAACATTGTGTACACGTTACCGGTGCGGCCACCGTTATGGCGTTAAAAAGGTTATGATTGAAAACCAAATGCATGTCAATTACAATAGCCGGGTAAATTGCCTAGATAAATGGGGTAATATGATATCACTAACCCGCAATGCTTCCAAACACCATACCCGTAACTGTAGATAGCACCACCACAATCAGTACACCAGCCATTCTTTTACTTCATCCCCGTCATACCACTGGGTTGCAATTTCCTTCTTTACACAGGGCTACATCCGCGTTGCTGTCCAATTGCTTTACCCTTAAATGTTCCTCTTTGAATTGCGGCAGGTCGGCCAGGTCGGTGTGGAAAAAGGTGATTAAATTATCAACAGATTGGTCCAGGTAATCCATTTGCAGGCTGTAATAGGTGCGTTGGGCGTCCTTTTGTTCGGTAACCAATCCTGCTTCCTTCATGGTCCGCAAATGCTGGGATATTCTCGGCTGGCTCATTTGCAGCACCGACTCCAATTCACAGACGAACATAGGTCGGACAGATAATAGTTTTAGTATTTTTAGCCTGGTAGGTTCGCCCAGGGCTTTAAAGACCTTGACATAATCATTTAAGTTCATTATTAACCTCCATTAATATTTATTTATATAATGATTTCTTTATCTAATGATAACTTTACCAATTATTGTTGTCAATAATATTTAACTTCTCTTACATATTATGTTGGCAAAATAATTGATAACCTTACCATCGTCTTTAAGCTTGGCTTCCCGTTTGCGTAATATGCGTAATATTTCCCGGTAATTTTGCCGGCCAAATTCGGTCATGAAAAAAGAGGAGTTGATTTTTTGCAAGAGCACACACGGAAATTTAACCTTCCTGTAGTTGCGATTTTGACCGGTTTTGCTTTCGTGATTGGTGGTCTTTTTAAAACCTTTTTGGAATTATATCGATCTCGATTCTTTCCTTGGAGTAATACATCAAATTCCACTTCCTAACTTATGCAAAGTTCAACTGTCTGATTTTGGTTCACTTTCTGTTTTTGCTTCCTTGCTCTTTCTATTCTTTTTAACGTATATCAGGGCCGCGGTTAATATTATCCCACCGGCAATCAAATAGGGATAATAATCCACTAAAAATCTTAGAATCACGGCTTGGTTTTGCCCAACAACATAGCCAAATAAAATAAGTGTTATAACCCAACCAGTTGCCCCAATAGCTGCGAATGTCATTACCTTGATAAACGGCATTTTACAAACCCCTGATATATAGGGCACAACACTGCGGGCTACCGGCAAAAAATAAGCTATTATGATGGCAAAGTTTCCAAACCGGATAAACCAAGTTTCCAACCGAGCTATCTTTTCGGGTGTAATAAAAATATACTTGCCGTATTTATGAATAAAAGGCACACCCAGTTTACTTCCAATGGTATAGCCACCTGCAAAACCGCCCAATGTACCCATTAAAGCCACAATAAAGATTATCTGCAAGTCAAATATCCCCAGGGTTACAAAGTAACCGGAGAGAGCAAGCATGGTCTTTGAAGGCATCGGTATGCCCATAGTATCAACAAACATCGTGATAAAAAGAGCCCAATAACCATGAAGGTTAACTAATTCTATGGCTAAATCTTTATAATCCACCTACATACCACCGCACTTAATTATCTGTTTTAAAAATCTTTCATCCCGAATATATCCTGATATTTAAAAAAGTGCAACCTTTGGATAACTGGCGCTGTTTTAATGCAGTACCACCGCCGCGACAATAAAGGCAATGTAAAATACGCCGGTAAAAGCAAGTGTTACCGGACGAATAGCGTTTTTAAGCCACAAACTAAGATAAACAACACCGGCTCCGGCCAGAGCCAGCAAAGCGCTAACGAGAGCCAGGTCAGACAGCGCCCACGGCGTTAAAGCAATACCCAGTGCCGGAATCATTGAGCTCTGAAACACCATGGCGCCGGTTATGTTGCCCAAGGCCAGGGTATCCTTGCACTGGCGCACCCAAATCAGACTATTAAATTTCTCGGGCAGTTCTGTGGCAATCGGAGCAATAAAAATTGCCAACACAAATGGGGAGATATTCATTATTTCAGCCACGTGCGTAATCCCCTCCACAAATAAGTGCGCACCGGCAATAATCCCCCCTAGGGCGGTAAGCACCTGAAACACTATGGCCCGAGTTGACGGTTTCTGTTGTTTTCTGGCAAAGTGCAGAGGTTTTAGTTCGGCTTCGCAAAGGGTACTGCCGGCCTTAAGTGTGCGAGCAACATAAAAGAAGTAAGCCAGCACAAGTACTACAGCCACGGGGCTTTTATAACCCTGGGGCAAAAATGCAGCAAGAATAGCCACCGAGTAAACCAGCATGAAGAAGCTAAGGTCGCGCCTCATTATGGAATGGTCTATCAGCATACACTCCCGTTTCTTTCCATTCACTTTGCATATTGATGCGGCAATACCAGTGATGGAAAAAGCCAGCGTGGCCAGCATAAAAGGCGCTCCCAGTATGGCGCCGATGCCTATCTCATACGAAGCTTCGCCGGTGCCAAATAAAATGGCTATCACGGGGATTATCGACTCGGGCAAAGCTGTACCCACCGCAGCCAGCACACTGCCCACCGCCCCCTCAGATAGTTTCAACTTTTTACCCAGCCATTCTATTCCATTGGTAAAAATTTCAGCGCTAAATAAAATTAATGTTAATCCACCAACCAGGTACAATGCTATTAACATAGTCTTTTCCCTTCTTGATTATAGGTTTGCACTTGAGGCGGTCTTTGCCAACCTTAATATATACAAAAAGCGAGACCTTCACGCGAAAAATGCGTGAAAGTCTCGCCTAGCTGTTTAAATAAGCTATGTCAAACCGGACCCTATGGCCGTACTGACGGTTTGACAACCCGGAAAATGAGCGGCTACTCCCCTTTGAAAGTAATTCTACAGGGTTAATGACATGTAGTCAATAAATTTTTATAATAAAGAGCGGTAACTTAAATCCAAGTGGTTTCCCTTAAATATTCCGTACCCGGTCATCAATCACCCGCAGGGTTGAACTCCTGCTACCCGGCTCAAAGCGCCTCGATTCTGTCACCATCTGTTCGAGCATTTGTTCCTGCACCTGTTGCCCTGTATATACAATTATTTCTTCTTTAACTTCATTTTCTTTCGTTTTAATACTATCTTGCCTGGTTACTTCCAAGTATTCCCCCGGGAAAAGTTTAGGCAGTGAAACATTGACCGCAACCATGGCTTCAAGAACACTACGTCCGCGGAAAGCATCTGCCTGCACATCAAGACCGTCTCGCTGGCAGCGTTCATATACAAGATAGTTGTTTGCCGTCATGCCCAAGCTCTGGGCCTTACTGCCGCTCTCCCTGCTCAATTTGCCCACCATAACCGCGCCGTTAGTATTTTGTTTGAGTAGTTCTTCATGAACCACACTCCGCAACTTGTCGGAGTCCACCGCATCTGCCCCGTTTCTGACCACAGGTACCACGCTGACCATGACAACACTCTGCTCATGGCCAAAATCACCTTTCAGGGCGGCATCTTCGAGAATTAGCTGCACTGCCAGGTAAACATCCATCCCTTTAAGCGGCAAACCATCAGCAGTGTTGTATAATTCCACCCCTGCATTATGTACGTTTGTAACCTTCCCCTCTTTATTAAGCTGCAGGTTGATTCCGTTGTTTATATTTAGCTCAACCGAGGCCACGGCCCCGCCCAGCGGCCACAAAAGCGGGTACATAAGTCCCAGGGCTAATACAAGAAACAGTACCGCTGCCGTGGTGGCATATTTATTTAAGGCATTTGTTGTAAAAAATGCCCGGGGCTTGCTATTACATTCAATGGTTTGCCCCACCAGAGGATTTTGGGCCGGGGTATTTATTTGTATAAAATCCCCTTCGGATGTATAAACAACGGTTTTTTTACCCATTACCCTCATGACCACGCCTTTTTGATTACTCACGTTAGGCACCTCTTTTCCTGTTACCCGGCAGTTGGGTAAAATCTCTAAGTGGGTAAAACCTGTCTTCAGAAAGTATCAATGCCAGTGCAATGGTATACTTACGCCCCTTCTCTAAAACCCTGCGTTTTACACCGGTCAATAACTCAAGCTTTTTTATCGGCAGCAGCTTATGTTTTTTCAGGTATTCCATAAGTTCGGGTTCATTAGCCAGACAAAGAGCCACTTGTTGCAGTGTTTCTTTGCTATCCCTATGCTTGGGTGATATTTTTACTAGTTCATCAAGGGTAACCGAATACTGTTTCAGTACACTAATGAATTCATCCACCACCGCAGCCAGAACTGCCTGCTGCTGACCTTCTTGGTAAAGTTCAGTTGATGCTATTATATCATGCCGACTAAGCTCTTCATCACCGGGGTTCATCGGCGTGAGCGAAAGGTGACTATGCCTGGCCTCTTTGCGGATATAGTCCACCAAGCGGCTGTGGATAACCCGTCTAGCGTAGCCATGAAAAGATGCTCCTCCACCGGGTCTAAACTTATCTATAGCTTCATTAAAGGCCACCTGGGCAATACTCAGTTCATCGTCGTTGCCCCAGGTGAGATACTTTTTACATGTCTGGGAACTGACTTTGGCTATAAAATCCAAGTGCGATTTAATTAATTCATCGCGGGCTGCCGCATCTCCCCTTTGGGCTGCAGCCAGGGCCTGTTTCAGGCTCCTCTCTTTCAGCATCAGAATCACTCCGCTTATATAAATCTACGTGCACCGGGCAACGTTTTTAATGGGTAACAGTCAAAATAATAACTGACTGATGCAAACAAAGGAGCCATTTACAAATTCTCCGCGGCAAAAGCACCCTAGAGACAATTTGAAATGGCCCTGGTAACTGTTAGGCTCGTCCCGGTAAACACAATGTTTATACCGAGGCATATACATATTATACACCATAAGTGACACATTTGTGTTACAGTTACAGATATTACATTAATTAACGCCATTGGAAATCTAAGCATGTTAGCACAACCAATTACAGGGCAAAAGTAAGTTTGCCCACCACCATGCTCACTGGGCGTGAACGCAAATGTTTATCGGTGACGCCCGACGAAAAGAAAAACAGCGCGCCCCCGGTTGGATCCGCCCCACTTAGCGCTTCCTGTGCCGCCCGAGCAGCTTCGGCTCCAGCGGGCCGGTTAATGCTACCGTTCAAAACCGGTGTAAATTGGTAGGTTCCATTGGTTACCTGATTAATAACCATGGTAATTGAGTTGGGGAATAGTGAACTGTTAACACGATTTAATACCACAGCTCCCACGGCTAACTTGGCTTTATACGGTTCAGAAGCTGCTTCCGCCTGGATTAACCGGGCCATTATATCGACTTCCCCACGGTTGTTATTTCCCCTGTTTACTTGCCCTGATCCCGTGCCGCCAGTAGGTATAATCAATGCTTGTCCGGGCCGGATAATATTGGAATTGAGTTTATTGGCCCTCATTAAATCGCCATGCGACACATTATACTTTAAACCAATATTATAAAGATTATCACCGGCAACCACAAAATAAGTCTGTACTGTAGAGGGTGGATTGGCAACAGCAGTACCAGTGAGTAAAAACGCCAATATAATTATAATGACGCATACCCGCAAACTAATATTTAGCAAAACCATCATTTCATCCCCTGTCTTCCCGGTTCCGTTATAAAAATGTTCGGAACCTCCTCTGAGAAAAATAACTTTCCCCG
This sequence comes from Desulfotomaculum sp., assembly GCA_016841675.1. Classification (GTDB taxonomy): domain Bacteria; phylum Bacillota; class Desulfotomaculia; order Desulfotomaculales; family Desulfallaceae; genus BRH-c8a. The sequence continues at coordinate 17,169 of JAENYQ010000062.1, forward strand.
TTTCTTTAGACAGAAATACGGAAACAACTCCATAAATTTGATGGGTATGGCGGCATGCAAATTATGGATACACTGATGGGCAAAGATGGTGACACTGAATAAATATTTTCTACTACCCACTCAAACACTTGGCAAGATACGAACAACTTTAAAGAACCTGGTTTTATTTCCATACTCAGGGTGCTGGAACAGTTTAAAAAACTCATCAAAAAGTGGACGCGTCTGCACCGCAATAGTCGAAAGGAGGGCTAGAGAAGTATTTCTGTTCCAACTTAATTCAAAACACGACATAAATAGCCTAATCCCATATTGTTGGGTACGGAGGAACCACCTAGTGCCTTAACTAAAAAAAATACTTAGTAAGCGCTAGTATGATTGAAAAGTGGGGTGAATCCCGTAACGCCGATGGCGATAATTCCGGGTAGGGTTATCTTTTACCGAACCCATCAGCTAACTCCGGAGGCTGCAAAAAGAAAGGGGCATAATATGCATAAACGTCTCATTAACCAATCAATAGCTATCCTTTTAACATTTCTTGCTTTTTCATTAATACTGACAGTGGCAGCATTACCGTCGGCCTCGGCCGCAACCGGTGAAACGGGAGAGCAGGCCGTGACCAGTCTGATTAACGGAGCCCGCACCAACGCCGGGGTATCCCCGTTAACTGTAGACCAGGCTCTTTCCGCCCAAGCTATGGAAAAAGCACAGGCCTTGGCTGCCAGGGGTTATCTAAAAGATACTGCGCCTGTAGCAGGTACCTCTTTTAAGAGGTCAACCGGCAACTCCATCAGCGGGGAAAGTTGGGCTAGAGCTAACGACACTTCTTCAGCTTGTCAGTTATTAAAAGGCATAAGCTACTATAAAAAAATTATGTTGGATAAAAACTTTAACCGTGTGGGCATAGGGGTAGCCACCGGTAATTCAAATATATTATTAGTGCTGGTTTACGCGGGCGGAAACCCACCGGTTGCCGTACCTGACACCGGAAATCAGCCTACGCCGACTCCAAATTCCACGCCGCAGCCGGTTCCCCAACCGCAGCCGCAGCCCCAGCCTGAACAACAGGTTCAAGGGCTTAATGCAGATGAGCAAAAAATGCTAAGCCTGGTCAATTCGGCCAGGGCCAGCGCGGGCTTGAATCCGCTGCAGGCTGACATGTCCCTGGTTAAACTCGCTCGGCTTAAAGGTCAGGATATGATCAACAAAAATTACTTCTCCCACACATCTCCCACATACGGCTCGCCTTTTGACATGATGAAAGCGGCCGGCGTATCTTACCGGTACGCGGGGGAAAACCTGGCCGGCGCTTCCACAGTGGACTCGGCACACACCAACCTGATGAACTCGCCCGGTCACAGAGCCAATATATTAAAAGGCAGCTTCACCAAAGTGGGCATCGGTGTGGTAAACGGCGGTCCTTACGGTAAAATGTTTGTCCAGATGTTTATTGGCTAACCGGTTATATTAAAAATAGCCTGATTATAAACATATTAATTAATAGTACCCCGCAAAACAGGGATAGTCACGCCCTATTTCCGCTTTGCTTTCTTTTAAAATAAAACCCCGGGCAACTATAGCCTGGGGTTTTTTAATATGGTATATATGACCAGCTATGTACAATATTTAAGAACCCTTTATGCATTCGGTTATATAAAATGACAAGCCGCCTTTTTTCCGGCGGCCTGTTTAATAACCGTTTCACATATCAACACTCCACAATTGTTATTCTTTGGTCACAGGTTCTTTTTTGTACTTATCCAGATAGCAAGGCGTTTTTCTATCTCTTCCAGCTGGGTTTTTAAAAACTGGGCCTGTTCTTGCAGGTACTCGCTTTCCAGCGGTACAGCCGCAGCATAAGCCGGGGCTGCGGGCGCCGGAGAGTTGCTGGTTGCCCACCAGCGGCGGGGCAACGACGGGTTGAAACGACAATCGGCTTGGGTGTTACCTGCAAAACCTTGGCCTTGGCCGTAACCGTAACCCCTCATTTGCCGGCCCATACCGGCACAAAATCCATTACCTCTAGGCATATATTTCACCCCCTTTCCTTAGAATGAGCAAATTATTAACAATGGCCGCCACAGTCATTATGTTCTCCGTCCGGGTGCGTGCATAGGCTTGATCCCGAAGCAAGCTTTCCGTTTACGAAGTCCTCTATTACCTGGTTAACCTGCCCCGAAACCCCCACTATAGGTTTAATGTTATTTTCGGCAAACAGAACCAAGGCTTTCTGGCCCATTCCGCCAGCGATGATACAATCAACATTCAGGCCTTTTAAAAAACGAGGTAAAAAGCCAGGCTGGTGCCCCGGGTTCGGAACATTGGATAGATTTTCGGAACGACCTTCAATAAAATCAAAAACAACATATTCCTGGCATTTGCCAAAATGTTGGGCTACATAACCATTTTCAACTGCAACAGCAACTTTCATAATTGGTACCTCCCTAAAATTTTAAGATTATTTACCATCAGACTTATTATGAATATATGTCCATAACTATAATACGTTTTTTAATGGTCATATGTCAATAATTTTTTTTAAAATTAGCCTTCTTTTTGACGCATTAATAAAAATAAATATTACGGCCAGATTACAAATACCAAGGGGGCAAAGATTGAGGCCATTACCCTTTGGGTAAGGCCTCAGTAGCATTGTCTAAAACTAAATAGACCCTGCCAGCGGCAAGGGCTATTTTGAGTGGCAAAGGCATTATTGCTTAAAAATTCTCAAGACGCTGGGCAGGAAACCGCCTTTTTCTGTATCTAAAAGCAGCTTGTCAAGTGCATCGGCATCAATCCAGAACCCTTTGCAGTTGGGACACTCGTCAATTTCAACCTGCTTATACTCAATTTCAATAAGCCCCATGCCGCATTTGGGACAATGCATATAGTGGGCTTTTTGCAGGTTTTCTTTTTCTTTCTCGCTGACCAGCTTCATCTGCTCATCGGCCTGCTTTTTTTTCCTTTCAAACTCTAACCTTGCAAAATACTCCTCCTCAGCCTCATGCGGTTTAACGGGCATAGATACCTCACCAACTTCCGGGTTAAGTATTATCAGTAATAGCTGTTGGTTTCCACTTAAAACGGTTTACTTTTTTTATATAAATAACATTAACTTATTATGCGTGAATACCCTTCCTTTATACAAGGTTCATAGACAGCTGGATTGTTTAAAACCTCTACGATATACTTGAAACTTGAGGTCTGTCCGCTTCCGCTATACCATATAATGTTAATTAAGTGCGGAGATAAGAATGTATCTAATGGAATGCATCCGATGGGAAGTTAAAAATTTATGGCACAAGTATACTTTCTTAATAAGTATAAAAAACTGTCTTCATGAATGGAGTAGAGTGGGAGATGAGAAAGGGTTTGATTTTGCTTTGGGGTGGAATATTGGTTAGTCTGGCGCTACTGTCACTGCTGGTTTTTTACAGCCTTTCCCCTCCAGAAATATCGTCCAAAACACTTACGTACTTTGAGCAGGCTCAGGTGGAAAAAGGACAAGCGTATGCCCAGGTGCGGTACATATCTTTCGCGGCGGGGCAGGCACTTACTCTGCTAGTGCTGTCTGCGGTGGTGGTTTTGTTCTTTCACCGTGGCTGGGCGCCCTTGGCCGGGGCCAACCCGTACCTTCAGGTGATGGCCTACGCTTTGTTGCTGTTTGTATTTATGGCTGTTGTCTCTTTACCCCTTGATTTCTACCGGGGGTTTGTGCTAGAACACCGGTTCGGTTTTTCCACCCAGAGTATGGGAGCATGGTTTGCGGATTACGGCAAGGGGTTTATAGTGAATACAGTCTTGACTGTGGCAATGTTCGCGGGGCTTTACTTGGTTCTGCGCATCTGCCCCCTGAACTGGCCGCTGGTGGGAGCCGGAGCTTTTGTTCTTTTTATCGCCCTGCAGGCATGGCTGTGGCCACTGTTCATTGACCCGCTGTTCCACAAGTTCGAACCCCTGTCCCCCGGCCCTTTCAAGGACAGGGTTGTGGAACTGGCCGCCAGTGCAGGCATCGAGGTTGGTGACGTGTTGGTGATGGACGCCAGCCGGCAGACCACCAAGGTGAATGCTTACTTCACCGGGGTGGGGCAGACCAAGCGCATCGTTTTCTACGATAACCTACTGCGGGACTTTTCCCAGTGGGAAGCCGAACTGGTGGTAGCACATGAGATCGGCCACTGGAAGCACCACCACATCGCCCTGGGTATGCTGCTGGGCACGGGCGGGGCGCTATTATTCTTCATGCTGTACCGAATAGTGCTGGCCGGTTACGGAGCCCAGGCCGGACACCCGGCGACTGTGCCGTTGCTTCTATTGTTTATGACGGTGTTCTCGTTGTTATTGATGCCGGTTCAGAACACGGTTTCCCGTGCCTTCGAGCGGCAGGCGGACCGCACCAGCATTGAGTTAACCGGGGACGCCGCCGGCGCTGTAGCGATGAGTGCCAACCTGGCGGTCAGGAACCTAGCCGACGTTCAGCCCCACCCATTTATCCGGAGCCTCTTATTCACCCATCCCCCCACTGTGGAAAGAATTGCGGCATTTGAGGAACTGGCCGGCCGGGAAAAGCCCTAATCAAAGGACTGGGCACATTATTCTTTTTTTGTTTTATTAATGTAAAACACCACCAAACAGATAATAATTCACATTACCATAAATTGGCACAATTATTGTAGAGAGGTGATCCTATATAATCCAGTACATATAAATTCCCCACTACACCAGAGCTGAAGCATGAATTTACAATATAGCTATAGCAAGGGATATAAGGATCTT
>JAENYQ010000063.1 GCA_016841675.1 Desulfotomaculum sp.
TCTTCCCACCCCGGCGCTGCGAAGGCCATTAATAACTGGGTTGAAGAGAATACCGGTGGAAAGATCGAAAAACATAAAACCTTATTGATGTAAACGAGGAGGGCACGGAAGCTGCCGCGGCAACTTCCGTGGAATTAAAATGCACCGGGGTACCGCAGATAACCAACATGGTTGTAGACCGCCCGTTCTTCTTTGCTGTCAGGGATGAGCAAACGGGAACTATTTTGTTTATGGGGACGGTCGTAAGCTGAAAGACTACCTATTTAGTAGTGATGACCAAATTAGGTGCTGCTATATCAATACCAGCGTTTAATTCAGCAGTTAGAAAGCTTAACGGAACCATAGCCCTGCCCGCTTCAAGGTATGAGGACGTGTATAAGTTTTTCTCTGCACCATTCACCGTATAATTTTTCCGGTCGATAAACAGAGAAATATTTTGTTCATCACTCAGCACTCGTATCTCATTTGGCTGAACCCACTCTACCCGATAACCCAACTGTTCCAGAACCGCTCTTGCCGGCACCGCTATTTCCCCCTGTTTTCCAAACCCGGACTTGGCTTCAATGGCAACTCCATTGACCACCAGGTCTAAACTGGGTGGCTCAACAACCTGTTCATTGGTAACCGAGGTTCCGGTGGTGGGTATCAATGCGGTGATGTTCAGGCTGTTATCAGCCGTGAGTTCCGGAACGTCAAGGGCCAGGCTGGTGTTTACTTCGCTAATTGAACCACCGGCTAAACCAAGATCCAATAGCAGTTCTCCGGATGTATTATCCTTTACCATCACGTTGACGGTCGAATCAGCATGGGCAACGGTATCAGAATAGCTGAACTCACTTTTATAGTCAACATCGACTTGAGGTCCGTTACTATCGTTAAACTGACCGGCCATGCGGTAAGAGCCTTCAAGATTGTCACTCTTCCCCGCCACATCCACCGCGATACTCAAAGCCCCTTCCAACAAACCATCCGGGGTCTTAAAGCCCAGGTCTACATTAAATGTTTTGGGGCCACCCGGGAGCAGAGAGTACTCGTAAGTAAAGTCATTTACTTCAATAAGGCTCGTTACGGCCTGAATTTCCTCCCTGGACGGAATGGTCATGCTTGCCAGACCGGCGGCTATTTCCCGCTTCATCTCCGCCGGATCCATGCCCATCTGCTCGAAACTGTACGCGTTTGCGCTGACCAGTATTTCGGCGACCCTTTCACTTTCGTTCGTCATCTTCGTTAGTAAGTTGACGACAGTGTTTACCAGATCATCCTGGTTCAGCCGCATCGTAACCTTACTGGTAGACAAGCTAAAACATTCGTCGGGGATGACCTCAACCAAAAAAGCCAGTAATTCCGTATACTCTACAGGCAATTTACCGTTTTGGTAGCTGGACATCTGGTCCCAAACGGCCTCCAACTGAGGATCAGCCAAGTACATATACTCTGGTGCTTCGGTCAGTGAGAAGCTGCTGTTTTCGAACGCGTCAACTCCGAAGTCCTGCAGTAAAAGGAATAAGTCTTTGGTGAGCATCACTTTGTCGTCTTGTAAATAGATATCTCCCTCGTGGGCCATACCTTTGATGTCGGTGTCATAGCTGAATTTCATGGCTTTTTGGGCATCATCCAAATGCACGAGATACTTGATTGTGGCACCAGAATAGTCACCGATTATCTTTTTGAGGCTCCCATCGAATCGTGTAACTTCAAGGGTGCCTTCACCCTGGGACTTTTGATAGAATCCCTTGTCCATCCCCAGGTCAAAGTTTTTGATGGCGACCAACACTAAATCCTTTGCTGTCGGCTGCACTGCAGCGACGGGAAAAACCGCGGTTAGACAGAAAACCAGGCTCAATAACGCTGTAAACAATACTCTCCCCTTCAGAATCATCGCCTCCCAAAAAATAATTTGGATACCGTTTATGGGCTATTTTGAATGTTACACCCACATTAATGGTATCCAGTTTGATTATATACTTCCTATGATATAGAATCCATGGTTTTTTTTACAAGTGCCCGGCAGACACCCAAAGATTATATGCCACAAGGAGTACATGCATATACCAACTAATTATCTAAAGAAATTAATATTCATTGATTAGGCAGCTGTGAACGGCCCAGGAAGAAAAAGAAAAATCCAAAACCAAAGAATACAAAAAGACTTTTGGCAAATTCAACTCCTGGAATAAACCCTAAAAATCCAAGAAACCCCATAAAACTAAGTAGTCCCAGCCTTGCTGGAAATTGCATACGCCGCGCACTGAAGAATCGCAGGCCGATTAGACTGAGAGCGGCAAATGCAGATAGCCCTGGTCGAAGTACACTCAATTCTGTTACATAACCAATAACCCCGACCAGTCCCAAGAGGCCAAGAAGCCCAAGACTCTCTGGAAATTGAAGACGGAAATTTGACATTGACATTTTGCTCACATCCTTTTTCTTCAGACTCGTTTCATCTTTAGGAACTGCCTAAGACATAGAAAAGAAATACTCTGATTTTTTAACTAATATCTATGCTCTACATACGAGGGGATGGTGCTAGCCGACTCTCAGGGAACACCAGCCGTGGAAAAACTAAGCAACCATCACCGGGCCGGTGGAAAGAATTACCCGGGTGGCTGGGGAAATGGCCGCAGGCCGGTTTCACTTTGTGGCAACATCAATAATGACACCGGCATCTTCCAACGAATCGACAGTATAAACCTTGTTCATGATTTGATCCAGAATATCTAATTTATGATTTGGACTTTTCACCGTAAAAAAACTAAACATTGGTACCTGGTAAACCAATATTTTGACTTGGAAAGGGGTACCAGGATGGTGATCTAAATAAACCTGTCAAGCAATATGTCCTCAACATTTCTTCTTCCATCAATTACTGCAAGCACCCATACCTTGTTTTCTTCCATCTTATAGATAATTCGCCAGGGTGGGCTTATTAATTCCCTGTAGGTTAAAACACTAAAATATCTTAATTCCGGAACAATTCTTCCCCGAAGGGGCAAATGCTGCAAGTTATCTGCTTTTAGTTTAATGGTCAAATAAATTTTCCTGGCTTGAATTTCACTATCAGCGACAACGTATTCAATTATTCTTTTTAAATCCCACTGGGCGGTTTGTGTCCAGAATACCTGATATAGCCTTTTAGTCATGGTTTTATATTGTTAAGGTCACGGTCCATAACCGAAAAAAAATCTTCCTGTAATGATACTTTTCCGTCGACTATATCACGTTCCCCTTGGGCCAATAATTTTAATAAACCAAGAGCCTTCTTCATTTTTTCATAGGACTCAGTATCCAACAAAACCGCCTTGGCCTCTCCGTTTTGGGTAACATAGACAGGCCTGTGACTCTCGTTCACTTGCGCCAGAATTTCAGCTGCATTGGCTTTAATATAAGAAATAGGCCTAATATCTTCTTTTATATTCATCCCGCGATCACCTCGGTACAAATATAATACTAAATTAAGACCGCTTTGTCAAAACGATTGGGAAGTATATGCTTCTAATATATATTAAATCCCTGGTATCTAATGCAATATAGGATGTGTTCGGGGTATCGTCTGACTCAAATTAAACAATTTCATCACAAATGGACAGACTGGTTTTTCTCGGAGTTTTAGTTTTACAAAATACCGTTTAAGATATGAAAATTGTACCATAATAAACATGGCGAATCACTTCATTCCGGATGAACATATCAATAAAAATTTGCCATACCGTAACAGCTTTAAGCTTGTTACGATTGCGCCATGCTTTCTCCACCGATTGCTGCAATACGTCCCAAGCATCACTTTCCTGGCCCAGAATCCCCCAGGCAATGTAAAAAAGTTTTCCCTCTTCCTGGTGCAACAGTTCTAAGAATTGCTGTTCATGCAAATTGTTAACCTCCCGGACCGGTCCTCTATTAAAAAGACTATCTTGGCCAAGGGAAAAGCTCCAAACAAAAACCATTTTAAAAAATTTATTTGTCACTATCCCTAACAAGATGCAACAAAATATGAGCAAATTCGTCTAGTAATAAAGGAATTAATATTAGGGGTGCAAAGGAAAATGTTAACTGTTTTTCTACGGGTAGCAACTGGAGTGCTGGTTTTTTTGGGCGTTTTCTTCTACCCATTTCAGTATCCAATTTCAAGCCAATCACCCTTGTATAACCCGTGGCAAGGGTTAAATCAACAAGTAAACCAGTCAACGGAAACATTACCCCCCTCCGTTGTTAGCCGGCAACCGGCTGGAACCAAGCATACAACGGCGGGTGACCAAGGTAAGTCCTTGCCAGTATTATTAAGACCGGAGGAAATACTGCCTTTACCGCGAGAGTCCATGGCGGCGGAACTTCCCCCGGTGGAGTATCCACAAATAATAAAACGGGTCGATGTTCAGGGCAAAGTGGGGATAAGCTTTGATGACGGACCGTTTCCTGGGATGACCGAACAGTATCTGGATGTCCTTGAAAAGTATGACACACGGGCAACTTTTTTCTTAGTGGGGCAGCGGGTGAGTCTTTACCCCGAGCCGGCCCGTAAAGTTATAGAACAGGGAAGCGAAATCGGCAGCCATTCCTGGCGGCATGGCCGGTTGGATGAACTGAAGACGGAGCAGGTGTTAGCGGACTTGCAAAGTGTGACCGAGCAGGTTTATGATATCGTGGGCCAAAAGGTAGACTTTATGCGCCCTCCCTATGGCCGCTACTCCGAGGCTGTGGTTGCGGCGGCTCAGGAGTTAAACCAGCATTTGGTCCTGTGGGATGTTGATCCCCGTGACTGGGAGGACTCGCCCCCGGAAGAAATAGTCGCTAAAATAATGAATCAGACTAAACCCGGCTCAATAATTATTTTGCATGAAGGGCATAAGAATACACTGCAGGCCCTGCCCGAAATCATTAAAAAATTAAGGGAACGGGATCTTGAACCGGTGCCTATTTCTGAGTTGTTCAACTGATTAAAACTATATCTTTACAATAATAGGGGGATTAAAACAATGGAAAAGCAAAACAAAAATAGAGGCTGCAAAAAGTGCGGGCATACAGAAGCGGAAATAACTGAAATTGCAACAACAGGCACAGGTTTGTCTAAACTGTTTGATATACAACACAATCATTTTAAAGCTGTGTCATGTAGCAATTGCGGTTATACAGAGCTATACCGAACTAAATCGGGATTAAATGTTTTAGATTTTTTCTTTGGCGGTTAGCAACAACTGAGTTAAAGGAAAGATGTTAAACCAACGTCAGAGGCCTGGTCGGGCGAACCTCACAGCCTCATCCAACAGGGCCGCTGGCTTCGCCCGGCAGCCCTGTCCGCGCCATAGGCTTTATTCGTTAATTCGCCACCTTGCGCCATTTAATAATCCAGTTTACCAGGAACCAAAATATGACCCCCATCAATACGTTGCTGATGAGCACAAAGCTTGGGGTGGCCTGCATTCTAAAAATATTAATAACCAGCGGCCCGCCCAAAAGGGCAAAACAGACGGCAACTCCCAATTTAAAGAAACCCTCCAACTGTTCAAACATTAGAACCTCGCCGTTATTCTCTAACCGGTTTCGGGCAAACAGGTACTTGGTAAGCTGATACAAAATACCGGTTAGGAGCACCAGCACGCCATATATCAGTGGCAGGTTAGCATGCCCTAAAACAATGTTATCCATGATGTAAGTTGGTACGGTCAACAAAAAGCCGATTTCTTTTGAATCATAAATTAAATTCCAAGCAGATTGCGCGGTCCAATAATCCAGGTGAACAGCTATTAAAGCCGGGAAACCCATGGGGAAAAACAAGAATATCAATGATAGTATTCCATTCCCCAGGGTGGTGCCGCTGATGCTGGAGATGAACATGGTAAAGGCAAAGATAAAGCTTAAAACTACGATGCTACGCAGCGCCCAAGCCCAAATTGCGGTGGCGTCAAATGGGAAGGGTATGCTCGAATAGGCCCACACTAGTACCGTCATTACCAGGGCATTAAAGACAAAAATGGTTAATACTTGTCCCAAACCGAGCACGAATTTGTTGTAAATGAGATCCCGCCGGGAATAGGGCATGGCCAGCAACAGGTTAAAAGTGTTGTGGTCCCGCTCATGACCAACCATTAGGGCGGCTAAAATTATAGTTAGCAGGACCGAGATGAACCCCAATAATGCATCAGAAAAAGAAAGTATACGGTAAATCGCATAGCTGTTAAAGTAATCACCAGTAATAATTCCCCGTTCCAATTCATCCAAATAAGTTGTGATCTCATTAAACAGGGTAACGCTGGTGGCAAAGGTTACCAGGCCGAGAAAAATACTGAAGAAAGCCCAATTATTCAGCCATTCTTTCCAAATTAACGTTTTATTGGGTAAAAATTTGCTCAAACCCATAGCCCATTCCTCCCATCCGGTAAATAAAGATGTCTTCCAGGGACATATCGACGCTTTCCAGCAAGAGTGGGCGGTACTTTTCCAGCTCCGCCATAAGCTGGTTGACGTTTTCCCGTACCACGATGGTATACACCCGCCCTTGCCGTTCAACCTTAAGGATAGTGGATTGTTCCAGGACACCTTCGGGAGGCTCTCCGGCAAAAGCCACCTGAATTTTTCGTATTTGTTGCTTCATTTGTTCCAGGCTTTCATCAAACAGTACTCGACCGTTGTGGATAATACCAATCCGGTCACAAATCCGTTCCAACTCGTTTAAATTGTGGGTAGACAAAAAAATCGTTGTTTCATTGCGGGCCACTTCCTCCAGGAATATATTTAGCAACTGCCGGCGCAGCACCGGGTCCAATCCTGAAGTTGGTTCATCCAGCACCAACACCGCCGGGCTTACGGATAAATTTAACAATATGGCCAATTGGGCACGCATACCCTTGGACAAGTGCTTGATCTTTTTGCCCTCCGGCAGTTTAAATACCTGAGCCAGTTCGGCAAAACGTTGGGCATCCCAATTGGTATAGGTCTCCCGGTAAAGCCTGATCATATCCTGAACCCTGAAATTGGGGTAGTAGTTCTGATAATCGGACACGTAACCGACGCGGGATTTGATGCCGGGGTTTTGATGCACATTAACTCCGTCTATATAAACCCGGCCCTGGTCCGGCAGCAAGATGCCCATAATCAGTTTAATAAGCGTGGTTTTACCTGCTCCATTGGGACCCACCAGGCCAAAGATACTACCCCGGGGCACCTGCAAGTTGATATTATCCAGGACGGGGTTGGTGTGATATGTTTTAGTTAGTTGCTCCACCTTAATCAACTGTTTTCCTCCCTTGTTTTTAATTCATCCAGTAGTTGCCGCACCAGATGAATCGTGGTGTCCCTGGTCAGTCCCAGGTAATGGGCTTCCACCAAAAGATTTTTTAAGTTTTCTTTTAAGAGGTTCAATTTGTCCTCATCTTTACTGGGTTGATAGTGCATGGTGACAAATGTCCCCTTACCCCGTAATGTTTCGATGACTTTTTGTCTTTCCAATTCCTGATAGGACTTCTGAATGGTGTTCGGGTTGATGGTCAGTTGGACCGACAGTTCCCGCACCGACGGCAGCTTATCCCCCGGCTGCAAAATGCCTTTAAGGATGGCCTCCTTTATTACTTGCACCAATTGCAAGTAAATGGGCGTACTACTACGCTGGTCAATATTAAACACAGCATCACCTCCGGCAACGTGTTTCAATTGTACTATGCCAACTAGTACACATAACATACCATGTCATTACCTCCGTGTCAACTATTGCCAGGGATAAAACTGTTTGAATTGGTGGAACAAGGGATAAAGGGATAGGGGCAGGGGCTGGGGCTGGGGGCTGGGGCCTTGTCCCATCCAAGAGCCCTTTCCCTATAAATCAAAGGCTCCACATTGGCTAAGCCCGGTGAAACGCTGAAGGCGACTTTCCATCTCCACTTCACTCACTTTTGTTTATTATCCTTTAAACAGGCGTTTTTAAAGATTATTTCCATAACTCCTGCAACCAGGACGGAATTTAAACAAGCAAGGGACGTTCACCAAGGATTATGAGGCAAGGAATTTGGTGGATGGCAGCGAAGGCATTTATCCGAAAGACCGGCTTTATGTTATAGCCTTTCTCTGATTGTGGCGTAAACAAATCCTGCGAAGAATATTAAGAACATGCTTATGTAGGCTATAAGCATAATATTGGTTCCGTGGATGACATTGTCAAAAAGCATATAAACTTTGCTTCCCAGCCAAATGAATGAGGAGATATAATGTTGTGACAATCCTGCTATTAAAAGGTTTCTACCGGCATCATCGTTAATAATAAACTGCCAGATGAATAATCCGAAAGAAAATGCCCAAACAGTATTTCCCAATAAAAAACTCTTTATTTTATTGATATTTAGTTGAGCAAATATCATTCCCACCCAAAACCAGAACACGCCAAAAATTAACTGGCTTAATAACGGGTGAATAAATGTCATTAAGCTGTTAACGATTAATCCATATAAAAAAGGAATTAACAACAAAACCACTTCTCTTTTATAGTGAGTCATCTAGTTTACCCCCTATCTTCCAAAAGCCGCTTTTGTTTTTCAGTTGTAATACTTATTAAAAAGCGGCACCCATGTTTTTTACTGTTAGCGGGATGTCCCTTTACTATTCGATTAATGCTCTGAAAACAAAACATATGGGGACCGTTAATATACTTAAAAAGTTGGCGCAAAGAATCATACGTCTTTACCTCACCGGAATGGTTCTTGGACTTGTCGCTTTTGGACAGGCCAGTTTTTTCTATTGGGGGGTACTGCAGTCACTGGCTGCAGCCAGTATTTTAATTGGAGCACTTTATATCTTATTTCAGGATTCTTTTTATTGGCGTATATGGTAATTGGAGCAAAAACCATATGGTTATCAAAATTTGGTAGGGGTGGAGTTGGTTGGTCTTTCTGGTATGAGATCTCTTGGTTTATTGGGTTATTACCCTTCATACTTATTTCAATGGGGGTTTATTATCTATATCGTACCCACATAAAACGCAGGTAAGGTTTGACCTTAATCCTGCACTTTTTTTTTGCGGTGCGACACGGTAGATGGTAAGAGGTAAATAAATCAAAGAGGTATTCCTGTCTCATATAACTAAATGGAAAAAATTGATTAATTAAACAATCGATTGAATGAATTAAATTGATGGCAAAAATGATATAGAATTGCACATCATAGCAAAACGCGCCTTTCGATTGCAAGGAATTTAAATTCACCAGGTTACCATGTTTTACATAACATAAAGAAGGGAGGTGTATTTCATGACAACAGCAACGCATAGTAGCTTTGCTCAATTTAAACCAGGTTTTTGCCAACCAGATTGTATACAACAAGACTGTCCCACTACTTTAACATGCCCGCCCCCATCAAGAATACCAATGGCGCAAAGTAATTTTATACCTGATTCAATAGATAATAACCTTTTTTGGCTAAGAATAATGATGGAACATGCTCTTTTTATGCGTTTAGCTTTCGCTTGTATAAATGTTGAATTAATTAACGAAGCGCAACAGTTTGAACAGGCCTATTCAAATCTTCTAAATCAAGCAAGGGCGGTATCAAACGCCCCAACAGAGCAAAATGTCACGTTATTAAACCAGGCTAGTATAGACCTTACACGTTCCTTTACCTGCTTTAAAACAATGGTTTTAGATCGTATTATCACCTGTGGCCCCGCAAAGATTGGAGGATACAATTTTCCTTTACTAATTGACCATATAAGAAGGGAAGCTCTGGCGTTTATTAGCAGATTAACCGCCCTCCAAACAGGAAGAATGGAGCCGCTGGCTTTAACTATTGTACGCGATCAAACATTTTGGCATAGAATCATGGCAGATCATGCTAAATTTATTCTACATTTATTGGATCCGTCTGAAAGGCAGTTCGTGGAACAAGCAAACTCATTTAGTGAATTGTTTGACCAAAAAAGGTTACAAACGCTTGATTTGAAATCCATGCTTGAGCCTAATTTCCCTGTATACCCCATTTTAAAAAGATTTACCAAAGAAAGTTTGCGTGTAGCTATGCAAATTAGAGACTTTAAATCAGCTGCCACTGAACTTATTGGTGATTGTGAATTATTAAGCGTTATTCCCGAGTTGTTAGCAGATCATGTTAGAAGGGAAGCGGATAGGTTTGCACAAACCATGGAAAGAAGGTTAAGTCAATTGTCACAAATTCAAACATGAAAAAATGGCTGGCTGGCGTTTTCGCACTGGTGCTACTCATATCTTGCGTGGCATAACTAAAAGTTGATATGCTTTCTAATAAATATATAATAACGAAAAGGTAAAATGTGTAGCATGAAATATGAATGATAGCGGTCCAGAGCCAATTCGTTACGCCCGATATTCTTTCGGATACCCGGGTCCATATAGTGACTGGGCGCGTCCACTGTGGCATGATAGGTGGCCTGCAGGCAAAATTTGCCGACAGGTTCCGCATAGACCCGGATGGCCCAGCCAGGCTCGGTGTGCTTTAAGGGGTTACATTTGAAACAGAAGTAAAACACCAGCAAATCGCATCCCGGCACAATGGCCAAACCGGCCTCCCTGGAATTGAGCTGAAACAGGTTGGGCATGGGGCCGCCGCACCGGGGACAGGCCGGGTAGTCTTCCCCCGCGGGGATAAATGGGGTGCGAAAAGCTTGGTGGCCAGCAAATCATCCTCCTCGCTGGCGACAAAGTCTAAATGTACCGTCTGCAGCAGCCGACCGGCCAGGTATTCCTTTTCGCGCCCGGTTAAAGGCGCGTCGGACAACCTGACACAGGGGGAAGCCCTCCAACGAAAAGTAGATGTTGTAACTAAAGGTTTTTTATTTTTAGTATAGAGCATCACCTCCAGTAAAATGTCCAGTTCGGATTTACGAAAATCCCTCATAGCTTGATATAATGCTTTTCCTTCTATATTTAAGGTAACAATTCTTCCTTAAGCACATAGTATAAACTGACTATCCAAAGTTACCCATTAAGAAGAGTAGCCAATGGAACAAGGTCTTGTTTCAGCCTGATGGATTAGGAAGGGGATACTTTTGTGTTTTTTCTTTTAACGCAATTTCTCAGGCACAAAAAAAATGTCGATAAGCTGGCTGATTTTTATTTTAATCATGAAGATCAAATCGTAAAATTAAAGAATCGCTTTCCTGATTGGGAGGTTTATGTGAACCAATATTTATCGGCAAAAACACGGGCAAGTCTTCGTGAAAGGGGTATCCCCCTGTAATGTGACTAGTTAGATATTTAGATACACCCAAAGGTTAAAAATACCTACACTTAATATAAATATTGAAGTTATGATCGTCAGCATAAAGTATTTCCTTTTCTGCGTTACAAACATTTCAATCCCTAACACAGTAAACAATAGGCCTAAAGAAAACATCGAAAATATAATATTTTCAAAAATTAAACACCTCACGTCCTATTGCACAATTCAATTATAACGTATTTTAACTTGTATATTGTATATAAAAAGTGCTTTGGAACCGGCTGGTTATGCTTACCGGTTAAATATTAAAACAGTTTCCGGTAATACTAAAAAAAAGCGATGATCCTTGGGGGTTAATATATGAAAATTAAAATCAAAGACAGAGTTCTATTAGGAGTTGTATCAGGTATATTGGCCGCCATCCCAGCTTTATCGGTAAACATTTATGAACATAAGAAGGGCTTAATTAACATGACTTATCCACAATCAGCAGGAACCTTATCACTCAAAAAAAGTAAGGTTAATACAATTGAGGGTAAAATTATGAGTAATGTAATCAATGGAATTGGTATGTCCAGTGCTGGAGTTGCAACAACATATGTAATGTCTGCTACTGGTCGCGATCACCCCATTCTTAAAGGAATAGGTGTGAATTATTTATATGCGGTTATATTTGCCGGCATATTACCTAAAATAGGTCTGGTTGCTAAGCCTAGACCAAAATTTCCAATTCTAGGTTTAATAGAGCATACAATGACCGGGGTTTTGAGTGGATTACTAGTATCTCGCTTGGGTGATGACAGTTTATTTCCTGATAACAATACAGAAAAAGGTGAAAGGATACCATTAATAAATATGAATACCAAATATTAAACAGGACGTGCGAGGAAAAAATCGGTTTTTAGACTAACATGGGTGGGGCGAGGAGACAAGTACCGTGTCCAGTCCTGTGGTGATGGGACATGGTACCTGTCCGTCTCCCACGTTATTTAAGATGCCGGTTATTGCAGCCGTGTTGGCGTCCCGGCTTTGCGATGTGGAACATAAAGGGCAGGCGCTTAAAAGGAGCGGGCACAGCATCGCCGTCCGCACTCTGAATATGACGACGGCATTCACCGTCTTCGTCCGACAGGCTGTTCGGCAGGGAAAAATACCCTTTAAAATTTCTTTAAATATTCCGAATGCTGAAACAATAGCGGCTATGGAAGAAGCCAGTCGAATAAGCCGTGACCCAAATGCAAAGCGCTATTCAAGTTTTGAAGAACTGGTAGCGGAGATTCAGAATGAAGTATGAGATTTTTCGACAGGCAGATTCAAAAAAGACTTAAAGGCAATTATGAAGCGAGGGTACAATATCCAATTGCTTCAAGAGTTGTTTTTCTGTTGGCGGCTGTAATCCCCTTGCCGGAGAAAAACAAAGACCATATGTTAACAGGTGCTTGGACCGGGCAAAGGGAATGTCATATTACTCCTGACTGACTTTTAATTTACAGGATTGATAACGATGTTTTAGTTTTGACGCTTACCAGAACAGTACGCACAGCGACTTGTTTTAACAAAGCACTAAAATGCAGGAGGAATACCCAACATGAGCAGTCCTCCTGCATTTTTCTGGCCTTTATCATTACAGTTTTATCAAATTGCCAATTCCTGCTTCAAAGCCTCCACTAGAATTAGCAATGCTTCACGCTCCCCGAAAAATTCATCAATTCCGTTTCACTCACCAAGACGGGTCATACCATTTTGACAAAGATATTGACAATGCTGGCGTCAAATTTGGAATTCTTCATGGTTCCCAATAGTTTAGTGAGGTCCTATCTTTTATTTTTACAAGTAGACTTGTGAAATTTGTATCAACCCCATATAATAAATTAAAGTGCTTTTTCCCCTAGATTTAATCACAAATACATTAAATATGTAACGGAGGGCTGATTATGAAAGTGTTGTTACCCGTGGATGGTTCGGAAAGTTCAATGAAGTCTGTTGATTGGGCTGTCAGAATGGCCCAACAAAACCTGGTTTTTAAAGTAACTCTTCTTACCGTAATGAACCCCTTTTCAGAAAAATCATACGAAAAGAATTTTGTGTTTGATGAAGTTTACTATACAAAAATCTACGAAGTTACCCGCAAACAGGCATTGGAAAAAGCCCAAGAGCAATTTAGAAGCAATGGGTTGGAGGTGGAAGGCGTTATCATGCACGGCGATCCGGCGTTTACTATTATTCAGTATGTAAATAACAATGATATAGACATGGTCTTAATGGGAAGTCGGGGCATAGGTCAGTCAGACAATATATTGGGGAGTGTCAGTTATAGAGTACTTATAAAAGTTCAAGTTCCTGTTATCATTATCAAATAACTCATTAACTTACACTAACATAATTACTGTTGTTCCAGGGGTTTAGCGCCTTGTTTTTTTTGCCCGGGTTACCCGGGGCAGTCCCATGGTTTGTCTGCAAATGAGGGCATAAAAAAGCCCGCCTGAGCAATCTCCCCGGGCGGGAATCATACAGAAAATGCGTATCAACTAACTAGGCTGTTTCCGTTATGCTCATGGCCTTGACGTTTTCGAACATGGACTTGGCGCAGTTTTGGCACACCAATTTGCCCCGGTAATGCTGCACGTTATCGGCATTACCGCAAAAAACGCAATCAGGTTCGTATTTTTTGAAAATAATCTTCTCATTGTCGACGTAAATTTCCAAAGGATCTTTTTCATCAATGCCTAATGTGCGGCGTAGTTCTATAGGTATAACCACGCGGCCGAGCTCGTCCACTTTCCTTACAATGCCTGTTGACTTCAAGGTTTTCCCTCCCATTTATAAGTTAATTACTTAATTAGTTAAACATAATTCGACAAATATTTTTACGCAAGTAAATGATACCAACGTTGTCATTAAAAGTCAACATATTTTTGTAATATTTTTGTTGAGTTTGCCAATAATATATAAATTTTGTTTAAATTGTAGTATGTTTAGATTGGCATTAAACCACCGGTCAATTTTTGCGGCGGAATGTTATGCTCCATAATCCAAGGAGTTTCAAAAAACGCAATTCCCTGCCAGCATGGGGTTTATGCCTAAAGAAAAAACCTACCGCGAAGTAGGAAATTGATATGCCCAGCTCTTCAGTTGTGTAACCCTGTTTTTTATGCCATTTCATGTTGAACAACCGGTAGTAAACGACTAAATCTTTTGTTGAATCATTGACCGTTAATTTCCGTTACTGACACCTGGCACTAAATAAACATCAACATGGTAATACCGTTAACTTAGTAAGTGGTACAGCGACGTGTCATTAGATCCTTTGCTAACGCTCAGGATGACAGCTCTCCCCCCGCGGTGCACAATTGTTTATTAAAAATGTTTATCTCATCAATGGGGATTACTGAGTTAAAGGGAATAATTATGAACATCAATATTCGATATTACTCAACGCAATATCTTTTCCCTTGGTCCCAACCAATACCATGCTGCCGAAGGGATCTTCATGGGCAATCACTAAAATATTAAAAAACAGTTAAAAAAAATACCAAAAAAGCAGAGGGTATTATTCCCCTGCTTCAATTTGGACATATATCGCATCTTCTTTTTCATTGTATTCAGCCGGATAGCTGCCCTTTTTATCTAAACTAAAATATTTAAAGATCCCCTGGGCACCGATTTTATTTTTGCTAATTTTTATGCCGCCTTCTTTGATACCTTTGACTCTTAGTTTTCCAGAAGTCTTATCATAAGCAACCTCTACACGATCACTTTTAAGGTAACTGGCCATCCGATTTCCCAGTCTGATGTGGTGTTTTGTTAATGCTACTCTGTTATCACTTGATGACCTGGGCATGTACACTTCAAATGCCATAATATAATTTCCTCCCTATTATTAATTATGCAAATTGTTTGATAAGATAATACTACCTTATATATGTATAGATAGTCAAGTTTACAAATATTTGTTAACAATATACTTCTATAGATTATTAAAAGTTAATATTAAAAAAACATGATTATTCCCTTTACTTAGTAATCCCCTTTGATGAGCAAAACATTTTTCATCAACAATTGTGCACCACAAAGGGAAAGAGTCATCTAAGAGCGTTAGCGAAGAATCTAGATTCTTCACTTCGTTCTACAATAATATGACGCTGTACCACTTACTAAGTTAACGGTAAATCATACAAAATAATTAAAATATCTTCTAAATGAGCTAGAAAAGTAGCTTAAAAATGGCTATAAAGTCATCAAATGGCCCATTAAACAGAACACCAAAACCCATCATTCGCAATTCCTTGTTCATACTGACTACTTTTCAAAATTTATTTCCTCATAACCTACTGGTATATCGGCTACCTTAGCCGTAAAAGGATCGAGGGCAAATAAATCACTTTTGTCTACTTCATGAATACTTTTTTTACCTAAAGCTTTTACAGCATCTTTTATTTCTTCGTTACAAGAAAGTAGGTATTTGGCCAGGGTTTTAGCTCCCTCATTAACGTCAAGCTTGTGTTGGTATTTCCCCTTGTACCAGACTATCTCCGGGGGCGGTTCCCAGGGCATGGAATTTAAGATCTGAGTATGGCCCATGGCAAATAAAGCAACACTGCCAATATAAACGGCATCTGCCCCTAAGGCTAAAGCCTTTAAATAATCGCCCGGGTTTTTTAACCCACCAGAGACTAACAAGCTTACTTTATGCTTCAGATTATGCTTGTTGATAAATTTAGCAGCCCTGACCAATGCGAATAAAGTTGGCAAACCAAAGTCATCCTGTAATATCGGCGTTGTTCCTTTGGAACCGGCATTACTACCGTCTAGTGTAAAAAAATCCACATTGGATGCACAAGCTATGCGCAGGTCCTCTTCCAAGAACTTACTGGCGCCAAATTTTACACCAATGGGAACCTCCTGGGTAACCTCTCTTAAATAGGTGACAATTTCCTTTAATTTGTTCGGTTCTTTTCCCATGCCCGGAAAAGTAGCATGAATAACCCCTTTTTCACCCCAACCCAAGCCCATCATGCGTCTTATCTTCCAGTCTATTTCTTTATCTTCTATGTAATGGCCAACTCCACCGGCCGCCCCTTGTCCAATGTGAATTTCAATCATATCAGCCTGTTTTAAAATCTTTTCCGACTTACTCCACTTACCCCTGTTATATTGAATAATAAGCTTGCCAGCAGCTTTCCTTTCAGCCGGTAAAAAGGGACCTTCACCGGTATTAGTAGCAGTACCCGCCATTTTACTGCCCTTGGCTAAAGCAATTTTTGCCTTGGCAGACAGTGCAAGGGCAAAGGCCATACCGGAAATCATAATGGGCATATCTATCTGCAAAGGCCTTCGGGCACAGGGGCCAATAGTAACTTTAGTATCTATAGGTGCTCCTTCGTCTGTCGGCAGTCGGTGCAGTTGAGCAAAGTTAAACATTATACCCGCAAAATCAGGTATCTTTTTCGGACTCCCCAAAGGTCGTTTGATCATTTTTCCTTCTTGTGCTCTTAAATTAGTTTCCACAATGTTCTGGAGTCCGGTTTTACGAGATGCCGAAACAAACTCCCATAAATTTTCAGAGTAAGAGTCAACCATTAGCCTATGAATTAAACTGTCACTAACTTTATCGACGGCTTTTCTGCCTAACAAGACAGCTCCTTTATAGCCGATTAATCCAATAGAGGCCGCATAGAATATCTTTTTTAGCAAATTATTATTTTTGGGCATATGTGCTTCCTTTTTACTATAGTTAATTTTTATATTTTTTCAATAATAGCTGCATCTATACTCTACCTCAAATAAAAAACGCCTCTGGTGGGCCCAGCAGGCGTAACATAAGAAAACGTATATGGGCAATAATATTTAAGATATTTAAATAGTTTAATGATATTTATGGAAATTAAAAACACGAGTTACATACTGGGGGGCCGAATAATGTTTTTTCCTTTTAGGCGTAAAAAACAGGTTAAAGAAAAAAGAAAAATATTTATTCGACAAAGAAATACCCCAATCAAAAAAGATTACGAACATGCCGCTGAACTTATGCCGACTATAGAATCTGCTGTTTCTATGGACTCGTTATTCAAAAAGGTAGAGGCGCATACAGGAGAGAACTCTTATGCTTCAGACAAGGAATACCGCAATACTTTTAAGCTAGAACAAAACAATGAATTCATTTTTGGAACTACTGCTGGTGTGGTAGGGGCTACGGTTAAATACGGATTTAATGAGCTTATGCAGGTATTAAATATAGCTAAATATGATAATAATGCTACTTCCTTAGGTGTGGTTATGAAAGGGTTTGAATACACCCCTATATTTTGGGTATTTGGTTTTATAACTTCTTTAATTATAGGTGCTTTCTTTGGATTAATAATAGCATTTTTGTATACCTACATTTTTAGTACAAAGTATTACTTTATAAAAAGTATAGGCATCGGTGTTGGTATTTGGCTCCTTAACTTCGGGTTAATGTCTAGAGTATTTAATTACCCCGAACCTATAAAAAATAGTTTGGGAGATATTGTCGCAATGCTTTTAAGTCTCGTTATTTTCGCTGTAGTGACAGCGTATGCCCTCAAATTAATGGGATTTTTTAAACAAAGACAGGATTATTCATGATAATAATAACCGTCTAATAAAAATTTTAATAGTTACAGAAGCTATTATTACTTTTTCAAAATCGGTATCCAAATTTCGCTTTTGAAAGTCGGTGATGTTATATCTTTATGCTCGTTCCACAAGATTTCTGGTCCTTCTGTTTGTTCATAGTTTGATGATGGAAACCATTCGGAATAGATGCGTCCCCATATATTTTGCAGCGTATCAGGAAATGGTCCAACTGATTCGAATACAGCCCATGTTGAGGCAGGAACTTCAAGCTGTGCCAGGTTATCCGGACACTCATTAGTTGTTGCCACGCCTATATAATGATCAAGTTCTCCCTTTTCCTCCATTCGGCCTTCAGAAAAGTTCGTGGATGCCTGTAGCAACCCTACAGGCTCGACATTAGAAAGTCTCTTAAGTTTGATTATCGTCTTATAATTTAAAGTTTTCCACATAGAGGCAATCTCTGGGTTAACTCCATGGAAGATTATGGGGACCCTTTTCGTGATACCAACTATGCGAAATGCCTCTTTTTCTACGATTCGATATTCCATTTCCATTCCCCCTTTAATTGATAACTGAAAGGTCATTGGTGAATAGGCTTTTAGTAATTGACCATTATTTCTGGCTTCTGACGGCGTTACACCATGCCAACCTTGAAAAGCTCTTGTAAAAGAGTCTGCTGAGCTGTATCCATATTTAATGGCAATATCAATTATCCTTATATTACTATTATTAAGCTCAAATGCTGCAAGAGTAAGGCGTCTGCGGCGGATGTACTCCGATAGGGTAACACCTGCAAGGAAAGAAAACATCCTTTTAAAATGATATTCCGAGCAAAAAGCCAGCCTCGCTACTGTTTTGAAATCAATATCTAAGATAAGATTTTCTTCAATATAGTTTAATGCTCCATTCATTTTTTTAAGCGAATCCATATATGACCTCCCTCTCACCAATAGAATAGCAGAAATTTAATGTATATATCCGACATTCCGTGCACAATTCTGTAGGGTTATTTTTAGAGGTTGCTTTAACCCGGTCATTTTGCCCAACGTTTAACCTTTTTGTTTGGTATCGTTTTGTATAATAGGTTTAACTCCTGGTTAAATTATCCCCAAACTATCCCCATTACGCTGGTTGTTCTGCTAAAAATAGAAAAGCAAAAGCCCCGCAATGCTTGCGGGGCTTGACTTTCTTTGGCCTCCCGGGATGGATGAATTCGAACTCGAGACCTACGGATTAGAAGTCCCCCCGTCCCCGTCTTAACACTTGAACCCCCGTGTTTATTGGTTTCGTTTTTATAAAAACCCTCCGGTAACTTACGGACTACTATTAAGGATCAACGTAAATTAATCCCCCTTTGTAACAATGTGTGTAACGGATTTATTCACATCCAACGAATTATCATGTTATTTTAATAATTAAATAAGTTACTAGTACTACAGCGTAAACTAAAAAATCAGTGGACAATGATAACCTCACCTGCTAAAATAGTCTAGGGGCCTGGTGATGCAAACGAAATTAATATAAAATGGTAGCTATGAACAATGAATTTTCTCTAAATACACAGCCACTGATTGGAAAACTCAAAGATATTCGACCGTTAACGGTTCGGTTAGTCAATAAGACATCCTGGGAGCAGGTGTGGGACTACCTGGTCAAAAACTACCACTACCTTGGCTACGAGACAATGATTGGTCCCAGGATTAAATACTTGGTTTTCCACGAAAACAGACCGATTGCGGCTTTGAGTTACAACCGGGCAGTATTGCATTTAGGTGTTCGAGATACGTTTTTGGGTTGGATACCTGAGCAAAAGCACAAGCTTCTGCCACACGTGGTCAACAATAATCGTTATCCAAACAAAAATAAAATCCAAACCTTTCAGAACAAAGCCGCGTAATCAAGCCGCTTTCTCAGAAAAAGGTTTGGATTTTTTCTATGGTATGATCTTACTATCATTTTTGATAGGAGGTCATCCATATGAATGTAGAAAATCTAAGAAACAACCATCCCAAGCTAATTTCCTACATGGAAGCTACCGGTTACTCGAAAGACTACATTGGTAGGTTGCAGACGGAAATCCAGAAGATCTTGGCGGAAGCCGATACCAAAGACTGGGACTGCTACAATGACGTGTATCAAGACTACGAAGCAACTGCGCTGTCCCTTGGCAGTCTCGAAAAAAAACGCGCGTTCATCGGCGCTATCAAGGAATTCGACCTTCACGGTAAATATCCCGACGGGAAGTGGTCGGGACTTGTCGAAAGGGGCGCGTACCTAAAGCTGGTAGCCGAGTTTAGGTCGTTGATTGACTACTACTGCATGGCGGCGCAGGAACGTGGCAAGAAGGAATCCTCCATAAACACGGAATCTAAAAACGTTTCCGCATTTCTGCTCTCCCTGCAGAATGCTGGAATCAACCGGCTGGATGACATCACCGAGGAAGCCGTGATGTCTGTGTTCGTATCGCCGGATGGGGAACAACTCAAAAGCTATAACTACAGAAAATTTATCTCTGCTGTCCTCAAGGTTTGTATCCCCCTGAACCCGGATGCATGCAGGAAAGTGCTGTCCTTCCTCCCCGTGACGAAAAGGGTAAGGAAAAACATACAATACCTCACGTCACAGGAGACGCATGCCATCCTCGACGCGATGGACGACATGTCCAACGCGCTCACTTTACGCGACAGGGCGATCGGGAAACTTGCATACTATACCGGTTTGCGGTGTTGCGACATCGGGGCCATGGATCTGGCTTCGATCGACTGGGAACGCGATCTCATAAGGATCAAACAGCAAAAGACGAAGGAACCCCTGGAACTTGCCCTGACTGCAACCGTAGGCAACGCCATATACGATTACCTGACTAATGAGCGTCCCCCAGTTGATTGCCCAATCCTATTCCTGACCCAGCAAGGGCCTTACAGAGGGATGAAAAGCAGCAGCATTTGGAGGGTGGCAGCCCGAATTATGGAGGAAGCGGGCATACGCCAGTCGAAGGGGGATAGGAGAGGTTTCCATATCTTCCGCCACCACCTTGCGACAACCCTTTTGGGTAACGGTGTACCCCAAGCGGTGATTAGCAGCGCGCTCGGGCATGCCGTGCCTGAATCGGTGGAGACCTACCTCTCGGCAGATCTTGTCCACCTCAAAGGATGCGCCCTTAGCATAGCCCGTTTTCCAGTGTCTGAGGGGGTGTTCGCCGATGCGTAGGTTTCAGTCCTTTCTTACCCCCTTGATGGAAGCGTTCATCGCCTTTCAGAAAGCGTCCGGGCGATGGAATGAGACATACGACCACAACATGCTCCTTTTCGACTGCCATTGCGCACGGTTGTTCCCGAAAACGGAGACGCTAACTCAGGAAATGGTGGACGGTTGGTGCGCGCAGCGCGCCACAGAGACAAACAACAGTTGCAGGACGAGGATATTCGTCATCTCTAACTTCGTCCGTTATCTAAGAGTTCGGGAGATAGCAGATGTCGTGGGGCCGAACATCCCAAAGATGGAACCCCGCACCTACGTGCCCCATGCTTTCATGGACTTCGAACTGGAGAACTTCTTCCGGACATGCGACAGCCTACCGTCCACGCCCAACACCCCTGCGGTGCTTACACGCAGGCTCGTCGTGCCGGTGTTCTTTCGGCTCCTGTACAGCAGCGGGATAAGGACCAACGAGGCAAGAATGCTCCGTGTGGACGACGTAAACCTGGTTCAGGGCGTCCTCAACATCCGCCATTCCAAGGGTTCTTCCCAGCA
Organism: Desulfotomaculum sp.; assembly: GCA_016841675.1. Classification (GTDB taxonomy): domain Bacteria; phylum Bacillota; class Desulfotomaculia; order Desulfotomaculales; family Desulfallaceae; genus BRH-c8a. The sequence goes on from JAENYQ010000063.1 coordinate 21,520, forward strand.
CTATGTCGTCCTGCATGACACCATGCTGGACCTGCTGGCGAGGTACAATGCCGCGATCCAGGCGCTGCACCCAGGGCGGGAGTATTTCTTCCCTACCTCAAAAGGTTCATCTCTCACGAATGGGTGGGTGGTATACAATTTTCGCAAACTCTGGCACAAGCACAACACACCGCATGCCACGGCGTACGAGTTGCGTTACCCGTACATAAATAAAATCTGAACCTTTCCCAAAGAACCCAATTAT
>JAENYQ010000064.1 GCA_016841675.1 Desulfotomaculum sp.
CACGCCCAGCTCTTCCAGCAGCCGGCGGGCTGCCGTGCCTGCCGCCACCCGCGCCGCAGTCTCCCTGGCACTGGAGCGCTCCAGCACATTGCGCATGTCCCGGTGGCCGTACTTAAAAGCCCCGGTGAGGTCGGCGTGGCCCGGCCTGGGTCTGGTAACCACTCTCTCGGCTGTAGCGGCTCCGGGACCGGGGTCCATCACCCGGTTCCAATTGGGCCAGTCTTTGTTTTCTACTACCAAGGTCACCGGGCTGCCCATAGTAAGGCCGCCCCGTACACCGGATGTGATGACCACCCGGTCCTGTTCTATTTTCATCCGCCCGCCCCGGCCGTAGCCACCCTGGCGGCGGGCCAGCTGCTGATCTATGTAGTCTGCGGTCAGAGGCAATCCGGCCGGAATGCCGTCCAACACTGTGGTAAGTGAGGGGCCGTGGGATTCACCGGCCGTTAAGTAGCGCAGCAAAATTTTTTCTCCCCCTTTGGTTTTCCAGCAATGCCCTGCGCATCACTTCTAGCGGCGCTTGCAGGCCGGTCCAGGCAGTAAAAGCCATCGCTCCCTGGTGCAACAGCATGCCCAGTCCGTTGGCGGTTCTGGCCCCGTTCTTTTCGGCCAGGAGCAGAAATGGTGTGCGGGGCGGATTGTAAACCAGGTCATAGGCCAGCTGCCCCTGACCGGGCAGTTCTGCGGGCAGCGGCAACTGAGCCCCCGGCTTCCCGGACATGCCCACCGGGGTGCAGTTAACCAGCAAATCAGCCCGACAGGCGAATTCAGCCAGCTGGGCATGGCCCGGCTCCCATGGAAATACATGCACCGTGACACCGGTGGCCTCGGTTACGCCTGCGGCTAAATTCCGAGCCCGTTCCCGGTTACGGTTAACCAGGGCCATCTCCCGGCAGCCTGCCTTGGCCAGCGACAACGCCACCGCCCGAGCCGAACCTCCGGCGCCCAAGATTAGAGCCGCTCTCCGGGATGGTTCAAAACTACAGCTAGCCCGCAGATCGCTGATCAAACCGGTGCCGTCGGTATTATGGCCGGTTAGTCTGCCCTGCCGGTTAATGATTGTATTCACCGCACCGCAGAGCACTGCTTCTTCAGTTAACTCATCCAGATAAGGCATTACCGCTTCCTTATAGGGAACGGTAACGTTTACCCCTGCCAGGCCGAGCGCCCTGATACCGGCCACGGCCGCCTCTATTTGCCCGAGCTCGGGGCAAAAGGGCACGTAGATACTGTTCAAGCCGGTTTCTTTAAATGCCGCGTTCTGCATGGCCGGTGAAAAGCTGTGTTCCACCGGGCGGCCGATGATGCCGTAAACCATGGTTTTTCCATTTATACCAGGCATGATATCCTCCATGGTGTCAGACGACACCAAGCTAGCGTACGTAATATTGTTTATCCTTGTGCGATACCAGGCGGGACACGCGGTAAAGGACCAGTTTTTCCAGCCGCCGGTTGATTAGCCAGGTGCCCCAGAATTCCGTACCCGGCATGGGCACCACCAGGATGGTGAAAAGGCCCATCATGTTGCCGCCTAGAACGTCGGTGAATATTTGGTCTCCCACCACAGCGGTATCGTTGGTGTTGGCATTTAGCTGCTGCATGCCGCGCCGAAAAGCTCTGCGCAGCGGCTTAACCGCTCTTACCACGCAGGGTATCTGCAGCGGGCCGGCCAAGTTGTTAACCCGGCCAGTGCCGTTATTGGATACGATACACAGGTTAAAGCCTCTGTTTTGCAAGCCCCGCAGCCATTTTTCCACTTCGGGGGGGAATTTGTCCCGATCTCTCCGGACAATAGTGTTGTCCAGGTCCAGCAGCAAATTGCGGATACCGCGCGCCTGCAATTCGTCGGGGTTAATCTCCGTAACCGAAGGGACATACATGTTGGGGTAGAGAATACTACGCAGCATTTTTCCTCCAATAGGTTATAAAACTCTGGCTATGTTTTGGGCCTTGGTCAAGTCGGTGGGAGTGTTGACGTTTAAAAATACTCTTTCCAGTTCCGGTTCGGCGGCCCTTAGTTCATCTTCTTCCAGGTACCTAACCTTGACGCCTTCTAAAATTAAATTTTCGATCACCCGAGTGATTTTATTGTGGCCCTGTTTCAGGTGTGCTTCAATAGTGTCTAGGCAACTTTTATTATACAGCGCAAATAATGGTTCCAGAAATCCCTGGTACCTGGGCATTACAATGTCGTAACCGGTCGAGTGTTCTATTAACAGCCGGGCCAGGTTAGTACTCACAAACGGTGTGTCGCAGGGTGTGACCAGGGCAAGCTGGTATGACGTATGGGTCAACCCGGCATGGATACCACCCAGCGGTCCGCAGCCAGGGATGATGTCTGCCACCACCCTGTCGCCGTAGTCCGCATAGCGACCGGGGTTATTGGATACAATTATTATTTCATCGGTTAAAAATTTTAAGGCTGTGGATATAATTTCGATTATCGGCTTGCCGCCTATTTGCAGTAGGGCTTTCTCTGTACCCATCCGGGTGTTTTTGCCGCCAGCCAATATGATGCCCGAAACTCCTGCATTGTGGTGCATTTCGGCTACACTCCTGTCCGCGGACCTTAGATGAACAAACAAAGCTGTTTGCGCGGCCCGGAATTATCCCGTTACAGGATATTATGTTCAACACCGGCGATATTTTTCCTCTAATTGAGTGTCGAAAATTGAGTGTCGAAAAGGAGCACCCGCAGCAATACTTGCAAGTGTTATATTTTACCGTTACACTTCGCTAATGCCTTGCTGTCCGGGTGGGCAGAATAAAAAGTATAGATTAAAGATTAAACAAGGGGGCCGTTAAGCATGGATCAGGTTAAACTTTACACCACACCAACGTGACCACACTGCCGCACGGTGAAAGAGTTTCTTTCCCAAAAAGGTGTGCAGTACCAGGAAATTAATGTAGCCGAAGACACAGCGGCACGTAACGAAATGGTTTCCCGCACCGGTAAAATGGCAGTACCTACACTGGCCACCGTAAATGAATATGTAGTTGGTTTCGACCGGGAGAAGCTAGAAAAACTGTTCCACTAACAGTTTGGTAAAGTTCGGGGTCAGGCTCTTAACTTATTAACTTATTTCGAAAAACGAAATAAGTTAATAAGTTAAGAGCCTGACCCCGTCTACTCGTCGGCGCACGGCCGGGTTGGTTTTTATATGCCTCAGCCGCCGCCTGAGGGGCTAAAGCCCGGTGGTGGAGTGTCGCATCCGCGACCACCGGAGGTGCGTACTTGACAGCCGGTGAATAGCTGTTCTATTTTTTTGCTTTGACAGGACGGGCAGGTTACTTTGTCTTTATCGCTTAGGCTGACCATTACCGTAAATTTGTTTTGACAGTCACTGCAGCGGTAATCGTATGTGGGCATTTCTTTCACCTCGCTTGGTTGGGGTTTCTAAACCGCAAACCCGGGGTCAGGCTCTTAACTTATTAACTTATTTTAAAAAACGAAATAAGTTAATAAGTTAAGAGCCTGACCCCTTTTGCTTTGTTTTAGATGATTATGGCGCCGTTGGGGCAGGCGAAGATGCATTCTTCGCATTCGTCGCATTTGGCGGAGTCTATGTGGGCTTGATTGGCTTTGACGGTGATGGCGCCGGATGGACACATATGGGTGCACGCCCCGCAGCCTATGCATAATGCCTTAACTACCCTGGCAGCCATTATTGCCGCATCCTTTCAGCCGATATGATAAGATTCATATATCCTATATAGATATATATTAATATATGGATGCGATTTGGGCAAGGTTAATTTATTTCTGATCTTTTAAATAACTGAATAAAGTTTAAAATAAACTGCAGTTCTTTTTCGTTCACGTTGCAGACCAGTCTCAGTACCGACTGCACATTGGGGTGCATGAGCATTTCCCGCAGTTCGGGGTTCATTAAGCTCAACATCTGGTCCACCGCGCCGGGTTCCATGATGAAATAGCAGGGTGATACGCCCATGACCTCGGAGAGCTTTTCCAGTGTTTTTAGAGAAGGCTGCACCTTGCCATGCTCTATCTGGCCGATTAATCCGGCGGTTACGCCGGCCATGTTGGCCAGTTGGGCCTGGGTTAACCCGTATTCCTCGCGCAGAGCTTTTAATTTGTGCCCCAGGGACCCCTCGTTGCCCATGATCGAGGAAACAGAGACTTCCAATCCACCGGCAATCCGCTTGAGGGTATTAATGGCCGGATAAACGGTGCCCCGCTCAATTTCGCTTAAATATGAAAAGGATATACCGGCACGCTGGGCCAGGTCCTGCAGAGATTGGTCTTTTTCCGCCCGCATGAGGCGGATTTTATCTCCCATGGATAGTCCGGTGTCGCTTATATCCCCTTTAATTAACTGGGTTTTGGGAACGTTTAAGGCAGTAGCCAATTTTTCAATGGTTTTTAGTGAAGGTCTTTTCGAGCCTCGCTCAATTTCGCTGAGGTATGATAAGGAAAGGGTCGCCCGCTGGGCTAAATCGTGCAGCGTATAACCACGTTCTTCGCGCAGTGCGCGTATTTGGTCTCCCCTCACAATCATGCATGACACTCCCGTCCAATACAGTATTACTATTATCCTACTATACTATTAATTGATAGTCAATCTGAGCGGGAGTGTGTGTAAATTCAAGGTTCGCCCCTATTTAGCGGGCGTATTTGCTCCAGATATTCATGTTTTCATAGTCGCCGCCAATATGGCAGTTATTTACCAGTGTACCTCGGTACCGATAGCCCAGACGGTGGAAAACCAGGTTCATCCCGTAGGATGAGGCCCGGGCCAAGCTGTACAAGCTGTTTATGCTCCGGGCCAGGCATTCTTGTTCCAGGGCGTCGATTAGGTTGCTCATCAGTCCGCCCCCCCGGTTGTTCGGCAGTGTGGCGCAATTGGTCAGCTCGGCATTGCCTTTGGCGATGTCCAATTCGGCGGCTGCGGCACTGATGATTTGGTTTTCCTTTTTAATAGCCTTAAACAGGGCTGTTTTACCCATTACCCCGGCCAGGTAATCAGGCTGGTCCACCGGACTGGGATAGGTGGAAAAGGCTATTTTAAACAAATTCCCCAGCTCGGCGGCGTCCTTTAATCCCGGCGTAAACAAGGTACAGCCGTCGGGAAGGGTGGCCGGCATCCTGTGACGCCGAGCCAGGATTTCCCGCACCTGGGCCAGTAATTCAGGTTGGTTTTCACTTTTACACCGCTGGAGTGTCGGGTAAGCGGTTAAAAAACAGCCGTCTTCACCATTGAAAAAGCCTGCTACCCAGCCTTCGGTGGAAAAACCGTGTTTTAAATCGGCCAGGTGTTTTTTAAGCACCGGAAAGATAATTTTTTCCAGGCCGTGGCTTGCCGCCGTGCTATTAATATAATGCAGCAGTTCGCCGGGGTGATTGTAAGTATAATCATTAACCCAGGCCCGCTTGCTGAATTGATCTATGGTAATGGTAACGGTAAATTTGCGGTTCATTTCTTTGATTAAGTTGTTATGTTCTTTGGTGGCAAACAATAGGCAATCTCTCCTGTTAGTTAAATATTTTCATCTACGTTAATGTCATCCGAAACGTTAGCGAAGAAGCTAGATTCTTCACTTCGTTCGGAATGACATAAATACCAAGAAAAAGGATTTCAGGGGCTGTCATTGCTATGAATACAACGAAGTAAAAAACCTTGTCATTAAGCCTGTCATTGCTATGAATACAAACGAATCTGTCATTCTGAGCGCAGCGAAGAATCTTAAAGACCAGATCCTTCGCTACGCTCAGGATGACAAGCTTAATCTTGACGAAGGTAGATTGTATTCGTTTATCGTGGTGCGGGTACGCGTGGTCATTCTGAGCGTAGCGAAGAATCTGTGTCTTAACCATGTAAAAATCTTCTCTATACTTCTAACCCCTAGCCGGCTTCTTTACTGCTGGTGGCCAGTTCAAGAGCTACTTTATTGCCTCTCATCAGGCCGGCCGGTCCAGGGTTATTGCGGCCTTTTTTAAGCAGACAGTCGCCGCACTGGCATTCGCTGCTTTCATAGTACGGTTCGGTGTATGAGTAAACATTGCCTTCAAAGTTACGCAGGATCACCTTGCGGTCCGACTGGGAAATTACGTACTGCGGCATAACGGGTATTTTGCCCCCGCCGCCGGGCGCGTCAATTACAAAGGTGGGAATGGCGAATCCCGATGTGTGCCCACGCAGGTTTTCCATAATTTCAATGCCCTTACCTACTGATGTTCTAAAGTGGCCGATACCTTTGGCCAGGTCGCACTGGTATAGATAATAGGGCCGAACCCGGATGGAGACCAGCTTATGCAGCAGCTTTTTCATGATATTAGGGCAGTCATTAACCCCGCGCAACAGCACCGACTGGTTGCCCAGGGGGATACCGGCATCGATAAGCCTGGCGCAAGCTTCTACCGACTCGGCGGTAATTTCTTTATAGTGGTTGAAATGGGTGTTAATCCACAGCGGCTGATACTTTTTCAGCATGTTGCAAAGCTGCGGGGTAATGCGCTGGGGCAGCACCACGGGCGTTCTGGTGCCAATGCGGATAATTTCCACGTGTTTGATGCTGCGCAGGCGCATGATGATGTACTCCAGCCTTTCATCGGACAGGGTAAGCGGGTCTCCGCCTGAAATTAGCACATCCCGTACTTTCTTATTCCCCTGGATGTAAGCGATGGCGCGGTCTATCTGTGTTTTGGGCAGGGGCCGGTCGCTGACCCCGGCCATGCGCCTGCGGGTGCAATGGCGGCAGTACATGGAGCACTGGTCTGTGACCAGCATTAGCACCCGGTCCGGATAACGGTGGGTGATGCCGGGTACCGGCGAATCCACGTCCTCATGCAGGGGGTCGCTCATGTCGACTTCATTATAGATTAGTTCTTTTAAATCGGGAATAGCTTGCTTTCTGACGGGGCAATTTTTGTTCCCCGGTTCCATGATGCTGGCGTAATACGGTGTAATAGCCATGCGAAAACGTTTGAGACATTGGCCGATGTCCCGGGCTTCTTTTTCCTGTATGTTCATTACTTTTTGCAGTGTTTCAACGTCAGTGATACGGTTGCTAATCTGCCACTTCCAGTCGTTCCACTGTTCTGTAGTAATATTTCTGTAATACGAAAGCCTTTTAACTTTCTCGTCCATTTGGACCTCCCCGAATTAAAAAATTTAAGTAGTCATTGGATTAACTGACAACTTATTATATTCTAATGAGTTGCACGTGGCAATTGGGAAGAATAGACATATTAAGTTGCTTGGCCATATAATTGGACAATCAATTGGTATAAGGGGTTGGTTTGTACTTTTTCACTTGATTACATCCTTTTTCGAAGAGATGCTCCAAAAAAACCGCTCAAGCCCAACCTTTGTTGTAATCTTTAATACGAAACTGCAGTTTAATTAAAATTCATGGTTATACCGTTAACTCAGTAAGTGGTACAGCGTCGTGACATTGCTATGAATGCAAGAACTTAAGAACCTTTTAAGCCTGTCATTGCTATGAATGCAAGAATTGAAGAACCTTTTAAGCTTGTCATTCTGAGCGCAGCGAAGAATCTTAAAACCCAGATCCTTCGCAAACGCTCTTAGATGACAGCTCTCCCCCGCGGTGCGCAATTGTTTATTAAAAATGTATATCTCATCAATGGGGATTACTGAGTAAAGGGAATAATCATGTTAAAATTTTTCATACTGTTCTATTAATAAACCAGCACAAAGAATAAGGTGCAAAAAAGAGCGCGAAATGCCGGAGATGGGCTATGAATTTACAGCTGCAGCAGCTTTTCCGCGATGGCCCGGAACACCGGGGCCGCCGTTGCACCGCCGCTGTAACCATTTTCAGCCAACACAACAATTACGTAACGGGGGTTGTCGGCTGGTGTATACCCGGCAAACCAGGCGTTAACAGTGTCTTCCTCTCCGGCCACTTCCGCCGATCCGGTTTTACCAGCGCTGCCCCACACCGGCAGGTCGGCCTCTTTCCCCGCCCCTTCGGTGGTGGTAAGACGCATCAGTTCTTGCAATTGCCTGGCTGTATCGGGCTGCAGAACCCGGCGCGGCTCTGGGCCTTCAATATATTCAGTAATTGGAGACCTTTCCTTAATCTCGTCAGAGAAACCGGTCACCAGGCGGGGGGTAAAATATATTCCGCTGCTGGCAATTGTGTTAATCATGGCTGCCAATTGAACCGGTGTTACCAGCACCGGACCCTGTCCAATGCTGCTGTTGGACAGATTGAATGCACTGCCAATTGTCGACAGATTTTGCCGGGTAGACTGTTTTGCCGGGTACCCGACAATGGTTTGTTCGGCCAGGCCCAGTGCTGCAGCGTAGTTTATAATTTGGTCCGCCCCCAGCATCTCCCCCAGACGAACAAAGGATGGATTGCAAGAGTGGGCGAACGCCTCCTGGAAAGTTATTTCCCCGTGGCCTTGTTCATACCAACAGTGGATGGGCTCAGCAGCTGAACCGGCACAGTAAAATTTAAAGTTATTATCAACCAGGCCGGTATCCAGGGCGGCGGCGGCCAGCACTACTTTAAAAACCGAGCCCGGCTGAAATAGTGAAACATTGCGGTCGATAAAAACATCTCCGGCAGATGCATTGATGATTTCCTCCATGTAGCGGGGAGCCGGGTTAAAACCCGGCCGGCTGGCCAGGGCCAGAATTTCATCGGAACCGGCCCGCATGACTACCACGGCACCACTGTCAACTTGGGCATCCATTACTTCTTCCACAATCTGCTGCACATGGTAATCGATAGTGGTAACAACATCACGGCGCGACGGATCGCTGCGTGCTGTTTCCACCGTTAAGCCCGGCCCACTGATGATCCTGCCCTGGGCATCCTGGGCCAGGTAGGCCAGCTGTTTCGGCTGCTGCCCCTTGAGCTGGGCTTCATAGAAAAACTCCAGGCCGGTTTTCCCTACCCAGTCTCCCAGGTCGTAATGTTTGCCGCTGGCTAAACGCAATTGTTTAAGCTGCTCATGGCTGTCTATTTTGCCCAGGTGACCGGTGACATGAGCCGCCAGTGGATTTGTTCCATAACGGTGGGTAACAGGCAGCCAAAAAACACCCGGCAGATTGGCTTGCTGCAGCTCGTGCAACTGGGCGGTTTTAAGGGGGGCGGTGAGGCGATAAGCTCCGTCAATTGCTTTATCCGTTAATAAGTCGGGGTTTACATTTAGGATGTGGGCCAAGGTATTAGAATTCTGCTGCAAATCTTCCATCAATTGGGGAAATACAATTACACCATTGGCGGTATAGACCCCAGTCAGGGGTATTCCGCTGCGGTCGGTAATTTGTCCCCGGGCATACTCCTCCAGTAAAACCTCTTCCACGTTCATTTGCCGGGCCTGGACCGCTAAAGCAGTACCCCGGCCAACCTGGATGTTATATAGCTGCCAGGTAATCGCCAAAAAAGCCAGCAGTAAAAGCCAGCGTGACATGTTCAGCCGGTGGTTTTTTAAAGCAGGCAAAAATAAAAACCCCTTTACCATAGTTGGGCCATTCATAAGTTGGGGACATAAGCTGGGGACATTCATAAGTTGGGGACATTCCTCCGCAGGAGGTGTGTCCCCTTTCCTTTAACGGAGGTGTGTCCCCTTTCCTTTTTGTTCCCTTTACTATATGGTTACCATCCGGCAGGGGTGTTATACTTGGGCCTTTGTCGCCTCGGCCTTTGGTGTCAAACCTTGACACACCTTATTCAGCACGGCGTAGTAGTGAGTATGGGGGCAGTGGTTGGGGCCAGGGGAGGTAGACTGTCTGGCGTGGGTGTGGGGCTGCTTCTAGCGGATGCCCCTGTTCATCCAGGATATTGGTAACTTGGAGTTGGTATGTTTCCAGGCCGGGGGAGCATATTTCCAGCGTTTGGCCAACGGCGAAACGGTTGCGCTGCTCCACCTGGAGCAGTTTGCGTTCCTGGTCGTAGCCCAGCACGGCGCCTACAAAGGTGTAGTTGCGCCTGTATATGGAATCCACCGGGGGGGGCGTGCCTCCGGGCGTACTGGTGATAAAACCGGTGGTGTAATCCCGGTTACTCACTTTGCCGATCTCTTCCAGCCAGCTTGGCTGCACCCTGTATCGATCCGGATCGTCTATGTAGGCGTCCACTGCCCGCCGGTATACCCCGGTAACGGTGGCCACGTAGTGGATGCTTTTAACCCGGCCTTCAATTTTGAACGCGGTAACCCCTGCCCGGGCCAACCCGGGCAGGTGCTCCAGCAGACATAAATCCCGCGAACTCATGATGTAGGTGCCCTGGTCGTCCTCGTAGATTGGAAAGTATTCCTCGGGCCGTTTTTCCTCCAGCAATCGGTATTTCCAGCGGCAGGACTGAGCACAGTCCCCCCGGTTGGCGTCACGCCCGGTCATGTAATTGCTTAACAGGCAGCGCCCTGAGTAGGAGATGCACATGGCGCCATGTACGAATACTTCCAATTCCGTTTCGGCTCGCCTGCTGATGGTAGCTATTTCGGCCAGGCTTAATTCCCGGGCTACCACAATCCGCCCGGCGCCCAGGGTTTTCCAGGTTTGGGCGCTGCGCCAGTTGGTGGTGTTGGCCTGAGTGCTGATATGGATTCTCAGCTCAGGTGCAGTTTCCCGGACCAGAGCCAATACGCCCGGATCGGAAACAATTACGGCATCTACGCCGATATGCCTGAGAAACGCAATAAAACCGGGCAGTTCTTCAATGTCCCGGTTGCGGGCGAATATATTCACGGTGACATAAACCTTGACCCCGCGACGGTGAGCAAATGCAACGGCCCGGGACATGGTCTCTCGATCAAAAGAGGCTGCGGCAGTTCTTAACCCGAATTCGGTGCCGCCCAAGTAAACGGCGTCCGCCCCGTAGGCCACGGCATATTCCAACTTTTCCGGGCTGCCGGCCGGGGCTACAATTTCCGGTTTGCGCAAAAAGTTAACCTCCTTAAAAGAAACCGCTGCAATAGTCTAGTCCGTTTCATTCTAACGTGTCATTGCTATGAATAAAAGAAGTGAAGAACCTTGTCAGCGCAGCAAAAAAAAGCCTGTCATTGCTATGAATATAACCGGTAACCGATGTTTTATCCGTTTGTCTTCAAGGCTTGTATTATCTCCGCCGTGGCAGGGTCGTAGGGAACGGCCCCTGTGCCGTTCCGTTCTAACGACATCGCTGACCTGTGGACGGAACGCCACAGGGGGCGTTCCCTACAATAGGGTTTTTTCCCGGGACGCTAAAATAGTCATTGTTATGAATACAGCCAGCAAGTTATATTCGTTTATCGTGGTGCGAATACGCATGTTAATTCTGAGCCTAGCGAAGAATCTTAAAGCCAGATCCTTCGCTGCGCTCAGGATGACAGATTCGTTGTATTCATAGCAATGACAATCAAAAGTGCCCGGCCTTAAATTAGTGACAGGTTATCAGAACTATGTTGTCAGATTTCAAAATTTCATACCCTAACTCCAGACTCCAGACTCCAGACTACTGACTACTGACTCCTTTTATTATCATCTTGTTTAAGTCTGCCCCTGATATTTGCGAGTGTTGTCGTTGTGTTCCTGCAGGGTGCGGGAAAAGGCGTGGCTGCCGTCTGGTTTGGCCACGTAGTAAAGATAATTGTGGTCTTCGGGTTCAATCACCGCCTGCAGTGAAGGCCAGCCCGGGCAGGCGATGGGGCCGGGAGGCAGACCAAGATGCTTGTACGTGTTGTATGGTGAATCTACTTCCAGGTCTTTATAAAGCAATATTTCCTTTGGTTTTCCAAGTACGTACTGGATAGTGGCGTCAATCTGCAGGGGCATGCCTATTTCCAACCGGTTGTATATAACACCGGCGACGCGGGCTCTTTCTCCGGCCACCCGGGTCTCCCGCTCGACCATAGAGGCCATGATTACGGCCTGGTGTAACGTGAGGCCCCTGTCAGACACTCGCTTGATATAGTTTTGCTCGCCTATCACTTTGTTAAACCGATCCAGCATCATCTGCACCAGTTTTTCGGGACTGGTAACGGGACTTACATGGTAAGTGTCGGGATAGAGGTATCCTTCCAGCTTGTTTTTATCAGCCGCAATTTCCTTCAGGTAAGGGTAGTTCCATTCGCTGTCGGTAAGCCGCAGGAAATCATCCTTGCCGGTAATGCCCATCTGATCCAGCAATTCGGCCACCTGGGACACGGTGAAACCTTCCGGCACGGTAATTTTAATCGTTTCGTCAGGGCCTTTAATTAATTGCCCGGTGATCTGCTCCAGCGTCATGGCCGGGTTTAACAGGTAGGTTCCGGGCTTGAACTTGCCGTCGATGTCGTGGTACCTGGCGTATAGTCGAAAAGCCAGAGCGCTGTGCACTAAACCTTCATTTTCCAGCTGGTCGGCAATATAAGCAGTGGATGAGTTACTCGGCACATCCAAATTTACTTGCTCCTCTGCCCGGGCTTGATCCACAGGACTAAATATTGAACGGGCTTCTATGTATCCCCAAGCCAGTACAAAGAACAGTAATACAATTATCCATGGTCGGTAACTAAACCTGCGTTTTCTTCTTTTACTCATTTTTGCCACCGCTGGTCCCAAGGTGCATCACACTCCGGATGTCATAAAGTTAAATTTTAATCAACGTTTAATGTTTAGAATTCAGTAGTCAGTAGTCAGAATGTCCCATAATATCTCCAATGTGCTGTTGGCGCCGTTTTTTGTGCACTGCAGAGGGAAGCGTTCATCTAAGCACGGCAGCGAAGGAACTAGTGACGCTGCACCACTTACTGAATTGACGGTATAGTCAGATACGTTTTATAATCCCAGCCTTGGCCAATATAACCCGGCAATCTTATTACCAGGCTTTAATTGGGCTCGGTCTCCTGGTTTCCTGCACCTGGAACGGAGTTCTGGGTCTCTTCGTCAGGCGGATACATATCCTGGTTGGGCTCTTCATCGTCCTCATCTATGCTTTCAACCGGTTGACCGTCCGGTTCGTTTACTTCCGGCTCATCGTCAGCTGCTGGTTGGGCATCTTCTGGGGGCTCCAACTCGTGTTCTTCTTCGCCGGTCACTGGCGTTTCAGTTTCTGCGGGTAAAGGCCAGACAACGACCGGTGGTTTAAGTTCCTCGTCCAGAGGCACTATCACTGCCGGGCTGACTACCCCCGTGCCGATAGCAATAATCCGGTGCATTGGGTGGTAATAGCTTGGGGACAGTGATTCTTCCACCTTTTCGCCGTCTTGCCACACGTAACGTACAGCAACGGCCTTAAACCCGTTGGTCCCCTCTTGTTTAACCACTTTTTCGCCTTCCGCCAGGTTGGGCTCCTTCTCGTAGATCACGCTGGGCGCTATTTTTTCCGTCACCCAGCTGGACAATTCTACCCGGGGTGTTTTGGCCGTATTGCCATATATTTTTACCGTTAGGTTATTGCCTGATACAATTGACTTGATATATATGTAAAAATCCGCATTATTGACAAATTTGAAGTCCACCGCGCCGTACGCCACTGTGGCATCGCGGCCAATGGGCACATAACTGACGGGCAGCGAATGGTTGTTTCTGTCGACGATTTTAAGATTGGCCAGCAGAACCGCGTTATAAAGGGTAGATGATACCTGGCAAACGCCGCCACCCAAACCTGGAACCAGTTCGTTGTTGATAATGACGTTGGCACTTTTGTAACCGGCCTCGGAACTGCGGGGGCCCACCACCCGGTTGAAAGAAAACTCGTCTCCAGGAGCAATTAAAAGACCGTCCAGCGCCGCGGCAGCTACCTTGATATTGTAAGTGCGTCCTGCCTGGCCGGCGTCGAACCTGGTACTGTATTGGGCAATTAAACCGTTAATTTCCATGGTCTCAATATCCCGGGTGGTACGAAGCGGTGCCACGGCTATAACCGGCAGAGCAGTTTCTATAGGTTTGGCCCGGTTCTCAGCTATTTGTTCGGTAATATCTTTTTCCAGGGCCGCAAAATCGATTTTGGTGCCCATACGCCCCGGGACAATGGTCACCCGGTCGTCCGACAGAACCTTAAAACCTGCGTTCTCAGGTTCTGCGATTACGTTTTGCCAGGCCTGGGCGACTTGATTTTCAAATTGCTGCCGATCCAGTATTAGGACCGGTTTAAGGTGCAGTCCCTGGTGTTTTACACGCTGACGTTCAGCCAGACGGGTGAAAATTGAGCCACTATTGCCTACCTGCTCGGCCTGGACCAGGGATTTATTTACATCCAGCGAATAGCCCAGTTCCCCTGCGGGCGCCTGCCAGGTGTTTTCGCCATAAACCATTTTTACCGGCAGTGACTCTACGTCGACGGCCAGCTCGTTTAATTTACTTTCCGCATCCCCCCGGGTTAATCCTCCCAGGTTTAACGGGCCTACGTGCACACCCGGTATGATGCCGTCTACGGCGAAAGAAACGCCATTTAGGCCAGAAAAAGCGCCGCCTATAAGCAAAAGCGCTAATATAATACCCAGGCCTACCCGATACATGGCGCACCCCCTGTATCTCAATGACACCGAGTTAGTTCTCTCGATGCGTTTACATGCGTAATATTAATTCTATAGTTTCAATTTGCTTGTCCGGCAAGTCATAAATGCAAATTATTCATCAAATAACATAAAAAGTTAAAGTGATTATGCCGTTAACTCAGTAAGTGTTACAATGAAATGACATGTCATGTCATTGTGGAACGAAGCGAAAAATCCAGCTCTTTCGTTAAAGCGTTTAGATGGCAACTGCCCTCTTTAGGATGCGCATTATTGATAAAATGTTTACTTATCTAGGGATTATTGAGTAGGAAAATAATCAGGAAAGTTAAAATAGATAAAGCTGGCCGCGAACATTAAACGCCCAGCTTGACACTAACTTTTATGCATCAGCATACGGTCTCACTCTTCTACAAAAAAATCGAACTCTTCCATGCACTTATCTTTAACCTTTTCCCATTCTTCATCATCAATCTCAACCATTATTTCATTACCGTCCTCGTCCAGGTCAAAGCGTAGGATGAATGCTTCCCCTTCATCTTCCTCATATTCTTCATCATCTTCGTCCTCATCTGTCGGGGCCAACACAGCATATTTCTTACCTTCCAGGTCCAGAACGCCAAAAACAACTACATCGTGTTCGGCGCCTTCTTCGTCTACAATGGTTATGATATCGTCGATCTCGGGCATAAAACCCACCTCTTTCCAAAAGTTACGGTTATTCTATCCAAAAAAAGGTATGATGTCAAGAATTGTTGTGGGACTGGGAGTCCAGATATCCCTGCAGTATTATTGACGCTGCCAATTGGTCCACCACACTGCGGCGCTTTTTACGCCTCACATCGGCTTCAATCAGTAACCGCTGGGCGGCGGCGGTACTTAATCGCTCATCCCAGGTTTCTACCGGCAGGCCCAGCCGCTTTTTGAGTAACTCAGCAAACTTTAGTGCCTTTTGAGCCTGGGGACCGTAACTGCCGTCCATATTACGCGGCAGCCCAATGACTATTTTTTCTACCTCGTATTTTTGCACCACGGAGTTTATTTTATCCATATCTTCTTTGACATTTCCTTTGCTCCGGATGCTTTCCAGCCCCTGGGCCGTCCAGCCAAACTGGTCGCTTACCGCAATGCCGATATTCTTTTCGCCCAGGTCTAGACCCAGTATGCGCATAGCTTCTCCTTTACCTTTGGTGCCAGGTGTTGCAAGTTGAGTTTGTTGCAAGATGGTTCTCTGGTGCCAGGTGTTGCAAGTTGAAAATCAAGATTTTACAACTTGCAACACCTGGCACCAGAGCCTGGCACCCGTGCAACTAGATGATTTTAATGCAAAAATCGGGGCAGGCGGCAGCGCAGTAGCTGCACAGGCGGCAAAGTTTTTCGTCTACTGTGGCCCGGTTGTTTTCAATACGCATTGCCCCGGCAGTGCATCTTTCCACACACTGGCCGCAGCCACGGCACCATTCCTCAATATGTATCCGGCGCGCCTGACTGGACAGGCCGGGAATCAGGGCCGGGTCTGGTGATTGCCCGGAAAATCTGGCCGCGTTATAACATACTTCTTCTTTGGACTGCATGCCCACCGCCACTGCGGCCAGCTCGGGCAAGGACAGCACAAATTCCATGGCCCGGTCGGCATCGGGAATTAGGTGTCCACCACCCAGGCATTTCATGCCGTAAATTCCTTTACCCATCATGGCGGCAAATGATATGGCCTCCAGCATTTCCTCAAGACTGCCGTCCTGGATGCCGATGCCCGCCAGGTTAATGATGGGGTGAATAACATCTATTTCGGGTATCGAGGCCGCAGCGCGCACTCCGGCCACGCAGTGGGTTGAGATACCCACTGCTCGCACCAACCCCTGAGCACGGGCAGACACCAGGTAATCTAAGGCTCCCCGGTGTCCCTTAATAGTGAAGTATGATTCCTGTTCGTGCAGTAAAAATATTTCAATGGTGTCGCGTCCCAGAGATTTAAGTGCATTAAGCAGACTTTTTTCCATATCAGCCCGGGTATGAGCATAAGATTTGGTGGCAATGTTTACTTCAACGGGGCAACCGCGCAGCGCCTCCCTGATATATGGGTAGCAGTTGTAACTTTCTGCGGTATCGATAAAGTTGATTCCCATGCCTAAAGCCAGATGAATTAATCCGGCGCCTTCATCCAGGGGCAGGTTCCTCTGCATCGGGCCAATGGTTAGAGCGCCAAAGCAAAGCCTGGACACGGTCAGGCCCGTGCCCCCAAGTTTTCTGTACTGCAATACCCGGTCGCCTAACTGGTGCCCAGGTAGTTCTTCACCAGTTCCTCCAACAGCTCGTCCCGTTCCAGCTTACGAATCAGGCTCCTGGCGTTGTTGTGGTTGGTGATATAGGCAGGGTCGCCGGAAATCAGATACCCGACAAGCTGGTTGATGGGATTATACCCTTTTTCTTTAAGCGCTTCGTATACCTCCAGCAGTATTTCCCTGGCCTTGTTTTCTTCAGCCTGAACTTTAAACATTACTGTATTCTCGGTAATTTCCCTGGACATGAGAAATGCCTCCCCCATTAAACTACCACCCGGGACCTGCAGTGGGCCGCAGGTTATATTTACTATTATAACCGCAAACAGTCATTATGAGAAGTAACTCATAATTTCCAAGCAAGTACATTTACCGGGCAAACGGGCTGAACCGGGTCGTCCGCCCTGCTTTAGACCTTTATTTCCCTGCCTGGGCAGACACCAGCGAATAGACTTTAGCCAGAGCGTCTTCCAGCCCTGAAGGGTCTTTGCCCCCGGCTTGAGCCATATCCGGCCGACCGCCGCCACCGCCGCCCACCAGCGGAGCTATTTCCTTGATCAGTTTGCCGGCGTGCAGACCGTTACCCAGCAAGTCCTTGCTCACTGCGGCCACCAGATTGACTTTGTTGCCTGCAGCCGAGGCGAGTACAATTACGCCCGAGCCCATTTTGTCGCGCAGCAGGTCCACCATGGCACGCAGGCTGTCTGTATCTGCCGCGTCGGTGCGGGCAGACAGAACCTTGAACCCGGCTACTTCCCGGGTATTGTCCAGCATGCTTTGGACTTCGTAACGGGCCAGCCGCGCCCGCAGCGTTTCGGTCTCCCGTTCTACTTCACGCAGTGTTTGGGCCATATTTTCAACCCGGTGCACCACTTCGTGGGGCGCCGCTTTCACGACCCGGGCAATATTAAGCAGCTGTTCATCCCGGGAACGGTAGTAATGCATGGTTCCTTCCCCGGTCACTGCTTCAACCCGGCGCAGCCCCGAGCCCACGCTGCTTTCACTGAGCAGCTTGAAAATACCCATTTCGGCAGTAGATTTTACGTGGGTGCCGCCGCACAGTTCCAGGCTGAAATCGCCCATTTTAACCAGACGCACTTGGTCGCCATATTTTTCGTCAAACAGCGCTGCCGCCCCCATTTCCCTAGCCTCGTCCAGGGTGGTGAGCAGTGTCTCGACAGCCAGGTTATGCAGAATGGCCTCGTTGACCTTTTGCTCCACCTGTTCAAGCTCTTCCGGGCTGATGGAAGTAAAGTGGGTAAAGTCGAAGCGCAGTCGGTCGGGCGACACCAGCGAACCCGCCTGGTTCACGTGTTCGCCCAACACCTGCCGCAGGGATTTATGCAATAGGTGAGTAGCCGAGTGGTTACGGGCTATATTCATCCGCCGCTGTACATCCACCTGTACTTCTACTTCATCGTTGACATTAATGATGCCGCTGGTTACTTTGCCCCGGTGCAGGTGCAGTCCTTCCAGCGGCTTGGTGACTTCCTCAATCAATACTGCGGTGCTCGGGGCGGTCATGGTGGCGTGGTCGGCAAGCTGGCCGCCGGATTCAGCGTAACAGGGGGTAATGTCCAGTACTATTTCTACTTCCTGCCCGGCTGCGGCTTGGTCCACCTGTTCATCGCCCACAAATATGGCCTTAATTTTGGAGCGGCTGTTAAGAGTGTCGTAACCGGTGAAAACCGTTTCTTTAGTTTGTTCCAGTACTGATTTCAGCAGCGCTGATTTTTCGGACAGATATTCGGTTTCCTGCCTGGCGCTGCGGGCCCTTTCACGCTGCTGCTCCATGGCTGCGGTAAAGCCGGGCTCGTCCACCGCCAGCCCGCTTTCGTCAGCTATTTCCATGGTCAGTTCCAGCGGGAATCCATAGGTATCATAAAGTCGGAAAGCTTTTTCCCCGTCAATGGTAGCCTTACCCGCCTTTTTGGCGTCATTAATCAACCGGCTTAGCAATTCGGTGCCCTGGACCAGAGTTTCACCGAATCTTTCTTCCTCGGTTTTAATTACCTTGGAGATTAGGTCGGCGTTTTTAAACAGCTCGGTGTAATTGTCACCCATTTTTTCAATGACCGCGCCGGCCACCCGATACAGGAACGGATCTTCAACCCCCAGCACCCGGCCGAAACGAACGGCCCGCCGGAGCAGGCGGCGCAGCACGTAACCGCGTCCCTCGTTGGACGGCAGCGCACCGTCGGCGATGGCAAAACACAGCGCCCGCACGTGGTCGGCGATTACTTTCAGGGCCAGGTCAATGTCAGTGCCGGAGCCATACAGTTTACCAGTTAAGTTGCCGGTAAAGTCCATAATATCCCGCAGCAGGTCGGTATCAAAATTTGTTTTTACCTGTTGCAGTATTGAAGCCACCCGTTCCAGGCCCATGCCGGTGTCAATACCTTTATTTTTCAGCGGTGTATAGTTACCCTGCTCGTCCCGGAAAAACTGAATGAATACCAGGTTCCATATTTCCAGGTACCGATCGCATTCGCAGCCCACGGCACAGTCGGGCAAATCACAGCCCCTTCCCTCGCCCAGATCATAGTAAATCTCGGAGCAGGGTCCACAGGGACCGACGCCGATTTCCCAATAGTTAGTGTCCTTGCCCATGCGTACGATACGGTCCTTGGGAATACCCACGTCCTGATGCCAGATTTCAAACGCTTCGTCGTCATCCTGGTATATGGTAATCCACAGCTTTTCAGGGGCCAGACCTAGTACTCTGGTTACGAATTCCCAGGCCCAGGGAATGGCGTCTTTTTTAAAATAATCACCGAAAGAGAAGTTGCCCAGCATTTCAAAAAAAGTATGGTGTCTGGCGGTACGCCCCACCGAATCGATATCCGGAGTGCGCAGGCATTTTTGGCAGGTGGTGGCTCTGAGTACCTCTGGTTTGGCTGCCCCGGTAAAATACGGTTTAAAGGGCACCATCCCGGCTGCTGTCCATAAAATGCTGGGGTCGTTGTGCGGGATGAGCGAGAAGCTGGGCATAATTTTGTGTCCTCGCTGTTCAAAAAAATTTAAAAATTTTTCTCTAATTTCCTTACCTTGCATTTAACTCCACCCCCAAAAAGTGTGACTGATTGAAAACAACTGCCAGATCTTGTCATTCTAAGCGTAGCGAAGAATCTAAGTATTTTAGTGGCTTTACAGAAACAAACCTAGATATTTTCAGTACTCTCCAGATGTTGCCGGCCTTTATAAATAAAAGCCTTTCTTCCCCTGACAGGGACGGAAAGGCTCCGCGGTACCACCCTGCTTAACAGCGACCTCTAAGTTTAGAGAGGCCGTTGTCCGCCCATTTGACGTTAACGCTGCCAGGCGGCACACGTAGGTTATCTAAATTGCGCTATCATTATACATAATTGGTTTAATACAGTCAAGTGTTGGGGTCAGGCACGAGCCTGACCCCAACCAAGTTACCTTATTTATACTCGGGCATGAATTTGTGGATGGTAAATCGGAATAGTACCCGCAGGATGGCGGCCAACGGCACCGACAGGATCAGGCCGGTAAGCCCGTAAAGCTGGATGCCGGCTAAAAGCACCAGGATAACGAACAAGGGGTGTAGGCCCACCCGTTTGCCGATGACCCTGGGACCGATGATAGCGGATTCAATTTGCTGGATGACCAGGTAGACAATAGCCACTTTGAGCACCATCCACTTGGAAACCAGCAAGGCCAGGGCAATGGCCGGTATGGCACCGATTAACGGGCCAAAATAAGGTATCAGGTTGGTCAGGCCGGCGAATATGCCCAGCATCAGCGCGAACTCCATGTTTAAAACAGTCAAAGCCAGGCCGGTCAGCAGCCCTACAATTAAGCTTACCAGCAGATAACCGCGGACAAAGCTGTCTACGATCTTGCTTATTTCACTACCCAGGGCCAGTACATCGGTCCTGTTTTGTGGCGGTATAAAGGAGACGGTACTGTCGGTGAACAGCTCAATGTCTTTTAACAGGTAAAAAGCAAAAACCGGGGCCAGGATGATGTTGAAAACATAACCCGCCAACCCCAGCAGGGTTTCCACTACCCGCTCGGCCTGATCCACCAAGATGCTTTCCAGCCAGCCAATGCGCTCATCGATGATCCGGCGCAGCGTGTCCGGAATGCCTGCCCTGGCATATTCACTTTGCAGCGAAGCGGTGAATTCCTGTACCTGGGCAGCATAATTGGGCACCGCTTCGGCCACCCGGTACAGCTGAACAATGATATAGGGCATGCCGTAGAGCAGCAGTCCGGCGATAATAAACGACATGGCCGCGTAGACGATAAAAATGGCGGATGTTCTGGAAACCCCTTTTTTTTCTACCGCTCGCACCAGGGGGTATAACAGGTAGGTGATCACTACGGCCAGGATCAGGGATAAAAAAATACCCCGCAGGAGGTAGATGAAATAGCCCATGAATACCGCCATGATTGCCGCGAGTATAATCCAATAATTTTTTTTCCGGCGCCACCAAGGCAAAACCCCCACCGCCCCAACAAGAAAAGTACGCCCAACTGTTTCCCGGGTGCGCGTTTTTCTGTATTTAAATTAACATGATTATTCCCTTTACTCAGTAATCCCCATTGATGAGATAAACATTTT
>JAENYQ010000161.1 GCA_016841675.1 Desulfotomaculum sp.
GTCGCCGGCAATGTATTATATAATCAGCGGGCCTTTAGCTGAAGACGAAATCATAGAGATAGGGCTATCGGTTAAATAACCTAAAAAGGAAATTGTAAAAGGGCCAGCCAGCCCCTTATCTGTATCAAAGGTATTTACAGCTCCATCCTCCTGCCCACAATTTTCCGGTTTGGCTGTACTGACGTGCTTGTCTGGCCATATTTTAATCACCCATTCGGATTGTACCATGTTTTTTAAAAAAATTGTCAATAGATTTGCTGACAATTCGGGTACGTCCCCATTAGTCTATTTCCCTTTATGTGGAACTATAGACAGGCCAAAATCGTCAAATCATAGGGAGGGAGGTAATATGCGAGTTAATCTCAAGCGCTTCGGATTTACTTTAGTAATACTATTATTGTGCGGGGCACTTTTGGGAGGTTGTGCAAAGCCTCCAGAAGATAGTCCGCTACTCCAGGAACCAAAACCAGTTTTAATGGACCCTACAGAAGATGCCGCAGCAATACCGGAAAAAGCTCTCGTGGCGGATGAGCCATTAGTCACTTATGCGGATATTAGTATAACTTCAGATGCCAAAAACTATGAAGATATTACCGCTCAGTTCATAGAAGCTTTTGGCGCCAAGATGATTCAAGCATCACAAGAATCACCGGATAATGCAAATGCAATTGATGGCTTTAAACTATTAGCCCATCCGGAACTCGTGCACATAAGCTCAAATGACCAAGAAACAATCCGCTTTATTTGCTCCAGTCGCTTTGCTATGCGGCCACTGGATTATTATCAGACTTCTTGGTGGGCAGGTGGTGCGTATGAAGATGAAGAAGACCCCGGATGGATAAAGTTACCTATGGAGTTTGTACTGGAAATCGATCCTTACGGGAATGTACGATTTATCGAAAATGGAAATAATTATGGAGGCGTCATGGAAAACTATGTTCCTGTTGGATTTATACATAAAGTCCAAGAAATCTTTGACTGGTTTCAATACGGCCCCCATGGTTTTTTCGGGCAGGAAAGCATTAGTTTCAATGGAAATACATACCATGAAGTGACTGGCGGTATAAAATTTAGTTCATATCAAAATTTAAAAAACTATTTATCTGCTTGGCTTTCCCAAGACATAATTGCATTGTTAATGGCTGACAACATATTTATAGAAGTCGAAGGCCAACTTTACGCTAGGTCAATAAGTTCAGAGGAACCAGTAAAAGCTGCTCGTGAAAATTGGTTCATCTCAGAGGAAACAGAATTTAAGAAAAGCTATTACCGCGAAGTCTTTTATTCGTCTGATTCTTCTAAATCACAAGTATTTCAATATGTTGTTGAGTTAAGCGATTCAGGCTGGAGATTTACCACTTTTGAGTAAAAAGGGATGCATTTTAGTCTAAACAATTGTCTATATATTTGTATATTTCTTTGAAACAGTTTCCATGTTGTATAAATCTTAATTAAAAACGGAACCCGGTCATCAAAAACCGGGTCCCGTTTTTGGACTCTTTTTAAAAATAATAGGAGCCAATCCGTCCTGTTCTTGTATTAAAATAATAGTCATAATCGGGGTAAACCCAAACCGCACTTAATTTTTCATCCCTACGATCTGTTGTATGAGCGCTTACCCAAATTTGATCCTGTGTCCTGTTCCCGGATGTACCTGTCACACTAGTCACTATATATGTATGGAACCATCTGCTTCCATCATGAACATCTATTTTATCAGCCAATTCTGCATAAAATATATGATTTGTAAATGAAGCATATGGGCCCTGATTTGAAGAATTAGAAGTTCTTGACATATCATAGAACCGACCTACACCGGCCCACGGGTCTGTCATGTTGCTGCCATTATTCCACCATGCGCGGTCTGTTGGTGTAATGAACATTGGCCACTCACGATTTGTAATCGAAGCACTA
>JAENYQ010000065.1 GCA_016841675.1 Desulfotomaculum sp.
CGCTCAGGATGACAAGCTTAATCTGAACAAAGGTAGGTTGTATTCATTTATCGTGGTGCGGGTACGCGTGATAATTCTGAACGAAGTGAAGAATCTAGATCCTTCGCTAACGCTCTTAGATGACAGCTTCACCCCGTAATGCACAATTGTTTATTAAAAATGTTTACCTCATCGATGGGGATTACTGAGTAAAGGGAATAACCATGTAACAAGATTCTTCATTGCACTTCGTTTCATTCAGAAATGACACGAACTTAAAGGAGACACCACATTATGACCTCTATTATTAACCTGGAACAAGAACGGTTGGAAGAAATACTCCTCGAAATGCACCATGCGCAAAAATGTTCCTTCTTCCTGGAAGACGTCATGGGTAAGGTTATGGACAAATTAGAACTAACTGAAGAAGAAGCAATCGAAATCGCCAAGTTTTTGATGCTTAATAATTTTATCTCTACCAGCGCCTTTTTGCCGGCCACTTTTTTAAGACCCGGGCATATCCGCATGTTTCCTGTGGTACTTACTTCCAAAGCCATCGCTCTGGTTAAAAACGGGCAATAATAAGGGGTGAACCAAAAAACAGTTCACCCCTTTGGCGGTATCAGTTTGTCTTATCCTTGGTGCAACCACCCGGTCCAGGCTCGGCATAAACTTCTGCCGGCTTAATTTTGTACGGCTTAAAGAAGAAGTCCTTGGCATTCGCTTTGTCCGCGCCGCCTTTCCCGGTTGTGTCTTTATCCGTCACCTGTTTCCCTCCTCAAACACCCAAATTAATAGCTTCGGGACAGGTGAAAATGGTTGTGCTGAATCCTTAACGCATGGGTAACCCCACATTCCGGGCATTTCTTTGATTCGCCGTCCTTAAACCTGATCTCGCCTATATGCTTATCGCAGCAGGTTATTTCAATACTGAGCAATTTATTATTTTCAGTAAAGTTTACCCGGTAATCCATTTTTTTATTGTCCATTTTAACATCACCTCAAATTTACCGTATTTTACCTCAAAAAAATATTTTTAAACCTCCTATAAAGTGTTAATATTTACCAGAGGGTACTAACAAATCATTTAATTTGGCCCATAGCTGTCATCCAAAAGCAGGATTGTCATTTTTGAGCGCAGCGAGAATCCAGGTATTTAAAGGGTCATAAAGATTCTTCTTTGCACTTCGTTTCATTCGAAAATGACATAGGGCTTGAAAAATTCTTCTTTGCACTTCATTCATTCGAAAATGACACGAAAATAGACTTTTTCATTGATTAGTTTTTACCATCCCCCTTTAGCTGATAGATTTTTACGCTCTCCATCGCGTCATAAACAAGATCAATTATGTGTACACAACCTTCGCCCGCACCTAAAAGGCCGGCAATCTGCTTTTTCCCCAGGCCGTCCAACAGGTTTCCGGGCAATTCACTAATATATGCTACAGCCTCGCAACAAACATTATCCGGCACCCGCAGCATCACGCCATTTGCTTTGGTAACCAACAGGTTTGGATCCAGCGCAAGGTCGACACTTAGCTCGTGGAAAGAATCACTCAACATACCGACCACCCGGAAGCCCTTATTTTCATCAATATATACGCTTTGGGATTTAAAACGGTTAAATAAACTGGTTATCCTATCTGGTCCGCAATACTCGTCCCAGGTTTTGCTGATTCGTTCCAAATGGCTATAATATCGGCAAGAGCCGATGTAAAATTGCTCCCAATATTGGCTGTATTCTGATGGTGAAGCAAACCCTCGCTGGGACCACAAAAAAGTCTCAGCCTGAATGATCCCACGTACAGTTTCGGCAAACAAAGAACGGGGAAATGCCCCCAAATCCGCCAGTGTTTCCTTTAGCACCGGGCCGCATTTAAAATACGCTTCCACACCCGCAAGTCCCTTAACTTCAACGCTCGTTACTTCCGGTGTATAGTTTTCCCAGGTGGCGGAAACTATCTTTAGGGTGCCCGGCTCAACCAGTAACAAAGCAGCGCATTCACCATCGGTACCGCGATAAACCGTCTGCGCGTCCAGCAATCCATCTGACCGGGACCGGTGTACCATTGTAAACCAGTTACGGTGGAAGATATTTTTCACATCCTCACCCCTTTGTCCCTATTATACTTGAAAATGTTAAAATGTTGTTTTTAATGTTAAAATATTTTTGATAATGTTTTAATAAATTGACCTATATGGGATTGTTACTTCTTTAAGCGATTGTTAAAATTAATCATTGGAGGTGATTGAAATGAGTTTTATTCAAAGAATTGCCGAAGGGGCCAAGAGTGTTGGCAGCCGGGCCAGAGATTTGGGCGAAATAGCTGGTGACAAGGCCAGAGATTTGACCAGAAAATCGTCTGATTTAATAGAAGTGACCAAGCTGAAACACGAGCTGCGTAAAATGGAAAAGGAAATGGAAAATAACTTAGCTGGCATCGGCGCACTTTATTATCAAAATCAACAGGACCGGGAAGACACCGGGGACGAACTAAGCAGGTTAATTGAATCCACCAGCCAGCTTGAAATTGAGATGAAAGATCTGGAGGAACAAATAAAGGATATGCAGCCTAGACCGGCAGTCTGTCCGGATTGCGGCAGCGAATTACAAGAAAACACTAAATTCTGCAGTAATTGCGGCCGCAAAATAGAGCACCAATAAACACACCTGAAATGGGGTTATTTAAATGAGCAATGCTAGCGATTTTTCGTTAGAGTTTACCGAAAAAACCGCCTCCATGGTTGGAGAATTGGCCAGCAAAACCGGCCGCACTGAAGAAGAGGTTATAGAATCCATTATTAAGGGATATTTAATGCGCCAGCTGCGAATCATTGAGAAAAGGTCTGTCGAAACCGGGACGCCTGTGAACGACCTTCTTAATATGCAGTTCGAAAACCTGCTGGAATTAATGCTCAACCAGGCCCAAAATAGTCCGGAATGTAATAACTAACAACGGGCATTAGCTGCTGCTCCCTGAGCATATGGCCAGGTTGTTAGCCAGGGTGTTTTAAAGGCCGGGATTTTTTCCCCGGCCCTTGCTTTTACTAGTTTTATAATTGGAGGCTTCTGCTGTGGAATACTATGAAAAAATAAAATTCACTGCCCGGTTGATCAAAGAATCCACCAAGACGTTGGCCCTTACGGGGGCGGGCATCAGCACCGAAAGCGGGATACCGGATTATCGCAGTCCGGGCACAGGTTTATGGGAAAAGTTCGACCCAATTAAAGCAGCCAGCCTTTCGGCATTGCGCAGCAACCCGGCCGGTTTCTACAAAACCAATTTGGAACGCTGGACCGCCTACTGCGATGCCTATCCCAACCCGGCTCATTTCGCTTTGTCCCAACTGGAAAAACAAAACCTGCTGCTGGGTGTGATTACCCAAAACATTGACAGCCTGCACGTTAAAGCAGGCTCCGCAAAAGTCTGGGAAGTACACGGCCACCTGCGCACAGCCCACTGTATGGGTTGTCGTGATAGCTATCCCTTTGAACATCTGGTGGAAAGATTCCGGTCCGGAGAAAATCCGCCGCGCTGCCTGAAATGCTCCGACATCTTACGTCCCAGTGTGGTTTTATTTGAAGATACCATGAACGAGGACTTTTATCAGGCCACCCAGGTCATTTCCGGATGCCAGTTGATGTTAGTGGTGGGCAGCAGTCTTACCGTCTATCCGGTGGCAGGGTTGCCCGAAGTGGCCAGACAATTCGTGATTATTAACCGTACCCCCACACCGCTGGATGATTCCGCCGCCGTGGTAATTAATGAGAGCGCCGGGCGGGTGTTCGCCGATATCATGGCCGAACTTGGTCTGCCTCTCACTGTGGACATCTAAATGGGTTATTCCACTACCAAAACCATTAATGACAGCCACCGTTGTCATTGCTATGAATATCAAGAAGGATCCTGTCATTCTGAGCGTAGCGAAGAATCTTAAAAGATAAGATCCTTCGCTATCGCTCAGGATGACAAGCTTAATCTGAACAAAGGTAAGTTGTATTCATTTATCGACATCATAATCATCAAATAGTTAAGTTTGCTCGCCAACGAGGCGCAGTTTTACTACCAGCGGCAGGTGATCCGAAGCTTCACTGTAATAAACTTGGTACTCTACCGGCCTCCAGTGGGATGAAAAAAATACGTAGTCTATTTTGTACTGCGGTTTCGGGGCTGGAAATGTGGGATAGGCACCTGCCGGATCGCATATTGAAAATGCCTTTTGCAGTGCCTGTATTTCAGGTGCTTGGGGCAGGGCATTAAAATCTCCGGCCAGTACCAGGGGCATCTTTTCATCTCCGGTAATAGTCAAAATACGATCTACCTGGTGCCGGCGTTCATCTTTGTCCAACCCCAAGTGCGTATTATAAAAGGCGATCCGGTGGGCACCCGTACATATCTCGGTCCTCAGCAGTCCCCTTTTTTCACCTCGCCTGGGCAGAGAATAGTTTTGTACATTTATCACCCGGTAGCGGGAAAGCGCAGCATTACCAAACCCGACTAGCCCCAACAAATTAAAGTTGGCGCCCATCACGGCACTCATACCTGTTATTTCGCCCAGTTTGCGCGCCTGGTTGACAAAACAGCTGCGGGGGTTAAACTTATCCACTTCCTGCAGCCCGGCCACATCGGCCCCAGTGCTGGTTATAGACCCGGCAACCGCAGCCAGGGACATCCGGCCATTGGTGCCCCGGCAGTGCCTGATATTGTAACTGAGGAAATTAATAGTCACCCGCTACACTCCTCGCTGAACTGGATTTTACATATTACGCAGCTTAAGAACCATCGGTCAATCATCAAATGCTAAAATAGATTGGAGAATAGGCCAGCAATGAGTGTAATAATTTTAGGTATCGAAACCTCTTGTGATGAAACTTCAGCGGCCGTGGTAATTAATGGTCGTGAAATCAAGTCCAATGTCATCTCTTCCCAGGTGGATATTCATAGTAAATTCGGCGGCGTGGTGCCTGAAGTGGCTTCACGTAAGCACCTGGAGTTAATTAACCATGTAATCCGGGAAGCACTGGACGAGGCAGGGTTAAACTTTGCAGACCTTAATGCCGTGGCGGTAACCTACGGGCCGGGCTTGGTGGGTGCTCTGCTGGTAGGGGTGGCGGCAGCCAAGTCGATCTCTTTTGGACTGGACATTCCCCTGCTGGGGGTTAACCACTTGGAAGGGCACGTGTTTGCCAACCTGCTGGTAGAGCCGAACCCGGCTTATCCCCTAATTTGCCTGGTGGTTTCCGGCGGGCACACTGATTTATTACTGATGCACGGGCCAGGGCAATATGAGCTGCTTGGCGCCACCCGTGACGATGCCGCCGGGGAAGCCTTCGACAAGGTAGCCAGGGTGCTTGGCCTGGGATACCCCGGTGGTCCGCGGGTGGACCAACTTGCCGAGACCGGTAACCAACACGCGATCACCCTGCCCCGGTCTTATCTTGAAAAGGATAGCCTTGATTTTAGTTTTAGCGGCCTAAAAACGGCGGTAATCAATTACCTGCACCGGGCGCAGCAAAGGGGGGAGGCTGTTAATAGCGCTGATGTAGCGGCGGGCTTTCGCCAGGCAGTGGTTGACGTGCTGGTAGATAAAACACTTGCAGCTGCTAAGCGCCACGATACCCGATCCATCATGCTGGCCGGCGGCGTAGCGGCCAACAAACTGCTGCGGGAGCAATTGTCTGCCCGGGCCAATGACCACGGTTTACGGCTCATTTATCCTCCCCTGGTATTATGTACAGATAACGCCGCCATGATTGCCTGCGCTGCTTATTACAAGTACCAGCACGGCGACTTTGCACCCCTGTCCCTAAATGCCGTACCCGGTTTGCCCCTGGGGCAGGACCGATATTAGGCCTTAAATTTTATCCACAATTATACCCACACCGCGTCCAGTAATAAATGTTATATTTTTACATTTACTTTTTAAAAACCTGACTATTGTGCATGAACAGGCAAGGAAATCTTATATCTAAAAACTGTATTTTGCTCGCCATAGTAATATTATAAAACATTTACAAATCAGTAACTGTGGATAATGTGGATAAGTCTGTTAATAACTTATTTGTGAAGGGTTTATCCTGTGGGTGATAATTTATCTTTACAAATGGCAATTTATGTCGAACGTCCATGGTTAGCGGCCTGTACGGTTCGACATAATTCTGCTAACTCCATCAAAATAAATCCCCGGAAGATGCTAAAATATTTAGGTGCTTGATTCATTGGGGCAGACAATCATCCCTTATATTTCGACTAAAAACTCTTTTTTTTATATGTAAGTTATGCTATTCTCTATAAAAAGCGCCAATATCGAAAGGGGTAACGCGAGTTGTACTGGCAAGAAGAATATGAGACCATGACCAGAGACAAACTGGAAGAACTACAGTTACAGCGATTGCAGCAAACTTTGCAGCGAGTTTACGACAATGTTCCTTTTTACCGCCAATCATTGGATGAAGCCGGCATAAGCCCCGGCGACGTAAAATCGCTGGCCGATCTGCAAAAAATGCCTATAACCGTTAAGAAGGACCTCCGCGACAATTATCCCTTCGGTTTATTTGCAGCCCCCATGGAAAAGGTGGTCAGGGTGCACGCATCTTCCGGCACCACCGGCAAGCCGATAGTGGTAGGTTACACTAAGAACGATATTAACAATTGGGCCGACCTGGTGTCTCGGGCTATCAGGATGACGGGTGGTACCAACAAGGATATAGTGCAAGTTGGCTTCGGATATGGTTTATTTACCGGGGGTCTTGGTTTACATTTCGGAACCGAGCACTTTGGAGCTACTGTGGTGCCCATTTCAGGAGGCAATACTGCGCGCCAGTTGATGTTAATGCAAGATTTTGGTGCCACTATCCTCGCCTGCACACCATCCTACGCCCTTTACCTGGCGGAGGAAATCCAAAATGCCGGCATTGACCCCCAAAGTCTGAATTTAAAAATAGGCATATTTGGTGCTGAGCCATGGAGTGAACGCATGAGAGATCAGCTCGAGTCCAAGTTGAATATAAAAGCGTTCGATATTTACGGCCTCAGTGAAGTACTTGGACCAGGCGTTTCCGCAGAATGCTCCGAGAAGAAAGGTTTACACATCTTTGAAGATCATTTTATAGCCGAGATTGTAGATCCGGAAACCGGCAAACCACTGCCTTACGGCCAACCGGGCGAACTAGTAATTACATCACTGACCAAGGAAGCCTTTCCCATTATCAGATATAATACCAGGGACATTTCCGTGTTAAACGTGGAACCTTGCGGCTGCGGGCGCACTCATGTGCGCATGCAGAGGGTTACCGGGCGTACCGATGATATGTTAATCATCCGCGGTGTTAACGTATTCCCGTCCCAAATAGAAAGCGTTCTGCTGGAGTTTGGCGACGCTGAGCCGCATTACCTGTTGGTGGTTGATCGTAAGGGCTCGTTGGACAACCTGGAAATCTGGGTGGAACTAAACGAAAGGTTCTTCTCGGACAAGGTCCGGGCGTTGGAAGACCTGGAAAATAAAATGCGTGCCCGCATTTTAAGTGTGTTGGGCATTTCAGCGCGCATTAAATTTGTGGAACCGCGCACCATCCCGCGCAGTGAAGGCAAAGCTAAGCGTGTGGTCGACAAACGGGAGATATAAAAATCGAAGTCAGTAATCAGAAGTCAGGAGTCAGAATGAGAACCAGCAAAACTATTGAAGGTTTAGTCGAAGGAGAGAATCGAATGAAAGTTAAACAAATATCCGTTTTTTTGGAAAATAAGTCAGGGCGCCTGGCCCAGGTTACTCAGGTATTGGGCCAGCAAAATATTAATATCCGGGCCCTGTCCATAGCGGATACCACCGACTTCGGGATTCTGCGTCTGATCGTCAACGACCCTGATTCAGCTTACCAGGCCCTTAAAGAAGCGGGCTTTACAGTCAGCACCACTGACGTAATTGCTGTGGAGGTTGGTGACGAGCCGGGTGGGTTAGCCAGAGTACTGGAACTGCTGCAGCAAAAGAGTATTAATATTGAATATCTTTATGCTTTTCTCCAAAAAGCCGCCAATGCTGCCCTGGTTGTTTTCCGGGTGGAACAAATTGATGAAGCCATCGATGTACTGCAAAAAAATAATGTCAACATATTAGGCGGTAACCAGGTGTACACACTATAACTTTTTTGAATAACACCAAACCCCAATCCAACACTTAAAGAGCAGTATAATAGCAATATTTGTTAATAATTATTATTATTGAATTGTGAATTTTGGTTCAAATCCTTCCAATTAGGGGAGGATTTAATTTTTTACCGGAGAAAATATTATTTTAAACGCAAAGAATTTACCATTTGGAAAACCAAAAATTTTTCTAATCCTGATTTTTAGGAGGAATTATTATGTCTAAAAACGAATTAAGAAGAAGTGTGATTGCCGCTCGGAGCAGGCTTACGGTGGAGGAAATAAAAGATAATAGCGCTGCTGTAGCCAATCGCCTGCTAAAGCATGAGGCATACCTCCGGGCCGGTACGGTAATGGCTTACGTTGATTTCCGCAACGAAGTGCAAACTGAGGCCATCATCAAAGAAACCCTAAGCCGGGGCAAGAGGGTGGTTGTACCTATAACCGATGTGGCCAACAAGAAGCTGACCCCGTCGCAGGTACTTAGTTTCCCCGGGGACTTGGCACCCGGGGCCTGGAATATTATGGAGCCCCGGCCCGAATGCGTTCGACCGGTGCGGCCACAAGAGATTGACCTGGTAATAGTGCCGGGCGTGGCCTTCGACACCTCAGGCAACCGGTTGGGTTACGGCGGCGGGTTTTACGACCGCTTCCTGCTTAACACAAGGCCGGATTGTTTATACGTCGCTCTAGCATTTGAGCTTCAAATACGACACAACGTGTACCCCGGCGAGTACGATCTGCCGGTTCATGTGTTGGTCACCGAGGAGCGGGTGCTGGACTTCCGAGCCACGTAACGAGCACTGCATGTAATAAAAGGGCTTATGGCCACCCAAAGGGCCAACATGACTTTTTCGTAAATACCAGGAAGGGGGAGAGACAGCTTTGGCATCGTGTAATTGCGGTCATCAAAATGATGACGAAAAACAAAAAGAGTTTGGTGACTTGTTAGCCAAGTATAAGGGGGTAAAGGGAGCATTAATCCCTGTACTTCAGGAGGCCCAAGAAATTTTTGGCTACCTGCCCGCAGAAACAATGAAACAAATATCGCAGTCTCAGGGCATTCCGTTCAGCAAAACTTTTGGAGTAGCCACCTTTTATTCCCAATTTCATTTAAAACCTCGTGGACGCAATATTATCAGAATGTGTCAGGGCACAGCCTGCCACGTGCGGGGTGCCGCCAAAGTATTTGATGCGGTATCTACCAACCTCGGAGTAGCTAAAAATGAAACTACTGAGGACCGGCGCTATACCCTGGAAACCGTGGCCTGCTTGGGCGCATGTGGATTGGCGCCCGTAATGATGGTAAACAGCGATACCCACGGCCGCTTGTCTCCGGATTCGGCCGTTAAAATGGTTAAAAATTACGAGTAGAGAGGAGGCCTGGCAATGCAAACACTACTGGATAAGTGCTGTGATAAGTGCACTCACGAACCAAAAAATCCTTGCCGGGACTTCATAAAGTGCCGTAAGGAAGGACCAATATGCCATGATGACGAATCATGTCGCCAGAAAAGAAAAGATATTATTAACGGCATCCATTTACCTGAGGGCACCGATAAGAAAAACATCCTTATCTGCGCCGGTACAGGCTGCACCTCGTCCGGTTCTAGAAAACTGGTCGATGTATTAAAAGAAGAACTGCAAAAACATAACTTACAGGACAAAGTTAAAATTACCATGACCGGGTGCCACGGTTTTTGCGAGCAAGGGCCGCTGATGATCGTTGAACCCGATAAAACCTTTTATGTGCGTGTCCAAGACAGCGATGTACCCGAAATCGTGGAACAAAACCTGATCGCCGGGCAGGTAGTGGAAAGACTTCTCTACAAGGATCTGGCCACCGGTGAGTCGTGTAAAACTTACGAGACGGTGCCTTTTTACGCCAGGCAGCAGCGCTTGGTACTGCACAACTGCGGCCATATTAACCCGGAAGAAGTGGCTGAGTATATTGCCAATGACGGTTATACCGGGTTTGCCAGGGCATTGTTAAACATGACCCCGGAAGAAGTGGTGGATGAAGTTAAAAAGTCCGGCCTGCGCGGCCGCGGCGGGGCTGGTTTCCCTACCGGCATGAAGTGGGGCTTTGTGCGCCAAGCCGAGGGCGATAAAAAATATGCTGTATGTAACGCCGACGAAGGCGACCCGGGCGCGTTCATGGACCGCAGCGTGCTGGAAGGCGACCCCCATGCTGTGCTGGAAGGCATGATGATCTGCGGTTACGCCGTGGGTGCTGATGAAGGTTATATCTACGTGCGGGCTGAATACCCGCTGGCCATTGAGCGCCTAAAAATAGCCATTGCCCAGGCCGAGCAGTACGGCATTCTGGGAGACAATATTTTAGGCAGTGGTTTTAACTTCCACCTTAAAATCAAAGCCGGTGCCGGCGCATTTGTCTGCGGCGAGGAAACCGCGTTGCTTACTTCCATCGAAGGCAACCGGGGCATGCCCAGAGTAAGACCGCCCTTCCCGGCCCAAAGCGGCCTGTGGGGCAAACCTACCAACCTGAATAACGTAGAGACCTACGCCAACGTACCCCATATTCTGCGCCAGGGTGGCGACTGGTACGCCACACTGGGTACCGAAAAGAGCAAAGGGACCAAGATTTTTGCCTTAACCGGTAAAGTCAACAACACCGGCTTGGTGGAAGTGCCCATGGGCATGTCGCTGCGAGATATTATATTCACCATTGGCGGCGGCATCCAAGACGGTAAAAAATATAAGGCTGTGCAAATCGGCGGTCCCTCCGGCGGATGTATCCCCGAGGAAAACCTGGACCTGCCGGTGGATTACGATTCGCTCACCGCGGCCGGTGCCATGATGGGATCCGGTGGTCTGGTAGTAATGGACGAAACTACCTGTATGGTCGACGTAGCCCGTTTCTTCCTTACCTTTACCCAGTCCGAGTCCTGCGGTAAATGCACCCCCTGCCGAGAAGGCACCAAGCGCATGCTGGAAATACTAACCCGTATTTGTGACGGCGAAGGCCGGATGGAAGACATTGATACGCTGGAACGTTTAGGCCGGGTCGTGAAGAATACCGCCCTTTGTGGTTTGGGCCAGACCTGCCCCAACCCCATCCTATCGACCTTACGCTACTTTAAAAACGAGTATTTGGCCCATATTCAAGACAAGCGCTGTCCCGCCGGGGTATGCCCCAACCTGTTGACATATGTAATTGACCCGGAAAAATGTAAAGGCTGCGGCAAGTGCGCCAAAGGTTGCCCGGCAGGCGCCATTACAGGTGAGAAAAAACAGCCCCATACAATTGACACTACCAAGTGCATCAAATGCGGCGCCTGTATTTTAGGCTGCAAGTTTGAAGCTATTTACAAGGCCTAATTTATTGACCGGTTATTCATTGGCCTTTTCAATAAGTTTTAAATCGATCAGCTCTCTGACAAAGGAGGGAGAAAAAATTGTCCTACGTGTCATTGACCATTAATGGGATTAAAATAACCGTGCCCAAAGGCACCACCGTGCTGGACGCTGCCGGGCAGGCAGGTGTTTTTATACCAACATTTTGCCACGACCCGGAAATTGCGCGTTTCGGTGCCTGCCGCATGTGCGTGGTGGAAATACCGGGTATGCGCAACCTGCCTGCGTCATGCGTTACCGACGCTACCGAAGGTATGGAAGTAAATACGGAGTCCCCTGCGGTGGTGGAAGCGCGCAAGACCATCCTAGAGCTAATCCTGGCCAACCACCCACAGGATTGCCTGACTTGCGAAAAGAACGGCGACTGTCGACTACAAGATTACGCATTTCGTTATGGCGTAAAAGAGTCCGGCTTTACCGGCGAGCGCAAAGAATACCCGCTGGATGATTCCAACCCGTATATTATTCGTGATGCCAATAAATGCATTCTATGCGGCCGTTGCGTGCGCACTTGCAACGCGATACCGGAGCGCAGTGTCATAGATTTCGGCTACCGCGGTTTTAACACTAAAATTGTCACTGCCATGGACACCCCGCTGGGTGAGTCTGAATGCGTCTACTGTGGCCGCTGTGTAACGGTTTGCCCGGTCGGAGCACTAACCTGGAAACCACTGGCGGGCAAAGGTCGCGTTTGGGAAATTGACCGGCAAGAGGTAACTTGCACTTTCTGTGATAGCGGATGCACTTTTGAAGTGTTAAGCAAAAACGGTACAAACATCGGCGTAATACCCAAAGCACCAGGCCATGGGAGACCATTGTGCCTAAAAGGACGTTTGGGACTGGAACTCAAATTCTTAGATCACCCGCCTGACCCACAGTTGAAAAAAGACGGGGCATTTGTTGGGGTGTCCTGGGGCGAAGCATTGGGATTAGAAGATATTCTGTCCAAGTTGGACAAAGACAAGTAGGGAAGGGGGGATAACTTCCAGTGGCAGAATTGATTACTTTAACCATTAACAATCTGCAAGTTTCCGTGCCCAAAGGGACCAAAGTGCTGGATGCTGCCAGGCAGGCGGGTATTTTTATACCAACATTTTGCCATGACCCCGAGCTGACCAGATTCGGCGCCTGCCGCATGTGCATAGTTGAAATACCAGGCATGCGCAACCTGCCCGCTTCCTGCGTTACCGAGGCCACCGAAGGCATGGTAGTACACACCGATTCACCTGCAGTAATCGAGGCCAGGCAAACCATACTAGAGTTAATGCTGGCCAACCACCCGATGGATTGTCTTACCTGCGGTAAAAACGGAGACTGTAGTCTGCAGGATTACGCTTACATGTACGGCGTAAAAACTGATTTTTTCCAAGGCGAAAAACACAATTTCCCTCTTGAGGACGATAATCCTTTTATCGTCCGAGATATGAATAAATGCATCCTGTGCGGCAAATGCGTGCGTGCTTGCGCGGAAATCCAGGGTAATAACATCGTCGAGTTTGCTTACCGTGGCTTTGATGCCAAAGTAACACCGGCTATGGACATGCCCCTTTCCGGCTCGGAATGCGTATTCTGCGGTAACTGCGTAGCAGTTTGCCCGGTAGGAGCGCTGCAGGAAAAAGTCTTGCGTACAACCGTCCGGACCTGGGAAGTTAAAAAAGTAAAAACCACCTGCCCCTATTGCGGCACCGGTTGCAACTTTGAATTGAATGTCAAAGACAACAAAGTTGTGGGCATCACATCCTGCGACGGTGATGTCAACGGGCGAGCGCTGTGTGTAAAAGGACGTTTCGGTTACGGGTTTATTCATCACCCCGAGCGCCTGACCAGCCCGTTAATTAAAAAGGATGGTCAATTGGTTGAGGCATCGTGGGAAGAAGCCATCGACCTGGTGGCTCAAAAGTTAAGCGATGCCAAAAAACAGTTCGGCCCCGATGCGCTGGCCGTGCTCAGTTCGGCTCGCTGCACCAACGAAGAGAATTACCTGATGCAAAAACTCACCCGCGCGGTGTTCGGTACCAATAATATCGACCACTGCGCCCGTCTTTGACACGCTCCCACCGTCGCCGGTCTGGCGACTGCATTTGGAAGCGGTGCAATGACCAACAGTATTGAGGAAATTGCCAAGGCTGATTTTATTCTGGCCATCGGTACCAATACCACCGAATCGCACCCCATTATCAGCCTACAGGTGAAAAAAGCCAGGCGCAACGGGTCGACCCTGGTGGTGGCAGATCCGCGGCGTACCGCAATAGCGGAACTGGCCGATGTGCATATGCAATTAAAGTCCGGGTCGGACATCGCCCTGCTCAATGGTATGGCCCATGTAATTATCAGTGAAGAGCTATGGGACAAAGATTTTGTGGCCAATAGAACCGAGGATTTTGAGGCCCTAAAAGATACAGTGGCCCGGTATACACCGGAATACGCTGCCGAAATCACCGGCATCCCGGCCCAAACCATAAAAGAGGTGGCCCGGGGCTACGCTCAGGCTCCCAGTGCCACGATTCTTTATACCATGGGAATTACCCAGCATATTTGCGGCACCCATAATGTTTTTGCCGTGGCCAACCTGGCCATGCTGTGCGGGCAGATAGGCAAACCCAGCAGCGGAGTCAATCCCCTGCGAGGGCAAAATAACGTACAGGGTGCCTGCGACATGGGCGCACTGCCCAACGTATATACCGGTTACCAAGCCGTAACTGTAGAGGACCACCGAGTTAAGTTTGCCAAAGCCTGGAACGTAAGCGAACTACCGGCCCAACCAGGTCTGACCGTGGGCGATATGCTGGAAGGTGCCTCAAACGGCAGTGTTAAAGCCATGTATATTATGGGCGAAAACCCGGTGCTTTCAGACCCGGATGCCAATCACGTAGTGCATGCTCTGCAAAAACTGGATTTTCTGGTGGTTCAGGACATATTCCTCACCGAAACGGCAGCTCTGGCCGATGTGGTGCTGCCCGCCGCCAGTTTTGCCGAAAAGGAGGGCACATTTAGCAATACTGAGCGCCGGGTACAGCGGGTGCGTAAAGCGATAGACCCGGTGGGTGATTCCAAGGCTGACTGGCAAATTATCTGTAACGTAGCCACCGCCATGAACTACCCCATGCGCTACGCATCACCCGCCGAAATATTTGACGAAGTCGCTTCGGTAACTCCTTCCTACGCAGGTATATCTTACGCGCGCCTGGACAAGGAGGGCATCCAGTGGCCATGTCCCAACGAAGAACATCCGGGCACAACTTACTTGCACAAAGATAAGTTTGTCCGGGGACTGGGTAAATTCAACCCGGTAGAATACATTCCCCCGGCGGAACAGCCAGACCGGGAGTATCCGTTACTACTTAGTACCGGGCGCCGTCATTTCCATTATCATACCGGCACCATGACCCAGCGCACCGGAGCTCTGGAAGTGCACTACGGTACGGAATACCTGGAAATTAACCCTGATGACGCTTGTGCTATAAATATCTCTGATGGCGACATGGTACGGTTAACATCCCGCCGCGGCCAAGTGGAAGTAAAGGTAAAACTTACTGACGTGGTACCGCAAGGCCTGGTAT
Organism: Desulfotomaculum sp.; assembly: GCA_016841675.1. Classification (GTDB taxonomy): domain Bacteria; phylum Bacillota; class Desulfotomaculia; order Desulfotomaculales; family Desulfallaceae; genus BRH-c8a. The sequence continues at coordinate 15,062 of JAENYQ010000065.1, forward strand.
TCACATCATTCCATTTCCCCGCGGTGGCCATCAACAAGTTGACCAACCCGGTGCGAGACCCCATCTCCAAAATACCTGAACTAAAAGTATGTTCGGTAAAATTGGAAAAAGCATAACTTCAAAAAAAAGGACAGGCTGATTTTAGCCTGTCCTTTTTTTTGTCTCTCTCCCCGCTGCTGCCCGGTTTTACACCGGACAGCAGCGTTTAAAACTTATTTCATCCTGTCCAAACCCGGCAGTCTTCTAGTATAATGAAAGCAATGTAACATTCTTGGTTAACTTCATTTGACCTGTACCTGGCTTTTTTTTTGAAACTACGTTTCAACTTGCATTGCTAAAAACCAAAAACAGCATTTATATTTGCTCATTGATTTTTAATAAATTTAAACCATTCCGATCAAGCAAGCCCAAATATTAAGACTGGATTTAAATGAGTTTAAGGTTTTTGAAAACAGCCACATTGACACCGTCACCATAGCCCAACTGGCGTCTTCCGGCAGCTAAAAATAATGACAGGCTTTCAGGCTGGTTAAACCCGTCGGTCCCTTTTACAATGAAACCCCGTTTTAAAGATTGACCATTCAATTGAGCTATTACGCCTTTTAGTCTTGATTTATGCTAACTAACAGGTAAATTCTTAATTTCCGTAACTTTTTAGTGTACTATTTAATTAGACAACAGAAAGCAATTTTCAATACCGTCGCCAATTTTCAGACTAAAGAAAATATTTGGATTATTTTATTTATTGCCACCATTTAAAGCTTTGTACTGAGGGGGTGAAGGTGCAAAGGTTCAAGTCAAGCAAAGTTGCAGGTAACCGTCCCAGATATATATGAACGGGTACTGCCTTATAAAACCAGGGGGGGATTTACATGGCAAGTGAAAAAAGTGGAAGCGTACAGAGTCTAATGACCGAAAACAGAGTTTTCAAGCCGTCCGATGAGTTTTCCAAACTAGCCCGGATTGGCGACAGAAAACAACGGGACGAACTTTACCGCAAGTCGGCAGAACAACCGGAAGAATTCTGGGCCCAGATGGCCGAAGAAAACATCGAGTGGTTTAAAAAATGGGACGCCGTTGAGGAGTATGATTTTACTGATAATATCTATATCAATTATTTTCGCGGCGCTAAATTAAACGTATCATACAATTGCTTGGACCGGCACCTGAATACATGGCGTAAAAACAAGGCAGCCATAATCTGGCAGGGTGAGCCAGAGGAGGAAGTCAGAACTTATACATTTGCACAGCTGCACCGGGAAGTTAGCAAATTTGCTAATGTACTAAAAAGCCTCGGCGTTAAGCGCGGGGACAGGGTCACCATTTACCTGCCCATGATTCCCGAGTTAGCCATCGCCATGCTGGCCTGCACCAGGATCGGTGCCATTCACAGTATCGTATTTGGCGGTTTTAGCCCGGACGCTCTAAAGGACAGGATTCAGGACTGCAATACAGATACGCTAATTACCTGTAACTACGGTTATCGGGCCGGCAAATTGCTAAACAGCAAAGACAACGCGGATCAGGCCTTGGCAAACTGCCCGGATGTTAAGAACTGTGTGGTAGTCCGGAGGGTGGACCAGGATTGCAACATGGTGGAAGGCCGCGATATGTGGTGGCATGATCTGATGGCCGGCGCAAGTAAGGATAGTGAACCAGAACAAATGGACTCCGAAGATCCGCTGTTCATTCTATACACCAGCGGGAGCACCGGCAAACCCAAGGGTGTTATGCATACTACCGGGGGCTACCTGACTTATGTCACCACAACCTTTAAATACATTTTTGATTGCCAAGATCAGGATATATTCTGGTGCACGGCTGACATTGGCTGGGTTACCGGCCACAGCTACATCGTATATGGTCCACTATCAGCCGGGGCTACTTCACTGATGTTTGAGGGCGTGCCCAATTACCCGCAGCCCGACCGGTTCTGGGCGTTGGTTGAAAAATTCGGGGTGAACATTTTCTACACTGCTCCCACCGCTATTCGGGCCATGATGCGCGACGGCGAGAAGTGGCCCCAGGGCAGGGATTTAACTTCACTGCGCCTGCTTGGCACCGTGGGTGAGCCAATTAACCCTGAAGCTTGGATGTGGTACCACCGGGTCATTGGTAAGGAAAGCTGCCCCATCGTTGACACATGGTGGCAAACCGAAACCGGAGGCATATTGATTACCCCGCTGCCCGGGGCGGTTCCGACCAAGCCGGGATCGGCAACCCTGCCGTTCTTTGGGGTCAACCCCAAAATTATACGCCAGGACGGCAGCGAAGCCGAAGCCAACGAGGGCGGTTACCTGGTCATATCCAAGCCCTGGCCCGGTATCATGCGCGGTGTTTACGGCGACCCCGACCGGTTTAAAAATACGTATTTCGTACAGTACCCGGGCTATTACTTCACGGGTGACGGAGCACGTAAAGATAAAGACGGCTACTTCTGGCTGATGGGCCGGGTTGACGACGTGATTAACGTATCCGGCCACCGCTTGGGAACAGCCGAAGTGGAAAGCGCACTGGTGGCACATGCCAAGGTGGCCGAAGCCGCCGTGGTTGGCTACCCGCATGATATCAAGGGGGAAGGCATCTACGCCTACGTTACCTTAAAAGAGGGCATTGAACCCAGCGAGGAATTCAAAAAAGAGCTTGTAGCACACGTCCGCAAGGAAATCGGTCCCATTGCCACCCCGGACAAGATTCACTTCTCGCCCAGTCTGCCCAAGACCAGAAGCGGAAAGATTATGCGCCGGATTTTACGCAAGGTGGCAGCCGGTGAAATTGAATCTTTGGGTGACACTTCCACCCTGGCCGACCCCGCTGTGGTCGACGGCCTGATTAAGAACCGTCAGTAAAACCTTTAAATGCATTACATGAGCACTTGGTATGTAAACAAGGGGGGCGTATTAGAGCCCCCCTTGTTTACTTTACTGTACCTATCTGTACCTATGGTTATAGTATTGTTATTTTACAGTAGATTGATATTTATTACGTACTGCAGGAATAGTAACGATACCGTCGAATACTTATATAGTTGACCAATTTTATTGAAAATTTAAATTTATCTTCATCAGTCCAAGGGAGGGGTGACAATTGACCTGGGAGAGCACGACAAAAAGGTTGATGCTCTTGTGGCTTGTCTTTAACGTCCCTGCCCTGACACTAGCTTATTTTTGGCAACCGTTTCTCTGGCATGGGATACTGCTGTTCGTCGTCACCGGACTGGCACCATTAATTATTGCCATAGTTACCATTACCAGCCGCAGCGATTCGCACGCCGGTATCTCCGACGAACCACTTGACCCCACCCTGCAGATTGCCAACCAGACCCTGCCTTTTTTACGCCGGGGGCTGAACGAGGAGACAGCCGGTATTACTGCCGAAATAATTCGTAAAATCGCCGATGTGGCTGCAGTTGCTATCACCGACCGGGCAAGGGTGCTGGCTTACATTGGCGCCGGTTCCGACCATCATAAAGCCGGGGGCCCGATTATGACCATCGCCACCCGCGAGGTAATTAAAACCGGCGAAATGAAAATAATCCAGGACAACTACGGGTTGGACTGCCCGGTTCCCAATTGCCCGCTGCAGTCCGCCGTGGTTGTTCCGTTAAGGTGCAAAAACGAAGTAATGGGCACCGTCAAACTCTACCGCACTCAGCAGGGTGATATGTCTCCATCCACTGTAAAACTGGCAATAGGGGTAGCTCAACTTTTGGGTATGCAAATGGAACTGGCCGAACTGGACCGACAGGCTCAATTAATCACCAAGGCCGAACTGGATGCACTGCACGCCCAGATTAACCCGCACTTTTTATTCAACACGCTGAACACCATTATTATGTTCAGCCGGACCAATCCAGAGACAGCCAGGCGTCTTTTAATCCGGCTGGCTTCATTTTTTCGCCATGCTTTAAAGCGTCACGGCCACTTTAACACTCTAAAGGAAGAAATTGAATATCTCAATACTTACCTGATTTTGGAGCGAGCTAGATTTAGGGACAAACTCCGGGTAGTTAGAAAAATAGATGAAGAACTCCTGGAATACAAGGTTCCTGTGCTAACCATTCAACCGCTGGTGGAAAACGCCATCAAGCACGGTATTCTGCCCAAGCCCGGTCAGGGTACAGTGCAGGTTACGGTACGCAAGCACGATAACGAGATGTTAATCGTCATCAGAGATGACGGAGTAGGCATTGAACCTGCGCTGCAGACGAAGGTACTTACACCCGGTTTCGGTTCTGGAAACGGGGTGGGGTTAAGCAACGTTCATGAAAGGTTGAAAGGCCTGTTCGGTGCAGAATACGGTTTGCGTATCGTCAGCGTCTATGGGGAAGGTACTTCGATATACGTTCGTATTCCATTGGCGTGTCCCACTGCAAAAAAGGAGGAACTGGTACATGAAGCTTAAGGCATTGATTGTTGATGACGAATACCCGGCCCGCCAGGAACTGCGATTTCTTTTAAGCAGCTTTAGCGATGTAGAAATAGTAGGGGAGGCTACAAACGCACAAGAAGCGTTGGCCTTGATTAATGCCCTTGACTATCAAGTTCTGTTCTTGGACGTATCCATGCCAGGCATGAGCGGTCTGGAACTGGGCGCCGCTATTCAGGAACTGCCCAAACAACCACATGTGATTTTTGTTACAGCCTATGACGATTATGCAGTCCAGGCATTTGAAGTAAACGCAGTGGATTACCTGCTTAAGCCGGTGGAACCCGGACGTTTGAAAAAGGCTATAGACAAGGTGGTCAAAGCTTACCAAGAATCGCCACCAGAGAGCGGAGAGGATGCTAAAACAACCGCCGCTAAAAACAAAGTGGACCCATCGACAATTAAAATAGACCGCATACCGGCTGAAAAACAGGGCAAGACCGTACTGGTGGCCGAGTCAGATATTTTCTTCGCGTTCACTGAACAAGACTATATATACATCAAAACCCATAATGATAAATTACTAACCCGTTTTACGCTTAAAGAACTAGAAGCCAGACTAAACCCGCAGGTATTTTTCCGCACCCACCGCTGTTACCTGGTAAACCTGCATAAAGTAAGAGAAATAGTGCCCTTTTTCAACGGCACTTACAATCTGGTAGTGGAAGACAAGCTAAACAGTGAAGTCCCGGTCAGCCGGGCCCAGGCCAAAAAACTGAGAAAAATTCTGGGTTTTTAAAAACGAATAGACCGCTTGTCATTCAGAACCACTTGTCATTGCTATGAATACAACGAATCTGTCATTCTGAGCGCAGCGAAGAATCTTAAAACCCAGATCCTTCGCTACGCTCAGGATGACAAGCTTAACCTGCAAAGTGAATAATTTTGTCAATTATAAATAGCACAACCGGTAAGTTGTATTCGTTTATCGTGGT
>JAENYQ010000066.1 GCA_016841675.1 Desulfotomaculum sp.
ATTTCATTACGTTTTGTGCCTTGAGCGAAGCGAAAGGAATGGGAATAATAATGAAATAACCGATGTTAATAAGACCGTGCTAATTGATTTGAATTCGTCCTTATAAAGGGAAGGAGTTGAGGAACATGTTTTTTGAAAGCTGGTGGCAGGGAATTATATTCGGTATCGTAACTGCTGTGGCCATGCTAGCCATAGCTTGGGCCTTCGCCCTGGGCTGGAAAAAATATGATGACCACGGAAAAACCCAGGAGCAATCATGTGATGTGCACCATTAATCTAGATTGTATGAAGCATGTTGCTTGACTGACATATTTGTTAAAAATACCGGTCCGGTACCGGTATTTTTTTTAAACCGGGGAGTGTCAAAAATGCCTAATGTATATATAAATGGCCAGATGTATCACTATCTGGCCTGCGTTCCCGGCTACGAGCCCCGGGGAACAGTTATTTTCATCCACGGTGCCGGGGGTAATCACCGGCACTGGGCCGGCCAGGTTCCATCGCTGGGTCGGGAGTTGCTTACTCTGGCCGTTGACTTGCCCGGCCACGGCCTTTCAGAGGGAAAGAGTGCTCAAAGTATTGATGAATACACCAATTTTATTTATGATTTTGCCGAACGCGTAGTTGGGCCGCGTTTTATCTTGGCCGGACACTCGATGGGCGGGGCTATTGCTATGAATTTTGCGCTGCGGTTTCCGGAACAATTGGCCGGACTGGTCCTAGTGGGTACCGGGGCACGGCTGCGGGTGTTGCCTGATGTGCTGGAGCATTTCGGTGCCGGCAAACACTTTTTACCCCTGCTTGACCTGGCTTATGGGCCGGGCACTCCTGCCGAACTAATTAACTTATCCAGGGAGGAAATGGTACAAACAAATCCTGACGTTTATTACAACGACTTTACCGCCTGCGAGAACTTTGATGTGATGGTTCGGGTTAAAGAAATTAAGGTGCCTACTTTGGTAATCGGGGCTTCAGGAGACCGTCTCACGCCAGTTAAGTTCAGCTGTTACCTGGCAGAGCAAATTAATAACGCACGTATGGAAATAATAGAAGAAGCTGGGCATATGATGATGCTGGAGAAACCGGAAGCACTAAACCGGCACTTGCAGCAATTCATATCGACAATTATATAACTTTGTTGCATAAGCCCACAATTAACACTATCCAAGGGGAGGCGATAGTTTGGTTAAGTCTGCCGTTAAAAGAATAGGCGTGCTAACCGGAGGAGGGGACGCGCCCGGGCTGAACGCGGTGATTCGGGCCGTAGTTAAATCAGCTACTCGGGTTTACAACATGTCGGTGGTAGGTTTCGAAAACGGTTTTGGCGGATTGATTAAAAACCAAGCGCGGGAACTTACCGAAGCTAACGTAGGGGGCATACTGCCCATTGGTGGTACCATTTTAGGCACTACCAACCGTGACAACCCTTTTCATTACCCCGTTACCAAGGGCGAAGAAATAATTTACTCGGATGTCTCCGACCGGGTCTTTGAAAACATTAGTATTCATGGCATTGAAGCATTGATTGTTATCGGCGGTGACGGAAGCTTGGCTATTGCCAATGAGCTGCATGATCAAGGTCTTAAGGTTGTGGGAGTGCCAAAAACAATTGACAACGATCTATCCGCCACCGACCAGACTTTTGGTTTTGACACTGCCCTGGCCACTGCAACTGAAGCGCTGGATAAGCTTCACACTACTGCCGAATCCCATCACCGGGTAATGGTGCTGGAAGTAATGGGACGTTACGCCGGGTGGATAGCACTATACTCGGGATTGGCCGGCGGGGCAGACGTAATTTTAATGCCGGAAATACCATACGACATGGATGTGGTGGTAGAAAAAATCAATGCCCGCAGTAAGGAAAAGAAAAAGTTTAGCATTATTGTAGTGGCGGAAGGGGCCAAGCCCAAAGATGGTGAAATGGTGGTCAAAAAAATGGTTGAGGGTAGCTTTGACCCGATCCGACTGGGCGGCATCGGCGATGCGGTAGCCCAAGCAGTAGAATCATCTACCGGCAAGGAGAGCAGAGTGACTGTGCTGGGCCACCTGCAAAGAGGCGGATCGCCTACGGCCTTTGACCGCATTTTGGCTACCCGTTACGGGGTGGGGGCTGTAAACTTGGTGGCTGAAGGTAATTTTGGCAAGATGGCCTGTTTGAAAGGCCTGAACATAGATTCAGTTCCGCTGGCCGAGGCCGTTGGGGAGCTGCGCACTGTCCCGGTGGATGGCGAGATGGTCAAGGTGGCCAGACATTTGGGCATTTGCCTGGGGACTTAACGAGACCTTATTTAGTCGAAAGGTTAAGGAGAGGATGAGCATTATGCACCTAGAACCACCAGTATTCAGACCGCCCAGTGAAGCATTCAGCCTAATCCTACAATTAACCATTGGATGCCGGCACAACGCCTGTACTTTTTGTGTTTCATTTAGGAGTAAAAAATTTCGCATTAAGTCTTGGGAAGAAGTTCAAAAGGATATTGACCATTGCGCACAGGAAATGGTCAACGTGCGCAGGGTTTTCCTGGCCGATGGTGACGCGCTGGCAGCTCCGGCACCGCTAATCATACAAACGGCTGAACACCTTTACAATAAGTTTCCCGGCCTGGAAAGGGTCAGTATGTATGCAGGCCCCATTGATATACTGGCTAAAACCCCGGCTGAATTAAGAGATATTCGCAACTCAGGCGTAAGTCTACTTTATATGGGTTTGGAAAGCGGCAACGAAGAAATCCTAAAGGCTGTATGTAAAGGGGTAACCCCCACGCAAATGGTGGAAGCAGGCAGAAAGGCTATAGAAGCGGGATTTGAACTTTCAGTTACTATCATTAACGGTCTGGGCGGCACCGTTTTGTGGCGCGGACACGCCACAGATACCGCCAAGGTGTTAAGTAGCATTGACCCTAATTATGCAGGAATACTCACGCTGATGGTAGTACGAAACACCCCTCTATACCGTAAAGTACAACGAGGCGAATTTGTGGTACCCAACATAATAGATATGTTTAAAGAACTTAAATTACTACTTGAAAATGTAAACTTAACGCAATGCGTTTTTCGCGCCAACCATGCATCAAACTACCTGCCGCTTAGTGGCACGTTAAACAGGGATCGGGATAAAATAATCGCCCTGTTAGACAAAGCTGTCACCAATCCGGGCGCTATTCAACTACGACCAGAAAACAGCAGGAGATTATAAAACCCCTAAAAAAGGCGCGCCCAATCAGGAGGGCACTGAAAAAGTCAATTAATATGGCAAAGAGACAAGATTGTCATGGCTATGAATACAAGAAGTGAAGAACTTTGTCATTAAGCCTGTCATTCTGAGCGCAGCGAAGAATCTTAAAACCAGATCCTTCGCTGCGCTCAGGATGACAAGCTTAATTTGAACAGAGTGAATAATTTTGTCAATTATAAATAACAACCGGTAAGTTGTATTCGTTTATCGTGGTGCGGGTACGCGTGGTAATTCTGAGCGCAGCGAAGAATCTAAGTTTTTAAGCGGCTTTAGAGATTCTTCATTTCACTTCGTTAAGACATTCATACGTTGGGGACATTCATACGTTGGGGACATTCATACGTTGGGGACATTCCCCGAAGGGGTGTGTCCCCTTTCCGCTTAGGGTGTGTCCCCTTTCCGTGATGGCAAAGTATACTTTTCTAGTGAATTAATTAACACCACCAGTTCTCTACAATTTAATAGGTGTAGTTTATAATGTTTTGGGGTGCACCTTTTGGAAATATATGTTAATATAACTTAATTAACATATATTTCCGGGGGGATTTGGCAATGAAACTATACTCAGCACCTCTAATTATGTTGTTTTCCTTGTTTTTCAACTATTATTGTCTGGCCGATTTTCCCATTGACCAGGAAAAATCAGGTGATGCGCAAAAGGTTAAGCAAACAGTTATAGAAGCGGTAGAGTACAGTGGTTGGGTAAACGAACCGGACTACAAAGAAGAACTCGGCCGTCTATACGCCGGCACATTGCTGACAGACTTGATTGATTCGGTTGAACAATTCAGAAGTGCAAGCACAGACTGGCATACCTTGACTTTTGCCTCAAAGTGTCATATTGTTTATAACGATGGAAATACCGCCCTAGTACTGGCCTATTCATTGGAAACCAACCCTGATGGGAGCGTTGCCGGGCAAGGGTTTACATCTTTTAACCTACATAACACTCCCGATGGGTGGCGCATAACCCAGATGGAGATTATATGGCCACTGCCTGAGTAAAGAGGGTTTAATATCTAATGAAAGGAGTGACCATTTTTGGGCCTGAAAATTGGTATTTTTACTGATAGCTACAGTCCTTACACCAGCGGAGTGGTAAGGTCAATTGAAACATTTTCGGAAGAACTCCAGGCTCAGGGTCACGAAACGTTTATTTTCGCTCCTGCCTATCCCAATTGTGGGCATAGTGAACGGGGTGTTTTCAGGTTTTCATCCATACCTGCACCGACAAACAGCGATTTCACGCTGGCGTTACCCTTTTCTTTTCGTTTGCGTCCCCTGCTAAAAAAACTTGGTCTGGACATCATTCATGTTCATTCCCCCTTTATGATGGGCCGGTTGGGAGCTAGGTGGGCCAAAAAACTTAACTTGCCCTTAGTGTTCACTTTTCACACTTTATACGACCAATATGTGCATTATGTACCTTTTGGTCAGAACCTGACCAGAGAAATAACCAAAAAGTTCTGCACAGAGTTTTGTAATAATTGTGATCTGGTGATTGTACCCACTGGAGTTATAACGAGACATCTTAAAAGTTGGGGTGTGGCAACTCAAATCCGGGCTATTCCCACCGGGATTAAACTGGAGGATTTCCGCAAGGACCAAAAAGACTGGCTGCAAAAAAAATTCAACATTAGCCCCGCAAGTAGAATAATAATGTCCGTGGGCCGCCTGGGCAAGGAAAAGAATTTTATCTTTATTATCAACAGTTTTAAAAAAATAGTTAATTTGTTCCCTGATACCAGACTGGTATTGGTTGGTAACGGACCGGAAAAAGAAACCTTGATTAAACAATGCCAGAATCTAGGCATAGCTGACCAGGTTATATTCACCGGAACCCTTACCGGTGAGGAAACAGCTCTGGCATATAACAGCGCTCATATTTTTGCCTTCGCCTCAGTCACCGAAACACAGGGTCTGGTAATCGGGGAGGCTAAAACCGCCGGGTTACCGGTAGTGGCAGTCAGGGCCTTTGGTGTATCGGAAATGGTTGAGGATGGCATAGACGGTTTTCTTACTGATTTGAACCTGGACCGATTTGTAGGCAAAATAATAGATTTATTGGAGGATAAGAATCTGCTGTATTCGATGGGCCATAATGCCGAATTAAATGCGGAAAAAATTTCTGCATTTAACTGCACTAACCGTCTTTTGGACAGTTATTATGGGATTTTACGTGATAAAGACAAAAATATAAACGCATCATTTTAAGTAAGCAGGAAAAAGAAAGTGTAAAACGAATATTGAAACATAATGGGAACGCATTGCTGGTTCCTATTATATTTTAAGGGACAAACTAACAACTGTTGGCTCTAATGAAAATGGAGGGTTTATAAGTGGAACAATGGTTCCCAATTATTTTTTCTTATTTATTTATCTTTTTCGCCCGGGTAGCCGATATGTCACTGGATGTAGTGCGTATTTTGATGTTGATGCGGGATCGGCGCGCATGGGCTGCAGTAATAGGTTTCTTTGAGGTATCGATTTTTGTATTGGCTTTAAACGAAGTTCTTAAGGGCGGTTTGGATGACCCGGGTAAAATTATTGCCTATGCGGGCGGTTTTGCAACGGGGAATTTCTTGGGCAGTGTTATTGAATCAAAATTGGCTATCGGGTTCTTATCTATTCATATTGTGCCACCCCGAGAAATGGTAGAAGAGTTTACACGCTTGATGCGCGAAGAAGGTTTTGGTATTACCTCGGTGCAGGGATGCGGCAGAGACGGTGCAAGAACCATGCTATTTGTAATGATCAAACGTAAGGACCTGCACAAGGCACTTAATTTAGTCAATTCCATTTGCCCCAATGCTTTCTTTAACGTTTCCGATGCCAGAAGTATCCACGGTGGTGTGTTTCCTATGAAAAAAGGTAAGTAATAATTGAATCAAGGATTAACCTAAAAAGGTTAATCCTTGATTCACCCTTTTACAACTTAGCTTCACGCTTTTAAGCGATTTGTTTTTCTTTTTTACTGCTTTATATTTTATATAAGGCCCAATATAGCTTGGTGCAGGTATGCTCACCCAGGTAAAATAGACATTAATGTTAATACTTAAAAACTGCACTTAGAAAATTTTTGTTTTAGAAAAAATTTATTTGATTCAAAAATTGGTTTATAATATATATAAAAAGAAAGGGAAGTATGCCCATGACCTATGAAGTAATTCAATTGAATAAAGAAAACGGAGTGGCCACTATCACTCTGAACCGTCCCCCGATGAATCCCCTGAACAGCCAGGTATTCCGGGAACTTAATCAAGCTGCCGACGAACTGCAGGCTGATGATTCCATTAAAGCTGTGATCATTACCGGCGCCGGAGACAAAGCCTTTGCAGCTGGCGCAGATATCACCGAAATGGTTAAATTAACCCCAATAGAAGCATACAGCTTCTGCCAGAAATCCAGAGTAGCCCTAGAAAAAATTGAAAATTTAGGTAAGCCGGTCATTGCAGCTATCAATGGCCTTGCTTTAGGTGGTGGCTGTGAACTTGCCCTTACCTGCGATTTTCGCTTGGCATCCGATACCGCCAAATTTGGCCAGCCCGAAATCAATCTGGGTATCATCCCCGGTGCAGGCGGTACCCAGCGCCTTTCAAGACTTATTGGTGCAGCCAAAGCCAAGGAACTAATCTTCCTGGGTGACATTTTTGATGCTGCCACTGCTGAAAAACTTGGTTTGGTAAACAGGGTGGTACCATTGGATACTCTTCAGGAAGAGGCCCAAAAGCTGGCCCAAAAATTGGCTTCAAAACCTGCAGTGGCCATGAAAATGGCCAAGGAAGCAATAAACACAGGGTTAAACATTGATATTGCATCGGCCTTAACCCTTGAAATCCAAAATTCTATAACTGCATTTGCCAGCGCAGACAGCAAAGAAGGCATGAGAGCATTTATGGAAAAAAGAAAACCTAAATTTACTAATAAGTAAAAATTAATGCGGTTTTCAGCAAAATGAGAGGTGACCAAATGATAAACTTACCCAAAGGGGGAAGCTACATCTTCGGACAAACCGACCCCCAGGCTATCTTCACCCCCGAGGATTTTACCGAAGAGCATATCTTGATTTATCGTACTGCTGCAGGCTTTGTTGCTGATAGCATTCTAACCAGAATTGAAGAAATTGAATCCCAGAAGGAAGGCATAATCAGAGAACTTCTTGAGGCCTGTGGAGAGTTGGGGTTACTGGGAAGCGATATTCCGGAAGAGTATGATGGTATGGAAATGGACAAAATCAGCTCCACCATTATCGCCGAATGTATGGGCCGGGCCGGCTCCTTTGCCATGACCCAGGGCGGTCAGACCGGTATCGGCAGTATGCCAATCGTCTTTTTCGGCAACCACGACCAAAAGAAAAGGTATCTGCCCGGAATAGTCAGCGCCGAAAAAATTGGCGCTTATGCCTTGACCGAACCGGAAGCGGGCTCAGATGCCATGGCTATCAGGACCAAGGCCGTTTTGAGTCCCGACGGCAAGCATTATATCTTAAACGGAACCAAACAGTTTATTACTAATGCCGGTATGGCGGATGTATTCATTGTTTACGCCAAGATAGATGGGGACAAGTTTACTACCTTTATTGTAGATGGGGATTCCGAGGGCTTGTCTACTGGTCCGGAAGAAAAGAAAATGGGTATCAAGGGTTCTTCCACCAGGACCCTGATTTTAGATGATGTAAAGGTGCCGGTGGAAAATTTGTTATTTGAAATTGGCCGGGGACATATAGTGGCTTTTAATATCCTTAATTTGGGCCGCTATAAACTGGCCGCAAATTCGTTAGGCCACGCCAAGTTTGCCCTGGAACTGGCCGCCACCTATGCCAATGACCGCAAACAGTTCAAAACTCCCATTGCTAGTTTTGGCATGATTAAGGAAAAACTAGCTGAAATGGCGATAAAAATTTATGCGGCTGAGAGCATGCTCTATCGTACCGGAGGACTGCTGGAAAACATGCTGCATAGCCTGGATACTTCGGGTGCTGACGGGGGCCGGATTGCTGCCAAAGGTATTGAAGAATATGCCCTGGAGTGCTCGATGAACAAGATCTTTGCCACCGAGGCTGTTGCTTATTGCGTGGATGAAGGCGTACAGGTCCATGGCGGTTATGGGTTCAGCTCGGAATATACCATTGAAAGACTGTACAGAGATGCTAGGGTTTACCGTATTTTTGAAGGGACCAATGAAATTAACCGTAGTTTGATTCCCATTACCCTGCTGCGCCGGGCAGCCAAAGGAGATTTGCCCCTCCAGGAAGCAATCGAGAAACTTCGGGGACAACTCGCCGCTGGAATTGCAGCGCGAGAAGGAGAAGCGGAGTTAGTGCAGGCGGCCAAGGAAATATTTCTGCTGACCATAGACGCCGGGCTTCAGAAGTACGGGGAGAATTTGCACAAACATCAAGAAATATTGAGCAGGCTGGCGGATTTAGCCATTGGGACTTTTGCAATGGAAAGCGCCTGGCTCCGGGCTGATAAAGCAATGGCCAATGCAGGTGCGGCAGACGCAAAGCTTAAATTGAATTTAGCTCAAGCTTATATTAATTCAACATTTGGTATTTTGGTACATGTAGCTGAAGAAACTTTGGCAGCTCTTGCTGAGGGTAATGAACTGACAAGCCTCCTGGAAAGTCTACAATCGCTGTCCCGGTTTACCCCCCGGAACACTGTAGCCCTTAGACAAGAGATAGCCGCGGCTATTTCAGAAGCAGGTAAGTATGTAGTATAATATATAGTATAGTAAGTAGTATAATATATAGTATAATAAGTTATATAAATGGAAGGTCAAGGTAACAAAAAATAAATTAATAGGAGGGTATTTATATGTATTCGAAAGCATTTATTCCTTATCGCGGATATTTTAGTTCCCCCTTTGCCCGCTGGCAGGGTAGCCTGCAAAATGAAAATTCCATCGTATTAGGGGCGACTACTGCCAAAAGGTGGCTGGCGGTAAAGGAAATTGATGTAAAGATATTTGAATACCTCTTTGTGGGAAAAAGCGTTGGGCAGTTGCATACTTTTTACGCCGGACCTTGGGCGGCTGCACTCATGGGAGCTGAGGACATACCCGGTTGCCATATCCCCCAGGCTTGTTCCACATCTACGACCTGCATAAACCAAGCGGCAGCAGGCATTGAAACAGGCCTTTATGAAAACGTATTCTGCCTTATGACAGACCGCATGTCTAATATGCCGCATACTATCTGGCCTAATCCCCAAGGTCCAGGTGGAGAGGTAATTGCGGAAAACTGGGGGATGGACAACTTCAACTACGACCCCTGGGGGAAAGTACCCATGATCCAGACTGCAGAAAATTGTGTCAATAAGGTAGGCGGAATTACCAGAGAAGACTGTGATGCGGTAGCTTTGAGGCGTTACGAGCAATACTTGGATGCATTGGCTAACGACCGGGAGTTTCAGAAACGTTACATGTTCTCGGTGGAATATAAAAAGAACAAAAAGACAACCGTAGCACTTGAAGCGGACGAAGGCGTGTCTGCCACAACCAAAGAAGGGCTGGCCAAATTAAGACCGGTTATTGAGGGAGGAGCACATACATTTGGCGCTCAAACCCACCCGGCTGATGGTAACTGTGGGGTTATTTTATGCACCAGGGAAAAAGCACGTGAACTTAGCACCGATAACAATATCGAAATTCAGGTACTTTCCTACGGTTTTGCTCGCGCCCCCAAGGCTCATATGGCTATGGCCGTGGCACCTGCGGCGAAAATGGCTTTGGATAAAGCTGGGGTTGATATCAAGGATGTAAAGGTCATCAAGACCCATAATCCATTTGCAGCCAACGATTTATGCCTGGCTAAAGAGTTTAACATTGATGTCATGAAATTCAATAATTACGGTAGTTCTCTTATTTACGGACATCCCCAGGGACCCACCGCTGGACGCGGTATTATTGAAATGATTGAAGAGTTAGTTATCCTTGGTGGTGGTTATGGATTGTTTGCAGGATGCGCGGCCGGAGATACCGGTGCTGCACTGGTCGTTAAAGTGTCTTAAGGACATCGGTACTGATGGCAATCCCCATTGACATCAGTACCGATGCTTCAGATTAATCCACAGTCACAAGAGCTCGTTTTTAATATTTGTTAGTCCAGCATAATTTTATATTGATTATGGAAGGGAGGTTGTGGTGCAAACTAAAAAGTGAATGATTCCGTATTTTATAATGTATGATTATATATAAAAGGAGTTTTTGCTGATGGAGATTAAAAAAATAGCAGTTTTAGGCGCAGGCGCTATGGGCGGAGGCATAGCCCAGTTGGCCGCACAGTCAGGTTACGATGTTGTGCTCAGTGACGTAGACATCAAATATGTGAACAACGCCATTGACCGGATGAAAGCATTTTGGCAAAAGAGTATTGAAAAGGGTAAAATGACCCCTGAGCAAAAAGAAGCGGCACTGGGGCGCATTAAATGCTCTTCAGGGTTTTCTGATTTTTCCGACGCCGATATGGTGATTGAGGCCATTATTGAAGATCTGGAAATCAAGAAAACGGCTTTCAGGGATCTGGACAGCATCTGCAAACCGGAAGCCATCCTGGCCACCAACACCTCTTCCATGTCTATTACGGTATTGGCAAACGAAACTAAAAGACCGTCACAAGTCATAGGAATGCACTTTTTTAACCCCGCATCGATTATGAAACTGGTGGAAATAATTCGCGGGTATTATACCAGCGATGATACGGTGGCAACTGTGTCCGCAGCAGCTAAGTCCATGGGTAAAACCACCATTGAGGTCAAAAAAGATCATCCTGGTTTTGTGGTTAACCGTCTTATGATGATCCAATATATTGAAGCAATGAGGCTGGTAGAGGAAGGTGTGGCGACGCCGGAAGATGTCGACATTGCCCTTAAACTTGGCCTTAATCACCCGATGGGACAGTTTGAACTGCAGGACTTCGGCGGAGTTGATATCGGCTACCACGTTTTGAATTACTTGCATCAGGAGCATAAAGATCCGCTCTGGAATCCGCCACAGTCCCTAAAGGCTTTAATCAGGGCCGGGAGACTTGGACGCAAGAGCGGAGCCGGTTGGTTTGATTACAATAAGTAACCTGTAATGGCTCAATGCCGGGTGGCATAGTTTAGAACTCGCCCGGCATCAAAGTCAAAAATGGGGGCAAATTTAAGTTATTAGATAACCAACACCCTAAAAATAGTCCGCTTAATATCAATATTTTTTAACTTATTAAATAGCCACGATTTAGTTTACGCCACATGCGCCCCATGTGGCGTGTGGCTTATTTATTAACCTATTGCACAGCGAAAAATCTTATGTTTTACTGTCATTCTAAGCGCAGCGAAGAATCTTAAGATCAGACCATTCACTTCGCTCAGGATGACAAGGCGTAAAATATTACCTGCAAAATATGGTGGGTAATAGAGAAAAATAAAGGTAAAGATAACAAACACCGTATCTCTATATTAGGGTATGCAGAAATGACCTTGAATGGCTAGGGCGGATTTAGTAATGAATTTACTCAGTGCATTGGAAATAAAAAAAGGTGCAGTAATTGCCCTTGTGGGGGGCGGAGGTAAAACTACCGCCATGTTTGCCATGGGGTATGAAGCTGCCAATTTGGGTTATCAGGTTGTCTTGACAACAACTACTCATATATACGCACCAACCCTTGACCCCGGAATTCATGTGATACTAGAATCGGATCCCGGTGCTCTTGTTTCCGCAATTAAGGACAGCTTTAAAACCCGTCCGGTGGTAGTTGCCGGCACAGGCCTCACCCCTGATAATAAAATTATTGGTATCGATAAAGATACAGTCGGCTCGATATTACAGACCGGGGTTGATTTAGTGCTAATAGAAGCTGACGGGGCGGCCCGGAAACCTTTTAAAGCACCCCGCGAGGGTGAACCTGTGATTCCCGGATTGTCTACCCTGGTAATTCCCGTGGTTGGAGTAGATTGTCTGTATCGGCCGTTAAATAATGAAAATGTTCACCGTCCCGAGGTGGTCTCCCGTCTACTAGGGGTTAAACAGGGAGAATTGGTAACACCGGCAATGGTGGCAGGTATATTGTTGCACCCCAATGGTTACCGAAAGGACATCCCCCGCAATAGCCGCTGGGTGCCTTTTATAAATAAGGTCCAGTTACCGGAGGAATTTGTACATGCCCATGAAATAGCTGTTTTGCTGGGCCAAGGGGGCGCAGCAAAAGTAATCATTGGTGCCGCGAGAGAAGTTGATCCAGTCAGGGAGGTATTGTCGTTTGATTGCTGCTGTGGTGCTGGCGGCTGGGACTTCAACCCGGCTGGGAACGCCTAAACAACTACTGCCTTATCGGGGAAAACCCCTTATAGCGACTGTCGTGCAAACAATGAGCAGTTCCCGGGTAGATAAAACGGTGGTTGTTCTTGGACATCAGGCGGAAGAAGTTAGGGAGGCACTTAAAGACTTCCAGGTTAGTTTTGTGTATAATCCAGATTATGCGAAAGGCCAAAGCACTTCCTTGAAGGTAGGGCTAACGGCACTGAGTAATTCCGTCGATGCCGCACTTTTTGTACTGGGCGACCAACCGCTTTTGCAACTAGATACAGTAAACAGGATTATTAAGGAGTATAGCCTTGGTGGAAGAGGTATGGTAGCACCGTTTTACCGGGGCCAAAGGGGAAATCCGGTATTATTTGATCGAATTTTTTTTTCGGAGATAGAAGCTCTAGCAGGCGATACCGGAGCCCGCAAAATTATTGAGTGTCATCATCAGCAACTTATACAATTAGCTGTTGATGATATAGGGGTAATTTTTGATATCGATACCTGGGAGGATTATTGCCAGCTCATCAGCTTTGAATAGGGAGGCCAATATTGTGGATAATAACTTGGTGTTAATTAAAGGCGGTGGAGACCTGGCCAGCGGTACCGCCCACAGGCTGACCAAGTGCGGGTTTGCAGTGGTAATGCTGGAAATACAACAACCGACGGTAATTCGCCGCCCGGTATCTTTTGCCGAAGCTATCTACAAAGGGAAAATCACTGTGGAAGGTGTAACGGCCGAACTTGCCAGGGGAGCGCAGGAAATTCACGCTATTGTAGATAACGGCAACATTGCAGTGGCGGTAGATCCTACCTGGAGTTTGGTAAGCACTTTAAAGCCCGCCGTTGTGATCGATGCTGTGCTGGCCAAAAAAAATTTAGGCACCAACATTAGTGAAGCTCCGGTGGTAATTGGTCTGGGCCCTGGTTTTACTGCCGGAGTAGACGTACATGCCGTAGTAGAAACCATGCGAGGACACAATTTAGGAAGAGTTATTCTAAACGGTGCTGCCGAGCCAAATACCGGAGTGCCGGGAATAATTGGTGGTTATGGTGAAGAACGTGTGCTACGGGCACCGGCTGATGGGGTTTTTAATGTAGAAAAGAAAATAGGAGAGCAAGTATCAAAAGGCGATTTGGTAGCCAAAATTGAAGGCATTCCGCTAGAGGCTACCATTGACGGGGTTTTAAGGGGGCTGTTGAAAAACGGTCTAAGTGTACCCAAAGGGATGAAGGTGGGGGATATAGATCCCCGGGCAGATCGGGGACACTGTTTTACAATTTCAGATAAAGCCCGTGCAGTGGCCGGTGGGGCTCTTGAGGCCCTTTTATGTCTCAGCCTCAAGCAGAAAGGAAGTGTTTGCAAGTGGATTTAGAGATAATTAAAAAACTACTATCACTAGTAGATGGTGGACAGAACGCCGCATTAGCCGTTATTACCAAGGTAATTGGTTCAACCCCACGGGCAGCCGGAACCAAAATGATTATAACTGACAACAAGAGTATATATGGCACGATAGGCGGCGGACTTGGCGAGGAAATTATCAAACGGGAATGCCTTAAAGCTCTGGCAGCAAAAAATTCATTTGAATACAAGATCAATCTTACAGGTGACATTGCTGCCGGTGAAGGTATGATTTGTGGGGGTATTATGGACGTATTCGTTGACTATATCAGTAAAGACGACGAATATACCCGTGAAGTTCTAACCCGATATGTAGATTCCGTACATAATAATAAAAAACCAGTACTAGTTACTATAACTGGGCTAACTACTATAACTGGGCTAACCGGGGGAGGACCAATGCCACTGGGCCGAAAAGCAGTTGTATCGGCGGGTGGTTATATTTTCGGCGATTTGGGGTCTCCAATAATAAACAGCCTAGCAATCTCGGCTGCAGGCAGCATCGGCAAAAACATTAAACCGGGGCTTGTAACATTGCCCTTAAATGAGGATAACCAAGTACAATTTTTTATTGATCCAGGTGTTCTTAACCCCGAAATACTGATTTTGGGTGGGGGACATATTGCCCTTCCCTTGGTTAAAATTGCCTCACTGCTTGGTTTTAGAGTTATAGTTGTCGACGACCGGTCGGAATTTGCCAATACCAGTCGTTTTCCCGAGGCAGACCAAGTTATCTGCGATAGCTTTGAAAAAGCCCTGGCGTCTTTAGATATCGGACCGGGTACCTACACGGTAATAGTTACAAGGGGCCATGAGCATGACATGAACTGCCTGAAGATGGTTATAGAGCAGTCTGCAGCATATATTGGCATGATTGGCAGTCGCAAGAAGGTCAAAGCGGTCATGAATCATCTGGCGGAAGAAGGAACCCCTCCCGAAAAACTGGCAGCTGTTTTTTCGCCCATCGGTTTAGATATAGGGGCGGAAACACCTGAGGAAATTGCTATAAGCATTATGGCCGAAGTAATTAATACCTACCGGGGTGGCCGGGCGCTGAGAGAAAATTAATACAACCATTATATTCTCATAACCTTAAGCCCCGCTCCGCAAAAGCCTGCGCTGCCTTGAACTTCTCGCGTCTCTTGTTCCTTTTCAAAGACTTACTTCTGAGAGTGTGCAATCTGGAACCGCACACTCTCAAAGCTTTATTGTAAACTTAGTTATATATTTACTTTTAAAGCCAACTACTATATGATATAGTAAATTTAATAATTCTGAAACTCGCTACTATTTCTATTATAGGTGTGTGAACATGATGCAAATGTTATCAAATATTGAAGTCATTTTGCTCAGCATTGTCAATGAAAAACCATCCTATGCCTATGAAATTGATAAAACAATCGATAACAGGGATATGCGGAGATGGGTCAGGGTCGGAGTTGCCTCAATATACCAAGTATTAAAGCGATTAGAGGGAAAAAATTTAGTTTATTCACAAAAAGAAAAGGAGGGTAGAATGCCGGAAAGGAAAAGGTATTATATTACAAAATGTGGTAAGTCAGCTCTGGTTGAAGCTTCTAAAAGACTTCTTGCTGAGCTTGAGTGGTATTACCTGGACTTAAACGTTGGGATAGAAACCTCTGATCTTATGACTCCGGGAGAAATGGCTGACTGTTTAACTAAAAGGCTTACACGGGTGCAATCAAATAAAAGCAAATTATTAGAGATTTATTCAGAAAAGGATATACCATATAAGAAAAAAGTCGTTATTAAAAATTTAATTGTCTTTCGCGAAGCAGAGGAGAATTTCTTGCGGGAAATTACACAAGAATTGTATAAGGATATCGATCAATAATTGAGAGGTATTGAAGCAAGGTGACATCCATCATTTAAGGAGATGGCTTATAATGTATTTGAATGATTTTGAGTATTTTGCCCCCAAAACATGTGGTGAAATACTGGATTTGGTTGGCCGCCTGGGAACCAAGGCCAAAATATTGGCCGGCGGCACAGACCTGCTGATTATGATGAAAGAAAAAATGCTAAAACCGGATTACTTGATCGACATCAATGATGTGCAAGAGTTAAAAGGGATCTCTTACGAACCAGGTAAAGGTGCCGTCATCGGCACAGCGACCAAAATTTCCGAGATTGAGCATTCCGATTTAATCAGGGAAAAGTACTTTGCCCTTAGCCAGGCGGCAGGCGAACTGGGTTCAGCTCAGGTAAGGGCTATGGCCACATTAGGAGGTAATAGCTGCCATGCCTCACCGGCCGCGGAGACACCCCCGCCCCTGGTTGCCCTAGGTGCAAAAGTTGTGGTCAAAAGTATCGCCGGGGAAAAAGAACTGCCCCTGGAAGAATTCATTTTAGGTAACCGGAAAACCACTCTGGCGGAAGGTGAAATACTAACCAAATTTCTTCTGCCCGAACCGGCACCAAGGTCAGCCAGCCGGTACTCGTACATCGGACTCAGGGACGCCATGGAAATCGATGCTGTTAATATGGCCGTTAATTTAGCGCTGGAAGATGACGGGCGGACGGTTAAGAGCCTTAGGATGGTGATGGGCTCGGTTTCCCCGGTTCCCTTGATAGCGGTCGAAGCCCAGGGCATACTGATTGGGCAGGTGTTTAATCAAGAATTAATGGAAAAAGCTGCCCAAGCAGCTTCCGTTGAGGCCAATCCTATTTCTGATATCCGGGCCTCGGCGGAATACCGACGCGAAATGGTGGCCGTACTGGCCCGCAGGCTGCTCCAACAGGCGTTTAACGCCGCATCTGGTACCAAGGAGGGTAACTGGTGAAACAATTAATTACACTGGAAATTAACAACCGGGTTTATGAAATACCCGTGGATCCTAAAGATTTGCTTGTTGACGTAGTCAGGAAGAAAGTGGCTCTTACCGGCACTAAGAAAGGTTGCGGACAGGGAGACTGTGGCGCCTGTACCGTGCTAATTGACGGTGAACCAGTGTTGTCTTGCATTACGCTGGCCATTGCCTGCCAGGGTAAAAAAATTACCACTATTGAAGGTCTAGTGGCTGAAGACGGCAAACTTCATCCCATTCAGCAGTCTTTTGTCGATCATGGAGCTGTGCAGTGCGGTTTTTGCACACCGGGCATGATCCTTTCATCAAAATCATTACTGGACAAAAACTCGCGGCCCAGCGAGGAAGAAATAAAACGCGGCATAGCAGGTAACATCTGCCGTTGCACCGGCTATAAGAGAATAGTCGCAGCAATCAGTGCCGCCGGTGAAACTATCTCCTCAGAGGGGGTGAAGTAATGAACAAACCAAACTACACCCAGGTAGGAAGAAGTGTGCCACGGATAGATGGCCCTTTAAAGGTTAAAGGTGAAGCGATTTATACTGACGATATGGTGCTGCCGCGCATGGCTTATGGAAAAATAAAACGCAGTCCCTATGCCCATGCCATCATAAAAAAAATCGATTACAGTAAAGCACTGGAATTGCCGGGTGTAATAGCAGTAATTACTGGAGAAGACGGGCCAAATAAATGGGGTATCGTTCCCCAAACAGCCAACGAAGTGGCATTGGCCGTGGGCAAAGTTCGCTTCTGGGGTGAGGGAGTGGCCGCTGTTGCCGCCATTGATGAAGAAACCGCCGAAGCCGCCCTTGATTTGATTGAGGTGGAATACGAGCCCCTACCGGTGCTGCTGGACCCCCAGGAATCTATGCAACGCGCCAATGAAGTGCGTATACATGAAGATGCTCCGGAAAATATTTTGCACGCCGGTGAGCAGTTATTCGGCGACCCGGACAAGGCTTTTGCTGAATGTACTTATGTGCTGGAAAAAGAATTTCATACTTCCTATGTAAATCACGCTTTTTTGGAGCCTCACACAGCGCTGGCCAGTTTCGATACTCCAAGTGGCCAACTTCAGATGTGGTCAAGTACTCAGGTACCTCACTATCTGCACCGGCAGCTGTCCATTGTTTTAGAAATGCCCATGAACAAAATCCGGGTTACCCTGCCGGCAATAGGCGGTGCTTTTGGTGGTAAAGGCGAGGCCAGCCCGGCTGATTTTTGTGCTGCGCTGCTATCCAGAAAGATCGGCAGGCCAGTCAAAGTAACTTATGAGCGCAGTGAAGTATTTGCCACCAACAAAGGTCGGCACCCATGTCATATGAAAATGAAAATTGGCCTGGATCAAGACGGTTATATCCAAGCCATTGATTTTGACAATACTCTTGACGGCGGCGCGTACGCAGGCTGGGGCATCGTGGTGATGTTCTACACTGCATCCATGATCCACCTGCCTTACAAAGTGCCCAACGCCCGTGCCCGGGTAAGACGTGTTTATACCAACAAACCCACCTGCGGTGCCATGCGCGGTCTCGGTGGGGTTCAGCCCAGGTATGCCATGGAATGCATGCTCGATGAGATGGCTGAAATGGTGGGCATCAGTCCTTACGAACTCAAAATGAAAAACGCAGTCGAATCTGGTTATCTCAGTGTGAGCAACCTCCACGTGCCGCATACCGAGTACAAGAAATGTCTGCAGACTGCCGTGGAAAAATCCGGTTACCTTGAGAAGCATGGTAAGCTGCCTTTCGGCAAAGGCATCGGCCTGGCCGGCGGGTATTATATTTCCGGCACTGCTTATACCCTCTACCAGGCTTACAAGCCGCATACCACGGTGCTGATCCGGGTGGATACTGAAGGAGGGGTGACCGTTCACTGCGCGGCTGCCGATATAGGCCAGGGATGCAACACTGTCATGGCCCAAATGGCTGCCGAAGAGCTGGGCATCCGATATGAAGATGTGCACGTCGTATCGGGCGATACCGAAACGGGGACCTTCGATCTGGGTAGTTTTGCCAGCCGGTTAACTTATGCATCCGGAGTGGCAATTAAAGATGCAGCCGCTCAAATAAATCAAAAACTAAAAGAAGTGGCCGCCGGCATGGTGGGCTGTCGAGCTGATCAATTGGAAATAAAAGATGGCCGGTTCTATTCTAAATTTGAACCTAAAAAAGCCATTGAGTGGGAAAAGGTTGTTGATGTTTACACTAATGCCGTTGGTACACTGGTGGGTATCGGTCACTTCTCCCCGCCACGGCTCAAAGGTATTGACCTAACCCGCGGCAAAAGAGTTCAGGGTGCCAATATCGGCCACTCCCCAACGTTTGGGTTTAGCTGCCAGATATGGGAGGTTGATGTCGATTTGGAAACCGGTAAAATCCGGGTGGCCAAGGTAACCGAAGCCGGGGACTGCGGCCAGGCAGTCAACCCCATGAGTGTGGATGGACAGGTGGAAGGTTCCATTATGTTTGCTATGGGGCAGGCCCTTTACGAAGAAATGAGATTAGATGCTGAAGGGAAGATGATTAACGCCTCCCTGCATGATTACAAGGTACCGACGGCCATGGAACTTCCTGAAATAGACACTACTATAGTAGATAGCTACGATCCAACAGCTCCCTTTGGGGTTAAGGAATCGGGCGAAGGCCCCGTTCAACCGACCATCCCGGCGATAACTAACGCTGTGTATGACGCTATCGGGGTGAGGTTTACAGACCTACCCATTACCCCGGAGAAGGTGCTTAGAGCCTTAAAGGAAAAACAAGCCTTAAACAGTGAATGCAGCGGATCATAGTGGATGGCGTTGCCGCACTAATATCAACTATTTGATTTAGCTATTTAATACGGAGGTTCATGCAAAATGAATTTATCAAGTTTAATTACAACTAATGCCTTTTATACACCTCACTACAAGGCGATTATTTGCGGTGATGATGGAAG
>JAENYQ010000067.1 GCA_016841675.1 Desulfotomaculum sp.
GTCATTTATGGGGTGGTTGACCCCTACAACGGGTGCATTGGTTCATAATGCAGGTTCGATACTTGTAGTATTGATTGCAGCGTTACTATATGATAGAAAGTTTGATTAGTTTATTATAATCATCATAGTTTTGTTTTAGGTCTTCAGCATATAGTCTGCTATTCCCACTCAATGGTGGCCGGGGGCTTGGAGGTAATGTCGTAAACCACCCGGTTGATTTCTTTGTTTTCACTGACGATGCGGCCCGAAATACGCTCCAGCACGTCGTAAGGTATTTTGGCCCAGTCAGCGGTCATGCCGTCATGGGAATATACCGCCCGGATGCCCACCGTGTGGGCGTAAGTGCGTTCGTCGCCCATTACCCCTACGCTGTACAGGCCGGGCAATACGGCGAAATACTGCCAGATTTCCCGGTCCAATCCCGCGTTGGCAATTTCAACGGTGACAATGGCGTCGGCTTCTTGAAGTAAGGCTACCTTTTCAGGCGTGACCTCACCCAGAATGCGTACAGCCAGGCCAGGGCCGGGGAAGGGCTGGCGCCACACTATATTATCGGGCATACCCAATTCTTCACCCACTCGCCGCACTTCATCCTTGAACAGCCAGCGTAAAGGTTCAATTAAAGACAGGCGCATGTTTTCCGGCAGTCCGCCCACGTTGTGGTGTGATTTAATCACTGCTGCGGTGGCGGTACCGCTTTCCACTACGTCCGGGTAAAGGGTACCCTGGACCAAAAAGTCAATTTCTCCCAACTTGGCTGCCTCTTCCTCAAAGACCCGGATAAATTCTTCCCCGATTATTTTACGCTTACGTTCCGGGTCGGCAACTCCCTGTAACCTGGTCAAGAACCGTTTAGAGGCGTCGACGTAAATTAGATTAATGTTAAATTTATTCCGAAATAATTCCTGCACTGTTTTAGCTTCGTCCTTGCGCAGCAAACCGTGGTTGACAAATACGCAGGTCAATTGGTCGCCGATGGCCCGGTGTACCAGCACTGCCGCCACTGATGAATCTACGCCGCCGCTTAAAGCGCACAGCACTTGCCGGTCACCAACCTTGGCCCGGACCTCGGCCACAGTTTGTTCAATAAAAGAACCCATGGTCCAGTTTCCGGAACAGCCACAGATATCGAACAAGAAGTAGCGCAAAATATCTTGTCCCCGGGGGGTGTGCACTACCTCGGGGTGAAATTGCACCGCATATAGATTGCGCCCGGGTTCAACCATGGCGGCCACCGGAGCCTTTTCAGTGCGGGCCAGCACATTAAACCCCGGCGGAGGTGCTTCCACCCGGTCGCCATGGCTCATCCAACACAGGTCTTTCTCACCCATGCATTCTAGCAGTCCGCTGTGGGGCAGGATCTCAATTTCGGTTTTGCCGTATTCGCGCATCGCCGCCCCGTTCACTTCTCCGCCTAGTTGGAAAGCCATTAACTGCATGCCGTAGCAAATGCCCAGCACGGGAATGCCCAAGTCGTAAATGGCCGGGTCGATGCGCGGCGCCCCTTCCTGGTAAACACTGGACGGGCCGCCGGAAAAGATTATGCCCCGGGGGTTTTTGCTTTTTATTTCGTCCAGCGGAGTGTTGTAAGCAAGCATTTCACAAAACACATTATGTTCGCGGATGCGGCGGGCAATTAACTGGCTGTACTGACCGCCGAAATCCAACACAATAACTAACTCCTGTTCCGGGACAATCATGGATTTTCCTCCTTAGTTTGTTAGCACCCTTGAAAAACTAGTTTCGTAAGGGGAGTTGTTGCTGCCATGCTGCAGCGTTAGTGAAGGATAATGACAGCATCCTGTCTGCAATAGAATTATTATCAACTGTTGGTGCCGCGCTAACGGCATAGGCGTTTACTTGGTTATTTTATACACTTCCTGTTTCAACACATAAATTTCCGGCAAGTTGCGGTACATTTCGTTGTAATCCAGCCCGTAACCCACCACAAATTCGTCCGGGATGGAGAAACCATTGAAATCCACCGGCACATTCGCTTCCCGGCGAGACGGTTTATCCAGCAGCGCGCAGATGCGCACACTGGCCGGTTCCCGCGCCTTCAGGATGTCCAGCAGGTAATTAAGGGTCAGCCCGGTGTCCACGATATCCTCAACCACCAGAATATGACGGCCCTGGATATTTTGATCTAAATCTTTAATTATGCGCACCACGCCCGTGGATTTGCTTGAGGAACCGTAGCTGGATACAGCCATGAAATCAAACTGTACGTTTATGGGTATGGCCCGTACCAGATCGGCCATGAAAATCATAGCCCCTTTTAGGATACCGACAATTAATAAATTTTTGCCGTCATACTCCTTGGAAATGGCCTGGGCCATCTCGTTAACTTTTTTGGCGATATCTTCTCTGGAAATCAAAACTCGTTCTACGCCCTGATGCAATTAAATCCCCCCTCGTCAAAATCTGGGTTATTATAACAAAATGCGGCAACGGGTGTCAATACAGGTTGTTCCTGAGGCTGTTAGTAGTGATTACATCATAAATATTAAACTATTAAGGTTAATAATGAAAGCCCAGCCGCATACCAAACCGCTATTATGTGAAATAAGCAACGCGCTATAAAGACATTTCAGGGGTGAATTCTGCTATCAGAAGTCCTAAGTGTTGCCGGATCATTAATTTAAGTATATTACTAGGATAAGTAACAAAATTGCTTATTGAGGAGGTTATTATATTGCCTAGTGGAGCAAAAATAAAAGATTTTATGATTTCATTATCTGATTATCCTACCATCAGCATCAATAAAACCCTGGGTCAGGCTGTTAAAATAATGAGTAACATGTCCCGGGAAAATGGATACCGCTGGGTTATCGTGCTGGATGAAAGCGGCAAACTGGCTGGTTTTTTAACTATGCGCAACGTCTTTGAGTGTATTAACGATTTAATTCCCGAATTAAGTGACTGGATGGCTATTTATACCAAAGCACAGCTTATTAAATATACCACCCTTGATAAGTGCATTCGGCCATTGATAAACATTTCGGTTCAGGAGTCCGAACACCCTGTAAAAGCAGCGGATATTATTTTAAAACACCGGATCACTATACTACCCGTAATAAATGAACAGTCGGAAGTTGTAGGCATTATCAGGCCTGTAGATATAATGCAGTTTATTGATAAACTCTTTAACGATTAAAGCAGTCACAAAACTTGTCAATATAATCATGTAAGTTATTGTACATGGCATTAACGAAAAACTAACCCCTTCTAAATATATTTTTTAGGTGGAACTTAGGGCAAAAAGTTTAAGGAGACGTCAGGGTCCGTCCGCAGTTTGTGCAGTTTTGCGGGCTTGGCTTCGGGATAAGGCCAGAAATGCGCCCACCGATACCAGGGCCAGTATAGAGCAGGTTGTGTACAGGAAACGGACACCAAAACCTTCCATGATATACCCGCCCAGCAGGGAGCCCGCTATTCCCGCCACGCCTCCTGAGAATGTTGAAAATAACCCTTGCCCGCTGGCCCGCAAGTGTTGGGGCACAATTTTGCTGATATAGGATACCGCCGAAACATAAAACAAGCCGAATGACAGCCCATGCATGACCTGAATTAACGACACCAGCGCCGGATCAGTGGTAATAGAAAATAGAAACCAGCGCACGGAATATATTGCCGCTGCCAGCGCCAATAGAGTCAGTTCACTGAACCTGACCAATAATAAAAATGAAAAAGCCAATACCGGTACCTCACAAAGAGGCCCGATGGTCCAGGCCAGCCCCACATCGGCCTCCGAACCACCAATCCCGCGAATAAAAATACTCAAAAATGCATCATTTACCTTGTTGGTTGTATTGATTAGGGCTATTAAAAGTAGAAACAGCAGCACTTCCTTGCGGGTAATCAGTTTTTTAAGTTGCCCAAAACCGACCGGCTGTGCCGCCTGCGGGGCATCCTGTGTCAAAGTTGCAAATAGCAGAGCAATCAGCAGCACTCCCTGGTAGATATAATTTATATTATCAATACCCACCACAGCCAGTACTGAACCGGCCACCAGTGCGGTAACGGCAAACCCCAGCGATCCCCAGAGACGGTAACTACCGAAACTGCCGCCCTGTTCCCTGACTATGGCCAAGGTTAGACAGTCAATAAGCGGCAGTGGGGGCCAGGCAAAGGCAAAAAAGATAAATGACGCTGGTAAAAGCAGGTAAAAAGATTTCAGGTTAAATAGTAGAAAGCTCATTAAAAAAGCCATGCTAATTTGAAACATAATTACTTTTCTAACCGTACGCAGCCGGTCACTCAGGTAACCCCAGGGAGACTGCACCAGCATGGAAACCAACGGGCCGATGGCCATGAGGATGCCGATTTGGCCGTAGGTAAGACCCCGGGATTGAAACAGCAGGGGTAAAAAAGGCAAAATGATACCGATGGAAGCCAGGTAAAAAAAACTTAGTGCTTTGATTCTCCATTTCATATCTAAAAACTCCCTGCAGCTAATCTTTGTCCTTTGGAATGTCAATTGTTTAATCGGCTATGGTTTATCCTTAAAGAACACATTCTTATATTGTAATGATTTTTTTCACTTCAGGAAAGACCAACATGCCGTTGCGCAGCACCATCAGAAGGAATAAATCTATCATAACTCGCCCAGAGGACTCCCGCCTTTAAGGCGGGAGTCCTCTGGGCGGCCAGGCTATTAAGCCTGGCGATTTCTTTGTAATTTGTCAAAAGTTACTGTATAGACGTTGGAGTTTTAACCTTCGCTAGATGGGGTAAGTTCGCCCAAAGAGCAAGTTAAGTTTTCGTTGTTTCAAGTAGGGCTGGCAGCACCCGAACTTACGCCTGTGGAGACTGGGTAAGACCCACGCGGCTACGGTCGATGAATCAGGAAGCTCCCGCCTCTATAGGCGGGAGAGGCTTCACTTCGTGTTGATGGTCCAGTTGCCGTTGATCACGAACGTCGGCCAGGAAATATCCAACTCGGTCTCATCCATGTCCCGGTCAAATTCAAGAATCATGACGGCCTTGTCACCGCTAAATTCCAAAGAAATTTTTTTAATGTCTTTGCTGTATACATGGAAGGAACTGATACCGACATATTTCTCATCTCCCGTGTTGAGCTGGAATACGAGCTCCGCTGATTGGGGAGACAGCCGTTTTATGCTCTTGACGGTGGCCTTTTGAGCAACCATATCTATATCGCGGTTGATGATTTTTTCGCCATCCTCGGGGATGCTGATTGCCAAACTGGCGATTGATTTTTCATAGGTGGCCAGCAGAGCAGGCAAATTAACCGACAGCCGGCTGTCTTTGGGCGCGTCTGTCTCAAAGGTGGCAACAGGCCTGACATTGGCGTCGGCCGGGACTTCCAGCTTGTGCTTGACGCCCGCTTGATCAGTCCCGTAGATGGCTTCTGTCTGTGATCCGGTTCCGTGACTTACAAGGCCCTGCTCCAGATTCTCAACGGTCATTTGGACTGTTGCGTTGACCGGCCGGCCAAATGCTCTAAGCTTCATATTCTGATCCTGGAAAGAGGCAATCAATTGAACACCCAGCTTGTATGCCGATGAGATATCCCGGGCGGTAAAGAGCAGGAAAAATCTTCTGATGAATATCTCCCGGTCGGTCTTGGGAAAGGAATTGATTATTTTCAGCACCTGTTCCTGATCCTGCCTTAGAAAAACCTGTTTTTCGAGATTGGTATCGTCCTTTATCTCGACATCATCCAGGTTCACGACATTGCACAGGCGCTTTGTACTTGGTCAAAATCAGCAGCCAGGTCCTGAAGTTCGCTTTCTCTTCGTCAAACTCAGCAATTTTGATCCACGCGTCAAGAAATACGTCGGCCGCGCATTCCTCTATATCTTCCCGGCTGTGTGAATCCGATAAAATGTTGTAAGCAAGGCAGTAAACCGTCTTCGAGTACTTGCCGATCATATACTCATAGGCGGCCGAATCCCTATTTCTTATGCCCCGGACAAGCTCAGCCCGCGCATATTCCAGAGCCTCCACCTCCCTTCAAATTCCCTTCATAATATTACTACGCCGGATAGCCGGAGCTTCTCTTAAAAAAGACAAAAGTCAGAAGCGAAAAGCTTCTGACCATAATTTCCATATTTGCGGGCTACAAGTTAATATGCCAAGGTCCTCCAGTTCAATCAGGCTGTGGAGCCCATCCACCACATCC
The DNA here is from genome assembly GCA_016841675.1 of Desulfotomaculum sp. Lineage (GTDB taxonomy): Bacteria > Bacillota > Desulfotomaculia > Desulfotomaculales > Desulfallaceae > BRH-c8a. The sequence goes on from JAENYQ010000067.1 coordinate 6,149, forward strand.
TGAATTTTCGCCGCGTCGAATTTCAGCCTCTTTAAAAGAGGCGCGAAGAGATTTTCCTTTTCACTTCTGGCTAGATCTCCCGGTTGGCTCTGATGATTTCCTCTTTATGTTTCTCCAGAGACCCTGCAATTTGAGCCAGGGTCCTGTTTTTCTGTTCCGTATTCGCGGCGGCCAGTTTAATGGAAGCTTCCTTGGCCCGACGGGCCAGATCTGTCATACTCATTCCAATTCCCCCTTCAAGATATCTAATTATATCAAATTAACCAAGGATGATCATCCACAGCACCCGCGCCTAAACGGACATAAAAAAACAACCCCGCCGTTTTGCGGCGACGCTGACCATTGATACCATGGCAATTATTCCGTCAGTTCGAGCTCCAGTGCTTTATTTACTGAGTACTGTTCTATTGCGTCTTCAATGTACTGGTTCAATGACTTTCCTTCTATCACAGCCATTTTTGCGGCTTGCTTATGAAGCTCGGGCCTGATCCTTATATTGAAGCTGCCTTTATATATTTTTTCCGGTTCCTTCCCATTCAGATGGCACAGTTCAATATAATCCTCGACCGCTTCCTCGAACGCCGCCTTGAGTTCCTCGACGCTGGCGCCTTCAAAACTGATCAGATCATTGATCCCTTCAATTTTACCGAAGAATGTTTCATCCTCTGTACTATAATGCACTGAGCCAATATAATCTTTATATATCATTACATCTTTCATGGCTAAAGCACTCCTTGTTTTTTTAACTCTTCGATCATTTTTAACTCTTCGATCAGTTGTTCAATCTGATACTTCTTCAATAGCTTTCCCGGATGCGGCCTGTGAAGTCTTATGATATGCCCTGTGTCGTTATTAATAAAAGCAACCCTTGACCCGGAGGTGCGACCTCTGTGATCTTCTCGATAACCCAGTTTTATCAACAGGCTTCGGGCTTCATCATATTCAAAATCGGCAGGTCTTTTAAGCAGTCTTTCCATAAGTTTATCCCTTTTGCCCATCACACACCTCTTTTACATATTATACTATTACACAGGTAAATGTGCAACTGCGTTTTAGTTGCACATTTACCTGTGTAAATTCCTAATTGGTACGCCATAATTTCTGGCGTACCAATTCCACCAGATTACCTCGCCCAATACCGGAAACTTGAGTTCCTTTTTTACCTCTTTTAATCGCAATAGTTCCTTGGTCGGACCGGTAACCACCGCCCCGTATACCTTGACGCCGTTTTCTTTTACATATTGCAGCCGCTGCGGCAATAAAAGCTCTTTTTTACCCCCCCTGGTACGCTTTTTCCGCCCAGGATTGATGTGCGGCCAGGAATTCCATGGCTTCAATAAAAGCAGCGGTTTTTTTGTCGCTGTCACCTGCGATTCTTAGCGAAAAGCCCTCGTTGCTCCAGTTTTCTCCGCTGCTCCTGCTGTCAGGTTCATAAACCAGTGCACGTCCAAAGTTGGGGAAACCCCACAGACCGTCTATGGTGCTGGCATAAGTACTTCTTAAATCAGGTTCCACCCCGGTATCAACCGGAAACCAGACTAGTTCAACATCGTACCCGGAGAAGAGTTCATACATTTCATCCAAAGTATAATTTTTGTCAAACGAAACGGCCAACTCGGACACAGTGCCTTCGGGCAGTATCTCCAAAGTGTCCCAGCCGTGTGCTTCAGAAACTATTTCCTTTTGTTTTTCGGGATGAACAAAGTACATTTTTAATTCCAGCGAGCCACCGTTCCATTTTCTAACCACCTGCATCAGGTTAAAAAACAGGTTGGTTTCCAAAGTACCGACGCTTTGCTCTTCCCGGCCCAATTGTTTTTGCAGCTCATAGCTTCCCGTCATCTTGAAAAAAACATTGGTACCGGTATGGCCGCTGCCGGGAGAAATGTTGGGCATAGTAAGTTCGGTCATGATATTGGAAACCCTTTGAGCATTTTCAGCCCGGCTGGGCTCACCCCAAAGATAGTACAATCCTGACAGTAGGCCACTGATAATAGTAATCAATAATGCCAAAGACAATACAAAAACAGCATTGACAATTCTATTTTTCCATTTGGCGATTTTAAGAATCTTGGCCTGTTTCCCGTCATTAAGAAATACTGCCCTTTCACTGCCCAGTTCATTGCTTAGCTTGTTGTCGCAAACACTACATTGATCGATATGAGCCTCGATTTGTTTTTCCTCTTCAGTGCTCAAGTTTCCGCTTAGATACTGGGTCCATTTTTTTCTACATCTGAACAATCCATTACTTTACCTCTCTTTCCCGTAATGCTTTAATCTTTTTACGTCCCCGGAAAAGGCTGACCTTGAGATTGGCCGGGGAAATATCCAGCAATTCGGCAGCCTCTTGATATGTAAAGCCATAATAATCACAGAGAAGAATCCCCTGCTGCTGATTATGGGACAGGGAAGCCAGCATTTTCAAACCTTCATGCATTGCTTCGGATAACAGGTACAGTTCCTCCGGTCCGGCCTGTTTGCTTCTAAGATGGCGCTCCACACTCAAACAACTGACTTTTATTTGCCGCTTTTCCTTGCGGTGCCAGTCGATAAATACATTACGGGCCACATGCAGCAGCCATGGTTTTAATTTCTCCCCCCGATAATTGTCCAGATAGAGATAGGCCCGGTAAAAAGTCTCCTGGGTCAGGTCGTGCGCTGTTTGAGGATGCCTGGCCAGATGGAGCAAATACTTGTATATATCATTCAGGTGGAGCTTGTAGACTGTTTCCAGTGAGCTTTTTCCCTCCATCCGCACCCCCCTTTCAACATAAACACGAATCAACAGGCCAAAAAGTTACAGGGTCAGTAATTTGAATTGCATCAGAAGCTTCAATCATTTCTGCCTCACCCCCTTTCATGGATGTTTCCACCCCGGCAGGTGAGGCCCGCCCTCAGTCCAATATTCCGCTGCTATTTTACCACATTTTACCCTAATAATTTAACTAATCATTAACATAAATACCAATAAGACAAAATTATGTAGGTATTTGGGAGAATTCATGGGCTTTAGATATAAGCGATGGACAGCATGGTCTGCTTTGGTAATTGTATTATGTGCGATTGCTTCAGTCGGTATCTGCCGGTTTATTGCCGACCCACCCCGCCGTCCGGTGGCAGAAACCCCCGCTATTGTCGGTCTTGATTACGAAGGTATCACTTTTCCCAGCCGTGAAGACAACATCGCCCCCAGGAGGACTCGGACTTCATACTGGCCGAAGGAAGTTATATTGCCGGGGCGCCGGTACCGCCATTTTGGCCGCCGTCCGGGGTCGGATGCTAAGTTTGGCTATTGTTACTGTAGATCTGGGGCCGTTGGTAAAGGTGCGGGTTTACACCTGTTTTCATGCATTGCAATCTCCTTAAGGTTCTTCAGTATGGTGGTGCCAGCGAGCTGGTATGGCAGGATTATGAAACGGCCATAGCGGTTTTATTTGTGGGTGAGTTTATCGGAATCTGATATTGGACCATCATGAGGCTGCACACTGCAGTCTGAGAGACCGTGTAAATTTTATACGGTCCCTTTTTATTTGACTCGTTTTATAATAAAAGTTGAAGTATTATTTAAAGTGATCTCGTCTAATAGTATGACGGAAGGGAGGAGAGCAAAATAGAGCACGGGACAATCGTCCGCAGAATTTTAGATGGCGACCAAGACGCTTTCCGCCTTCTGGTAAATGAATATAAAAATCTTGTCTACGCCATCTGCTTCAATGCTGTGCGCGATCCGTTCGAAGCGGAAAACCTTGCGCAGGAAACGTTTCTCCAGGTCTACAAATCCCTCCCGAAATACAAATTACGAGGTCTTAAAACGTGGATCAGCAGGATTGCGCTAAACAAATCGATCGATTATAAGCGAAAACTTCGGGCCCAGAAAAACCGTGAAACCATCTCCCTTGCCGATATCGAACTGGTAGCCGACGAAAGTGCGCCGGTTCAGGACATCATCATCCGGGAAGAAGAAAGATTGTTGCTGGCGGAAGCCTTAAGCCTAATTCCGGAACACTATGCGGCAGTACTAAGGAGGAATTACCTGGCGAACAGAAGCCCCAGGCAGATCGCGGAAGAAGAAAACATCAGTATTCGTACAGTGGAAACAAGGCTCTACCGCGGGAAAAAAATCCTGCGAGAACAGTTTGAGGAGTTGAGCAAAAATGGATGAACAGCTGAATAATCCACAATGCCATCACTCCAGCGCCTGGAAAGCTTATCAGGCGGACAAACTCAGCGATACGGAACGTCTGGCGATGGAAGAACATCTCCTCACTTGTGAAAGCTGTCTGGAAATCTATCTGCAGATTCTGGAGGATGAACTGCAAAGCGAAGGCGCTTCCGGTCCTGGTCCGGATTTTACCGTTGCAGTAATGAGCCGTGTTGCTGACGGGCACAAAAAACCGCGGCATTCGACTCTCACAATCTCCAGAGAGCAACTTCTCGTTTCTTATACTCTTGCAGCCAGTATCGCCATGTTTTTCTGGGTGGGCGGCTATTTCGACAAGGTCTCCGACAGCCTGGAAAAAGGCATGACCAAATCCGCACAGCTGGTAGAAACAAGAATAGAACCATTACCGGGCATCATCCAGACAGGATGGACGTCCAAAATATTGGATAATCAACAATCGTCTTTCCTGCAAAAATTCCGCAAAGAAAAGGAGTAGGCTTATGAAAAGGAAGAGTAAATTCTTGACATTTCTTTTATCGATTATACCGGGCCTTGGCCATATCTACCTGGGATTGGCGTCCAGGGGGATCGTCTTTATCGTCGCCACAGCGTTCGTGGTCTTTGGCGGAGTAATGTTTATGATGCTAGGGATTTTCTACGACCCGATTCCGTTTCTTATCCTGCCCTTTATCTGGCTGGCGGCTTGGGTCGATGGCCTGGTTCAGGCCGACAGAATAAACCGGCAGCTGTTCGAGTCGCAGGCGGCGGATGTTGATGCCGGCCAATTTTGGCAAAGGTTGGAAGAAGATTTAAAAGGCCAAAACAACAAAATTCTGGCCATGGCGTTTTCTTTGATTCCCGGCGCGGGCCATATGTATATCGGTTTGATGGAAAAAGGAATCGTGCTGATGATTACTTTCTTCCTGACTCTCTATTTAAGTGATTTTCTCAGGCTGACCTTGCTTATGATGTTTGCTCCGGTACTTTGGTTTTACAGCATTTTTGATATCATGCACAGGGTTGCCGACACAGAAAGGAAAGATGAGCCCACGTTCATCGGAGATTTCATTAAGGAAGGGCAGTTGACGAAAAAAACCGGCAAATTCGCCGGCATCGGTCTAATTGCCATCGGCGTGATAATGATTCTGAATCAAATCGTTCTGCCGCACATCAGCGTTTACCTGGATTACAGGTATATCGAATATTTAAGAACAGGATTTATCGCGATTCTGTTTATCCTGGGCGGCATTAAGCTGATGATGGGCGGCAGGGAAAATGAGACGATAAAGGGAGAGGGACAGGAATGAGAAAGTGGAGAGTTGGAACCATTTCCATGGGGGTGCTTCTGATTGCCACAGGCCTTATCCTCCTGGCCGGCGAGATTCAGGGGTATAATGGAGCGGGGCTCATCCTGCGCTGGTGGCCGGCAATTCTGATCATCCTCGGGGCGGAGATCCTGGTCTATATCTTCGTTTCCCGGGAAGAACAACCGAGAATTAAGTTCGACGGCTTGAGCATCTTTATAGTCATCATGATCATTTTGATCAGTTCGGCTGCTTATGGCGCCGGCGTTTTCCTTAAAAGCGATTTTTCCGGACATTTTTTGGGCGGGATGGGCTTCTATAAGTACGAAACGCTGATTACCCGGGATTATGAGTATGATGCCGAAGGCGTCGACAAATTGCAGCTGCGGAACAGCTATGGCAAAGTTCGGATAGAATCTTATGCAGGAGATAAAATACGGATCGAGTCTTCGATTCACATCCGCAACAACGACGAAGAAGCCGCCCGCAAGCTGGCGGAGAAGCTGCTCGAAATCAATGCGCATAAAACGCTGACCATCAGCACGAATGACGCTGTTTTAAATGGCGGCTCCAGTTATCAGGGCAGTCTTGATTACGTGGTCAAAGTTCCCAAAACGCTGGCATACGATATCCGTAATGAAGGCGGAAGCACCACTCTCGCGGGTCTGGCCGGCGATGTGAAGATTCACGGAGAGTCCGGCGAGGTTAAAGTAGACGGATTGGGCGGTAATTTGCAGATTAAGAACAGCTTTGGCCGGATCAGGGTCGATGATGTCGCCGGTATCGTCAAAATTGAAAGTGAAAACGGTGAAATCGTTTACAGCAATACCCAAACAGTGGCGCACAATGTAAACCTCTTCAGTAAAACGGGCAGTATTCAGGTGTATTTGCCGGCCGCTCAGGAGGGAACATTTGATGTAAGCACCGAAAACGGGGAAATCAATACCGGAGGTTTCGATACGGAATTCAACATTACAGGCGCTCCCCATACAGGAGCTCTACATAGTGGCCCGGCGTCCGATCGCGCGCCAACGGAGGAGCCTGCGCTTGTACCCCAAGACGGCCTCCGCCAACAGATTAAACAAACCATCGGTACGCCCAACCCGACCTTTACCCTCCGGACAGAATTCGGAAGCATTGAGCTGAAGGGGAGATAACTCATCTGTTACATGATTTCTGCCTTCGGCGCGTCGATAATATTCTCTTTTTTGATCTTGGCGCTGGAATAGAGCGAGGTGGCGCCCACAATGACAAAAATGAGAACGACGGCCACGCCGTAACTGGCCCATGGCAGGGGGAAAGGCCAAGCTCAAACGCATCCGACTGGATATTATACAGCAGCAGCGCTACGGCCACACTGATGGGCAGCCCGTACAACAGCGCCTTGAGCCCGTAAAAGACGCTTTCAAAGCGAGTCATGCGGTTAAAACTTTGTGGCGTCATGCCCACCGAGCGCAGCATGGCGAATTCTCTCCGCCGCAGAGCGACATTGGTGGTGACCGTGTTGAAGATGTTGGCGATGCAGATCAGGCTGAGCAGGGTGATAAACCATTATCGGTGAATAACAAAAGCCGACTCAGGAAGAAGGTATGTGTGTTATGTTAAAAAAAATTCTCATTTGTTTAATCGTCATGGCCATCCTGCCCCCGGTTGCCTTCGCCCCCACGCAGGATAAAACGATGAAATTGCAGCAAGGCGATTATGTCAATTACCAGTGGCGGCTGTTTGTAACCGGTGATGTGTTAAAGCAGATGGGGTTGCAGGATTTTAGCGTAATGCCGATGGATACGTTGGGGGAGAATCATGTATGATGTGGCCATCGTTGGAGCCGGTCCCGCCGGAGCTACCTTAGCCAGGTTGATCGGGCGAAGCTACAAGGTGCTGTTGATTGATAAAAGGGAGCTGCTGGAGCAAAAAACGGGGTCCCGTGAAAAATGTTGCGGCGGCCTAATTGCTCCGGACGCCCAGCACATGCTGGGCAGGCTGGGTCTAGGAGTTCCCGGGGATGTAATCACATTGTTCTTTCCATTGAAATGGCAGCTATATGGGGCATGACCTTCCGGGCAGGCCTCCACCGTTTTGTGGTCTTTAATGGTAAATGCGGTTAGCGTAATTTTTTAAGGATCTGGTTTTTTCCCGGTCATGTCTGTATAATCGTAATTCCATTATCTTGCGCTTGTTTTTCTACTTCTCCGCTGAAATATCCCCCATCGACATACACATCGGTGACATCCATTTTGTTTTGTATTTCTGGGATGCGCTTTTCTAATATCTCAGCATCGCCAATATTGTTTTTCTCGATTGTATAGTCGGTGATTATTTGGACGGGGTTTTCGTCAGCACAAGTCTCGGCAATATTTAGGACTAGACCAACATGCCCTTTGGCGGCTTTCTTGCGGTAGGTCACATCCGGGTCGTAGGCTGATTGCAGGGAGTCGGCCTTAATGTCTTTATTTGCTTTTGCTTCCCAGGTGTTCTTCTCTCTATCAAAGGTGGCCTGCTCGTTGATAAACCGCTGGAGAATGGCCATGGCGTTTAATTCGCGAATGTCTAAATGGGGTTCAATGATGGCAATCAGTTCAATCCCCAGACCGATCATTTGCTGGATGCGTTTTTGTGCTTCGCTGCCTCTGGAGCGGTATAAGACTTTGGTTTTGTACTCGGGTTCGAGCATTTGCTTTAAGGATTCGGTAAGGAGTGCCGGGGGGCAGGCTTTCACTGCCTGGGACAATACTTCGTATGCCAGTGACAACCGACCGGCCAATTTGATATTGGTCATGATTTGCGTGGAGTCTACACGTTGCTCTTTGGTGTTGAGCCCAACTAATTCAATAAAATGCTTGGTTAATTTTTCGAATTGCTCAAAGATGAGATCGTTTTTGTCCGGGTTTTCTACGGTGTAGCGGTAGACCCGCCGCCGAAATTCGTATATAGTGCGCTCGGACAGGTAGAGTTCACCGAGGTTGCGTAGGCCAACTGCATACATGATCTGGTAGTTAAAGCGGAACTGTTCGAGTATGTCTTCATCCACGTAGTCTTTCATGTGCTTAATGAACTCCAGTGAAAGCAGAATATTCACGGGGAAATTGGGGCGACCATTGTCCAGGCTGTACAAGCAAGAAAAAGGGGTCTCGTCGATCTTACAAAACACTTGCTCATAGAAAATGGGTGCCCATGTTCCCTGCAAACTGGCCTGTATCTTTGGATTCATCCATGAGTAACTATTAAATAGTTCTACTTGTAAGTGGTCTTTGTTTTCTCGGAACATCTAAATCATCCTGGAACTTATTTCGTTAATTTATCATCAGATACCTCTTGATCTCTATAGTATACTTCTATATTTATCCTTATCTATCCTGCTGCCTCAGAAGCTAATTTTGGTTATTTTATGGGGTTTTCGCAGTGGAATCATGCATAGGTCAATAAAGATTTATTAAAAGCATTTTCTTTATTTTTATGTTTGGCATTTGCCAGTACGGCAGGCGCTCTTCTCCTTGTTATTATTTAAATCATGCTTATATTATATTCTTTCTTCATATTTTCAAAATACTTAACAAGTTCCGGTGCATAAGCAAGGATTTTTTTGAAAATTACAGCAGCCAAACGTAATCCTGCCGGCAATCCATAACGGCTGTCACATAGACAGTGTCTTCCTGTATCTGATAAAGGGCCATATAATGCTTGCCAAACACCAGCTTGCGATATTTTTGAAAGGGTATCGCGTCATATTCCAGCCATGGATTGCGCTCCGGCATCGCGGCAAGGCTGTTGGTCATTTCAACAAAAGTATCTATCAGCTTGTTTGCGGCGGGTACGCTGACATTGGCAAGAAAACGCGCATGGGAAATAAGCATATCCCATGCGGTTTCTGTAATTTTTACTGTATAAGGCTTATTCTTTTCCTGCATCGGAAACCTCCGCGACAGCCTTGCGCATGGCTGAGGCTGTTTCCTCTACGGAATAGGTACGCCCTTTTTGAATGTCGATTTCTGATTGCATCAGCTTTTCCTTGAGCTTCAGCATACTTTCGCGCCGGGCAAACGCCTCTACATCCATCACCACAAGGTCGCCGCTGCCGTTTTTGGTCAGATAAACCGGTTCGCCTGTACGTTTGCATAATTCGGAGATTTCATTGTAGTTCTTGCGTATTGCTGCGGAAGGCCGTATATTCATCATTGCACACTCTCCTATAAAAGCAGTAATATTGTAGTAATATTGTATGCTAATTGTACTACTCTATCCGAAGAATGTAAAGTTTTATCTCCGGTACTCAATGGGTTTCGTCAGCCTGACCCATTTTTTTTGAGTGCCGTCCGGCAGATTAAATAACGATCTGGATGTTTTAGATTATGCTCCTATAACATTGAAGAGGAGTTAATTGTATGCCAGAGCACACCCCGTCATTTAACCTTCCTGTAGTTGCGATTCTGACCGGTTTTGCTTTTATAATTGGTGGTTTTTTCAAGACTTTCTAGAATTGTATTTGATCAGATCTGAAAATTTTTCACTAACATTTATAGTCACCTGGTTTGGCTTTCTAGTGCAGTCTGCCATTGGTATGGCTGTCTTGGCTTTCTTACTTCGCAGACACTATCCTTTCCGCAAATTGTGGTTGGCAGGTACAAGTGCTTTCGCACTGGGCATCCTGTTTCCGGCACTGCTGTTGAACCAATTCTTATATGCATTATTATTTTACCCCGGTTTATTGGTTGGCATGTTTTTCAGACTGCTTCTCAACGAGCAGCCCAAGCAAGGGAGTTTACTTTTTATGATTACGCTTGGGTTTCTAATATGCCAGGTGATGGTATTCATCTTCCAAAATAATATACCCGGGTCCGTTTGGCTCCATGAACATTTGGGGCCGCCGAGTGTAACGTTTTTTTAGCACATGGTTATGGATACTGTTATCGGTTTTTTTGTTGCCCTCGGCGTTGGATTAATGGTACGCGGAGGTAATCAAAATTTAAATGTTTAAAATCCCTGCAATTGTTAACCACTCATATAAAGTGGTAGTATTGCCGGGCAAATATTGCGGGGGTTCAACCCCAAACCATTGCTTATAAATCCGGGCAAATTCACCGCTTTCTTTTAACTTGGCCAAAGCGTCATTAACCAGGTCCGGCAGTTGAGAATTATTTTTGGGAAAAACTATCGCGGTTGGCTGATTGATTATTGTATCACCGACAATTTTAATATTTTTGTTACCCTCCCGGATGTAATATGCCGTGCTGGGAAAATCAGATATTACCGCGTCCAAAGTTCCATCCTTTAATGCTTGAAAAGCTTCATCCATAGATTCGTACCCGACTACCTTGACATCGGGTAGCTTGATGACTTCATCATAAGCCACTGTTCCAGTGCGTACGCCAATTATTTTACCTCCCAGGTCGTTAAAACTGCTGATATCTTGGTTATCCGAACGCACAGTCACACATTGGCCGTATAAAAAGTATGGAACTGAAAACATATAAAGATAAAACGGTGCAATAAATTAGGGGAGTAATACTAAAAATTGTTTCTTTATAATCCGGCAAAGCGTACATTAAAAAAGCACAAGTCGAGAAAAAACCCACCCCAAATATGCCGATATTAAATAAATCTTTTTTATCTGTATAATACTCGTTAGGTTTAATTAAATCTTTTCTGGCACCTAAAGCCAGTAATAAACTAATCAAACTGAATAGCATAGGCCCAATAAAATAATAATTAGGTGAATTAATGATCAAATAGCCTATGGCCATGTATGGAATTACCATAATAACGCAAAATGAACAAATTGATATTTGTTTAATGGTATGACACACTCCTTGAACATTTAAATAGAAAAAATCCTGAAATAAGATATAAAGCTGATAAGAAATTATTATTCATTTTAGCCATCCTTTAAGAGAATTTGTTTATCATAAGCCAACAAATATCTTATTAGTATCCGAGCAACATGAACGTTAAGAGTATAAGAACCCGATTTTCCCACACTAAGGGGTATCCGGTTTTATTGTGCTATTTAAAAATGTACATTTTCCGTGTGCCGCATAATCTTTGTACTGTGCTGTTAGGAACGGTCTTGGCCGTTCCGCTGTCTATTTTTAAAGAATCGGAGCTAATTCAATCGTATTATTCTATTTTGCATAATATCTATCCAATTCCCATTTCAATGGGTTTGTATCGATGTATTCCCATATCTTTTGATATTCTGATTCATTACGAATAATATGATCGTAGTACGATTTTTGCCATATTGAATAGCCAAGCTGTTTTGATATTGAACCTTTAAATTGCTGAATAATACGTGATATAGTAGGGGCGACCTGTGGTCGCCCGCTTTTGTCCGGCTGCAGTATAATAATTAAATGGATATGATTTGGCATAATTACGTATTTTTCTATTGAAACGTTTTCATAAACATAAGAAATTTTAGCAATTTCAACATCAATAATTTCTCCTATATAAGATAACAGTGGTTTTTCCCACGGGCGACCAGAGGTCGCCCCTACGTGCCACAATAAATTACGTCTATCCTTAACGCAAATGGTAACATAATAAGCACCGTTTTGGCTGTAATCATATCCGTTTAATCTGTTGGGTTTTCTTTTTGGCACTTCCAATTTACCACCCCAACCTCAATTATAAAGAAGACTTGCGACGCATTTTAAACATAATGTTCATTATGGGGTACCGCTAATTTAAATGTAATATATTCACATGCTTTTGCCTTTGATGTCAGCTACGCTGATACTGCACCATATACTTTAAAGACATATACACAAAGTGGAAGGCCTTAAAAAATGAGGGCTTCCACTTCTTGAGTTAAGATAACTGACATGACGCTGGTACTACCACCACCCGGAATGCAGAAGAGTGGTGGCAATTGGATTTGGTTTACCGCCGGTCAAGGGCAGAGAGAACAGCTGCAGCCCGTCTGCCATCATAGATGCCGAATGCTGCGGTGTTACCCGAAACAAAATATCTTTGCCGTCGGGAGACCAACCGGCAATGATAATCCCGGCACTTTCCGCGGTGTATAGGCTGGAGGGCTCCCCTTCATCCGCCGGGGCAACGTAAAGGGCATCGCTGCGGTTGACAGGGTCCTGCTCATCGTAGGGCAGCGTTTTTACATAAGCAATTGTTTTACCGTCCGGCGACCAGGAGGGAATGAAGGAAATAGGCGTGTCGCCTCGGGTTGCCTGGCAGGGTGCTTCTCCGGGCTGGACTAGGTAAATCCCTTCCCCTTCGGTGAAAGTATTAACGGCAAGTACATTATCATTGGGCAACCAGGTGAATTTCAATGCATTACCCGATACCGGCAAGCCGGTAACTTTATGTAATCGGCTTCCGTCCGGCTTGGTAATCTGCAGCTGATTTTTATCGTCGAGATAGGCCAGCCATTCCCCGTCCGGGGACCACTGTGGTTTACCGGCCAGGTCAGTTTCATTTAAAATTGTTAGCGTACCGTCATCCCCGTTCAGGATATTAAGCCGGTCTTCCCGGATAAACGCCAACCGCCCCTGACCGCGAAAAGCTTCCTTGTTAATTTGTGGCGGTTCTGTAGCGGAGAGGCTGGTTTGGAGTGGCCCGGCGTCTCTGTTTTGATCAGGTTTATTTGTTTCGCTGCAACCCGCTAAAATCAATAATCCCGCCATGAGTAACAAAGTAACGGAAAGTTTTATAGTTGCGGTTACTTTCATTAATGTCCACTCCTTAGGCAATTCACTTACGGCGAAAAGAATTGGTATCTTCAGGTGCTTGCAACTCTTTCTCTTTATAAGGCGGCCCAGCCAAACCAAGGGGTAAACCCACAGCAATAGCGGTTGCAATACCAGTTTTAGAAATATTAATCATGAGTATCAAGTTAGCTCAGGTATCCCGTCCACTAACTGACGATAG
>JAENYQ010000068.1 GCA_016841675.1 Desulfotomaculum sp.
TTGGGTTAGGATTTTTCATTCTCGGTTGTGAGCTACGGCTCGTGAAAGTTTAATGAGTTAATACGTAATGATATTTAGCCTGTTTGTTTTAGCGTTGATAGAAAAAATATTAGCCCACTTCACCATATTGGGACAGTGGGCATGTCTGATTATGTTGCGGACTCCTGACTCCTGAATAGTTATGTTATTCCTTCATTTTTTTAGTTCCCGCGTCGCGGATAATCTTCATTACCTGGTTCATCATGGCCTGGAAGTTATCTTGCGCTGCTGAGAAGGACTTGATGGTCTTGTTTTCCACCATTTTCAACTGCGTTTGTTCTAATTCCATAACTTCCTCATCAGTCATAAACTCGCCCTTTTTAGTCATCTCCCGCTGCTTACTCTGTAGTTCATGAAATCTTTTCAGCAGTGTCTGGGCGTTAGCGTCCTTAATTATGTCATCTTCTCTTTTTTGTATTTCATTGAATTCCTCTGATTCTACAATACTGGCACCCAGTGCCATAGCTCTTTCAAATACATCTTTGGACATTGTTGCTACCTCCTGTAATTGTTAGTTGACATGCCTGCCAGCATGTTATCGGCATGTCCACATAACGACATGCGGATTTATTATACCATGAAGCGGTGTGTAACCGAAAGTTGCGCTTTGCTAATGTTGCTAATGCATCTTAAAACAACGCCAAACCCTTCACCACTAAGCTTTTTAAGAAGAAAGCAGCTAATGCACCCTGAAGAGGTCTCGCATCCAGGTTAATTCTGATATAATCTAATGATAAAATCACATTATCGGGGGTTGTAATATGCCAAAGGACTATGTGCTATTTGACTTGGACGGCACACTACTGGACACTTTACCGCTGATTGAAACCAGCTTTCGCCAAGCTTTCGAACAGCTAAACATACCTTGGGATAACGGTGCGGTGATGAAGACTATAGGCATTCCACTGAGGGACGCGTGCAAACAGTTTGCCGGTGAACGGTGGCAGGAGCTTTTTGACTGTTATATTAGTTACCAGCTAACCATCCATGATGCGCATGTAAAAGTTTTTCCCGGCACTAGGGAGGCCATAGCGGAAATAAACACTATGGTCAGGGGGATGGGAGTAGTGACATCTAAAAGGCGTCCCGTGGCCCAGCGAGGTCTGTCTATAACCGGGTTGGATAGTTATATGCGGCACCTGGTGGCTCTGGAAGACGTGAAAAGACCCAAGCCCCATCCCGAGCCGGTATTATGCGGGCTGGCAAGGTTCAGTGCCTCACCGGAACAGGCCATTTTTATAGGAGACAGCTGCTATGATATTATGTCGGGCCGGCAGGCCGGTGTGGTTACTGTGGCAGTTAGTTGGGGCATGGCGGGACCTGGTGGCTTGCGCGATTCTAAACCCGACTTTATGGTGGATAACTGGCCGGACTTGGTCTCACTAATCAAGTCTATTTAGTGGCTTATGAAAAACGTCTGGGAGGTCATAGGATTACAAACTGTAGGAGTACTCCTCGCGGGTGACCGGTTCACCTATACTCCCCGCATCATTAATTCGGGCACCGGCAAGATGGATGACAGGCTAAAGTCTATTTTCAGGGTAGAGGATGCAAAAAATCCGGTGCTGTTAGTCGGTAAGCTCAACCCATTCAGTCATATGCTGTTCCAGTTGCTCCCGTAATTCCGCCAGGTGTGTATTTTTGTCCCGGTAAGTTTCGTGATTTTTATATACTTCGGGGATATAAAGCTCCTCCTCTAGTAAGGCGATCTTTTTTTCAGTCTGCTCAATAAGGTTCTCCAATTCATTCAGTCGGCGTTGCTTCCGGCGCTCGTCCCGCTGTAGTTCCTTACGTTGCATAAATTCGAGTTTGCCGACGGCCATCGGAGCGTCTTCCCGAGTGCTGTTGTTTTGTTTTTCATTTTCTTCCCGGGCCGTTTTTCTGACTAGGTAATAATCGAAATCACCATGATATTCCTTTACCCCGCCCTCGGTAAGTTCAATGATCCGGGTGGCCATTTTATTAATAAAGTATCGGTCATGGGAAACAAAAAGGAGGGTGCCGGTGTAATCCAAAAGCGCTTCTTCCAGTGCTTCCCGGCCCGGTATATCCAGATGACTGGTGGGTTCGTCGAGTAGCAGGAAATTGCCCCGACTGCATAACAGCTTGGCCAGGGCTAACCTGGATTTTTCACCGCCGCTAAGGTCACCTACTTTTTTTTCTACCACCGGGCCGCTGAACAGGAACCGGCCTAACAGAGTTCGCACCGCCCTCTCCTCAAGGTGTGGAAAGTCATCCCACAGTTCCTGCAGCACGTTCTTTACCGGGGAGAGGTTCCTTTGTTCCTGGTCGTAATACTGAATTTTAACATGGTGGCCTGCTTTTGTTTTGCCGGCCAGTGTAGACTGCAGTCCAGCAATGCTCTTTAACAGAGTGGTTTTACCCGTCCCGTTGGGTCCCAGCAAGGCCACTCGTTCGCTCCTTTGGATATTGAAATTTATACCCCGGGCTAGCACATGGCCCCGATACCCTATATCCAAATCTTTTACCACCAGTACTTCACTGCCGCTTGTCCGGCTGACGTCCAGCGTCATAACCATTTTTTTATCTTCTCCGGCTGGTTTTTCCAGAGGTTTTATTTTTTCCAGCGCTTTTTGCCTGCTTTTAGCCCGGTTTGTGGTTGAAGCCCGGGCAATATTGCGCTGCACAAAATCTTGCAACTTGGAAATCTCTTGCTGCTGGCGGTAATAGCGAGCGGCTTGACGCTCCATTTCCTCTGCCTTCGTGATCAGGTAACGGGAATAGTTTCCCGAGTACCGGTTTAGCATCGCGTTCTCCAATTCGTAAATTGTCTCGGCCAACGCGTCCAGAAAAAACCTGTCATGGGAAACAGCCAGAATGGCACCGGGGTAAGATAACAAATATTTTTCCAGCCAGCCCAGCGTCTCCATGTCCAGGTAGTTGGTAGGCTCATCCAGGATTAGTAAATCTGGTTTAGCTAATAACAGCTTGGCCAAGGCCAAGCGTGTTTTTTCGCCGCCGCTGAGCCGGTCTATCGGTGCGTTATAGTACTGGCTTGTAAATTTCAAGCCATGCAGTACACTGCGGGTTACCGCTTCGTATTCGTATCCGCCCCCGCGGCTGAAATTTTCCCTCAGCCGGGTGTATTCTTCCTGTATTTTATACATGCGGTCCGGGACGGCTGATATTTCCGGGTGTCCCATTTCGGCCTCTAAAAAACGCAGATTTTGCTCGGTCTTGCGCAGGTGATCAAAAACAGAGAGCATTTCTTCCATTACAAGCCGCCCGGATTCAAGTCCTCCACCTTGGGCCAGGTAACCAATATTTGTTGTTTTGGGCTGAGTTACTTCTCCGCTATCAGGCTGCATATGCCCGGTAATAATTTTTAAGAGGGTCGATTTGCCTGCCCCGTTGCGCCCTACCAGTCCCACCCGTTCCCCTTGTTTCACAGCCAGGGTGGCATCTGCAAGTATTTGTACTCCGCCCAATGATTTGTTAATGTGTGCGGCCTGTAGTACAATCATGATTTAATCACTCCCGAACTTAATGCTTTGGCACAAAAGCCCCCCGGGGCTTTTGTGCCAAAGCTGCACATACGTTGGGGACATTCCTTCGAAGGGGTGTCCCCTTTTCTTAATCTCTAATGCCGTCTAAATGCTGTTTGTATCTAAAAGAAATAAACTCTTAAAGTGCTAAATAATTGTACATAGTACTTAGTCACGGCACTAGTTTATCTCATTTATGCAGCTGTAACAAGGTGGACAATTTGCTTGCCACCAAAGTTATGCATTGTTAATTTATTGTTAAAATGCGTGCAAAACAGTTAAACACGTGTCAGGAAGCTGTTAAAATCTATTTGGGATTTGAATAACCTGCAGGGGGACAAAATATGCCTTTCTCGGTTCAGGAAGTATTGTTTTATGCTCTGGGTGGGCTGGGAATTTTTCTTTTTGGCATTAAATATATGTCAGAGGGATTACAAACAGCGGCAGGCACACGCATGCGCAAGTTTTTGGAGAAGGGGACCAAGACACCAATACGCGGCGTAATTACCGGTGCACTGGTAACCGCCCTGATTCAAAGCAGCAGTGGTACCACCGTGTTGACAGTTGGTCTGGTCAACGCCGGGCTATTGAACTTGCGCCAGGCCATTGGAGTTATTATGGGGGCCAACATTGGCACTACAATGACGGCTTACCTGATTGGATTTAAACTGGAACATTACTCGCTGCCCATCATTGCCATCGGGGTGATTATGCTTTTCTTTATCAAAAATAAAAAAGTTGCCAATGTCGGCCAGGTTATTTTTGGTTTCGGGATGCTTTTTTATGGCATGAGTATTATGGGGGAGGGCCTAAAGCCCCTTAAAGATTGGGATTTATTTCTTAACCTGATGCTAGAGGTACAGCATAACCCGTTTTTGGGTATCTTTATCGGCACCGTGTTTACCTTTGTTGTACAGAGCAGCAGTGCCACCATTGGTGTACTACAGGGTTTGGCCGAACAGGGCGCGGTAACTTACCAGCAGGCAGTGCCTATATTGTTTGGGGATAACATCGGTACCACCATAACCGCGCTGTTGGCCTCAATTGGCACTACTGTGGCGGCCCGGCGGGCGGCTCTTACGCACACCCTTTTCAACCTGAGCGGTACTGTCATATTCTTACCGCTTTTCATGCTTGGTATATTTCCCGAGGTAATTAGACTATCAACAGATTATGTATTTGTCCTGCTGCCGGGTTCTGAAGGAACCTGGAATTCACTGAATATCCGTATGCAGATTGCCCAGACCCATGGCATGTTCAACATCACCAATACCTTAATTCAGCTTCCTTTTGTCGGTTACCTGGCCTGGGCCGTAACGAAGCTGATCCCGGGGCCGGATGCCTTGTTTAGTATGGAACCTCGCTTCCTAGAGCCGCGTCTGTTGACCAACCCGGCGGTGGCCTTGGGCCAGGCCACCAGAGAAGTGATGCGCTTGGGCAGGCATGCTAGGCAGTTCTTTAACCAATCAGTGGAGTTTTTCTTTAATCCCCGGAGCAAGGAACTGAATCCCATGTATCTGGAGCAAAAGGAGGAGCTAATTAACCGACTGGACGCTGATATCACCGATTACCTGGTGAAACTGTCCGGTGAGAAAAAACTGAACACCGATCAATCCAATTACACCACTACCCTGTTACAGGCGGTAAGCGATTTGGAGCGAATCGGTGACCATGCAGATAACATTGTGGAATTAACTGTTTACGGCGTAGAGCATCGCATTAGTTTTTCCGATGAGGCCCAGGCCAGTGTACGCTCTATGGCCGATTTAACCGGAGAAACCCTGGAAATGGCTCTTAAAGCTCTAGAAACAGGAGACCGCATACTAGCCCGACAAGTTATCAAAAATGAAGTAATTATAGATAACCTGGAGAAAGAGTTCCGTGAGGGGCATATAATGCGTCTTAACGAAGGTATCTGTACGGGCGTCGAGGGTTCTATATTCCTTGATATGCTTAGCAACATGGAGAGGGTTGGTGATCACGCGGTAAACATTGCTGAATATGTATTGGGCGAAATGGGAGCTGTGGAACGACAAAAGGTAAAAGTAGCTAGCAAGTTGATTGCCAATGAGGAATAAATAGTTGGTATGAAATTCATACGGTCACGGTTGCAGGAATTGTAAAGGTTTTGTCGTATTTAAATATATAACATTAAGCAGGACCGGCTAGCCAACTGCGTGAAATGGAACTTTGGCCGGTAAGGGCCGGCGCCGGCGCTTCAAGCGCTTTGGTTTGCCGATCTGCCCCCGAAGAGGGAGGTGATGGGCCAGTTATTTAATGTGGAACTTAAAAAGCCAGGTGAAGTTGACTTTGCACGTTGAATAATCCGGTCCTGGTTCCATTTAAATGAAAGCGTGAAGTGAAAGCGCCAAGCTGTTTGTAATTTATGGTTGTTGATCCGTTAAACAGGGATGAGGTAATGGGTTTCTCTAATTGATTTTATAATTAAATGCTTTTAGTGCATGAACATGTTGCGCTCTTTTAGTCAGGATGATAATATAGTGCATGTGAGGATTTTTGCCCTAAAAAAATATATAAAATAAAAAAATGGTTTTTAGGGGAAAATGCAAAATTGTTTTGCTAAATATTTCGGAGGTGAAATTAATGGCTTTTATGGAATTCGGCGGCAAACAGGTTGAACTTGATGAAGATGGTTTTATTGTTAATCCTGAGGAATGGAACGATGACGTAGCTATATATTTTGCTGAGTCTGAAGGGATTAAGGAACTTACTGATGATCACTGGAAAGTAATTCGCTATCTACGTGATTACTACAAGCAGTTCCAGGTTGCCCCGATGGTTCGGAAAATGTGTAAACAAACTGGTTACAGTCTGAAGCAAATTTATGAATTATTCCCGTCTGGCCCGGCTAAGGGTGCTTGCAAACTGGCAGGCCTGCCTAAGCCCACTGGTTGCGTATAGCCTAAAACCGGATTAAAACTTTACAAACTAATCCCACCTGAGAAGGTGGGATTAGTTTGTTCATAAGCCTAAATTATTATTGACAGCCAAATTGGTTAGCTATAAAATAATCAATGAACTAATGTCCATAATAGGGGGGGCTGCAATGCCGATTTATGAGTTTAAGTGCCGGAATTGCGGAACAATAACCGAAAACCTTGTTTTTACAATTGAACAGGGAGATTCGCGCACTTGCCGGAAATGCGGAAGTAACAGAACAGAAAGGATTATGTCTAGGCCGGCGGTACTAGCCGGGCGCGGCTCTGCCGGGGGGGCGGTAATCGGCTCCGCCTCAGAATGTGGATACGGCAATAGGAGCGGTGTTGGTACAGGCAATTGCCCCGGAAATGATGATTATATTAAAATTAAGGGACAGCAGTAACTTTTATAACATAATTTAAAAAACGGAGGAACTAGCATTGAAACTAGCAATGCCTTATGAACACGGGAAAGTAAACCAGCATTTTGGGAGAAGTAGGGAGTTTATTGTTGTTGATGTTGAAGATGGCACGATTAAGGATGAGAAAATCGTATCGGCAGATAAATTACAGCACAACCATGAAGGTTTGGCCGGGTTAATGCGGTCTGAGAATGTAGATGTGGTCATAACCGGTGGGATAGGTGGCAAGGCGTTAATTGCACTTGAGGAAAGCGGATTAAAGGTAATTAGCGGTGCCAGCGGAAGTATAGAGGAAGTGGTATCCTCCTTCGTAAGAGGCGAATTGGATGCAAGCAAGGTTGCCGCCTGTTGCAATCACCACGGCGAGCACGGTGACGGTTGCCATCATGACTAAGAAATAACTTTTTCTGAAATATATTAAATCATCAGGGTGCGCGTAGAAATTTTTCTACGCGCCTTTTTGTATGCACCTATTCTGCTCCAGCAAGGATTCTTATTATGTGATTGTTTTAATTTTTGCTCTGCCAGACGTTTTTCCCGGGGTGTTTTTTTATTCGGTTTTGGAATTAATAAAGGAATAATAAGAGGTAAAGTTGATTTAATGTATAATGTATAAAGCTGTACTTCAATATATTGTATCGGACATGGAAGGAGTTGTTTTTAATGTTGCCTCTGAATAAATTGCATCAGGCAGTCAGTCAGGCCGGGGAAGAAGGGCTGTTCGATAAATTACAAGCGGTGTACGATCAAGTTCCGGAAACTGAATGTGACCGATGCGCCACTTGCTGCACCGTGCCGCAACCCGCTTATATAGTTGAGTATTTAAATATGTTTCGCTATGTCAATAGCCGTATGCCTAAAGCTTGGCCGGAGTTAATTGCCAATGCGGTGCGTTACTATTTTTTAGAACTGGTGGATGTGAACCAGCGCTGCCCGTTTCTTGGTTCGGATAACGATTGCCGGGTTTACGAAGTGCGTCCTTTTACCTGCCGGATATACGGTCTGTTGGGCAGCAGTGTTAATAATGAAGGAATGTCCCAAGACATGCAAAAATTGGCTGACAAGTACAGGCAGGAACACGGTATTGAACTTCCCGAGGGAATAGTGAAATTTGAACTGCCCCGATGCGAAAAAGTACGTATTGTAAACCAAAAAGGTAAAAAACCGCCGGACTTGGTGCAGTTACTTACTGCTGATTTAGGGCAATTGGAGACCTTTTTTGTACCACCAACGGTTGTGGACAGCCAATACTCTTTCGTGCCATTTGTTAACCACCTGATCCTTAGCGTGGTTAGTGAAGGTGCTAGGTATCGGCGTCCCCGGGTGATGAAAGATTTTTTAGAAACTGGGCGTAGTGAATTGTTGGAAGGTTATATAGAAAAGTTTAAAAATACATCGTTTTAAAGTGGTTTAAAATATTTGAGAGATATAGCATGGTTATCAGTTCTATGATCGCAAAGATGTAGAAATGCTGAGGGCACTGCTATGGTTAATAGTGCTTGTCAATAGCTGATAAACATGCTATATTTTATGGTGTAGTCATGAGTGTAAGGACTTTGTAGATATTTATCCCAACGCGGTTAAACGCGATTAATAATGGTATCTTATGTGCATATATTCACAAAAGGAAATGTTAAGGCCTTATAAAAAAATAACCGCCAAAAGAAGGACATCATCCTGCTTGTGTCTAATTGCATTAATATGTTTAACTGCATTAAATTGGACGGTATTTAATTTAACATCGGGACTGAATAACCCAATTGTATTATAGTTGAGTAATGCTTTCGATTATAGCGCAGTGGTGACATATTAATGTCTTTTGTATGACATTGCCGCAGTTGTTTGATAATAAGAGAGAGCTTGATTGTTTTGTTTAGAGAAGGGACAAGGGGTTTGCAAAAAAGGGGGCACACCTCGTCAGAGGAAATGGGACACACATGTCCGGTTGAAGTCCCCGCCAGTGGAGGTTGGGTTTTCATTGGGAACTTTAGTTCCCTGGTTGCAAAATTAAAATAAAAGTAGTAGGAGGGAAAATTACTTATGGCATTACCTAAACCGCATGGTCCGGAAGGAAAATTGAAGCCACTGCTGTTGTACGGCGAGGCGAGGGAAGTGGAAATCAAGCGGGCACAAGAGCTGCCCAAGGTGTACATGAGCTCCAGGGAAACATCCGACGTTTTGATGCTCGGCATCGGTGCGTTCACTCCCCTGGATGGTTTTATGAAAAAAGACGATTACACCGGTTGTGTGTTTGACCTTAAATTGGCTGACGGCACCATGTGGCCCATGCCGGTCACCCTTTCCATCACCGGAGCAGAGAAAGACGCTATCGGCCTGAATGTTGGAGCTGAAGTAGCACTGATTGACAAAGCATCTGGCGAGCTTTATGCCACCATGAATGTACAAGACATCTACACCTACGACAAGGAAGCCGAGTGCAAAGAAGTATTCACAACCCTAGATGCCGAAGGTCACCCCGGTGTAGCCAGCGTTATGAACCAGGGCGAGTACAATATCGGTGGATCGATTAAAGTTCTTAACGAAGGTGTATACCCCCAGAAGTATCCCAAACACTACCTTTATCCGGAAGAAGCACGCAAGCTCTTTGAATCCAAAGGCTGGTCCAATGTTGTAGCTTTCCAGACCAGGAACCCCATGCACCGCTCTCACGAATATCTGTGCAAGTTCGCCATGGAAAGCGGACTGGTGGACGGTTGCTTTATCCACGCCATCGTGGGTGCATTAAAGCCTGGTGATATTCCGGGTGAAGTTCGCACCAAGTGCTATGAAGTACTGGTAGAAAAGTACTTCCCACAGGAATACATCGCTTTAGGCGTATATCCAATGGAAATGCGTTACGGCGGACCTCGCGAAGCTCTGCTGCACGCCGTATTCCGTCAAAACTGGGGCTGCAAGTATCTAATCGTTGGCCGTGACCACGCCGGTGTTGGCGATTACTATGGTCCTTTCGATGCCCAGACCATATTCAAAAAGCTTTGGCCGGGCGCCCTTGAACTGGAACCCATGAATATCGCCTGGACCTTCTACTGCTATAAGTGTCAGAGTATGGCCAGTCAGCGCACTTGCCCACACGGTGCTGAAGATCGCTGTGTGGTTAGCGGCACCAAGTTCCGCCGCATGATGCAGGACGGCGAAGAAATTCCCAGAGAATTTGGTCGCCCCGAAGTGATGGAAATTCTCCGTGAGTATTATCAGACTGCGGAGAAAGTTGAAATCAAAAAGGGTGCCTACGAAGATATGCCGGGAACAAAGAAATAGTAGTTGTTTGACCTGCCCGTCCCGGCTTTCCCGGGGCGGGCAATAACAGTATTTGCGTCTCCAGGTAAGAAACTTGGAAAGAGTTGATATTTTAAGTAAATCTATGTTTAAAAAACAAAATTTTATCTGTGATAAAAGAAGGAGCCGACTACTCCGACGTCGAAAAAGTTAATATCATATATTTTAGCGTTTCTTTATAAAAGGGGCCGTTTGGCAAAGAGATAATTATCACAAGTTGCCCGTTTTAATGTTTCAAACGGTCTCGGGTTGCGGTGCCTGCCGCCAATCCTTTATAGTTATTAGGGGGGGTGATTACCAAGAGTCGCAAGGTGTGGTCATGTTACACCGGGTGCGAATAAACACTTAACTTGTAGGTATTTTGAGGGAGAGAAAATGGTTATAGTTTAGATTCTGTAATTGCTTTTGGCTCCTCATATGCCGAGGTATCGGTCAGTTAGTTAAGCGCTATACCGGTGCCGTGGTAGAAACCTTGTTTATTAAAAATTGGGAACGGGAGGTTGAATTAATGCCAACTTTTGTAATAGCCGAGAAGTGTGACGGTTGCAAGGGTCAGGACAAAACTGCTTGCATGTATGCATGCCCTAACGACCTTATGGTATTGAATAAGGAAACCATGAAGGCTACTAACCGTGATCCTTGGGCCTGCTGGGAATGCCTATGCTGCGCTAAGGCTTGCCCGCAGCAAGCTGTGGACCTGCGCGGATATGCTGACTTTGTCCCCATGGGTGCGACTGCGACTCCTCTGAGAGGTTCCGACAGCATTATGTGGACCATCAAGTTCCGGAACGGTATGGTCAAACGCTTCAAATTCCCCATCCGGACCAATGAAGAAGGCACTGCAGTGCCCGATGGCGGATTCGCGGCTGATCAAAACGATTTGAACGACCAGGCTTTGTTCACCGAGCCGGCTACACTGCTGATGGACGCTGTGCCCACCATTAAGAAGTAAGTTTATCCCAAATGCAGTTTATTAAGAACTTTACGGAGGAGGTTAAATATAAATGCCGATGAATTTTGAAACTGTTGAAGTTACCACTGATTTTCTTATCGTGGGCGGCGGCATGGCGTCCTGCGGGGCAGCTGTGGAAGCGGCTTACTGGGCGAAGAAACAAGGCCTGAAAGTTACCATGGTTGACAAAGCTGCCATTGACCGTTCCGGTGCTGTGGCCATGGGCCTTTCCGCCATTAACCAGTACATTGGTCTTGGCAAAGGCAAAAACACACTTGAGCAGTACGTTGATTACGTACGCCAGGATCTGATGGGTGTTGCCCGTGATGACCTAGTTTACAACATTGCCCGTCACGTTGACGGTTCCGTGCACCTGTTTGAAAAGTGGGGCCTGCCCATTTGGACCGATGATGATGGTAACTATGTAAACGAAGGTCGTTGGCAAATCATGATTAACGGTGAATCCTATAAGGTCATCGTTGCTGAAGCTGCCAAGAATGCCCTGGGCATCGACAATATTTATGAGCGTATCTTCATCCTCGAGCCGCTGTTGGATGGCGACAGGGTTGCCGGCGCTGTTGGTTTCAGCGTACGGGAGAATAAATTCTATGTCTTTAAAGCCAAAGCTGTTCTGGCCGCCATGGGCGGTGCGGTAGGCGTATTCAAGCCACGCTCCACCGGTGAAGGTCTCGGACGTTCCTGGTATCCTCCTTTCAGCACCGGTTCCAGCGCATACTTTACCCTCCGCGCGGGTGCTGAAATGACCTGTCAGGAAGTACGCTTCATCCCGGTTCGCTTCAAAGATGCTTACGGCCCAGTTGGCGCCTGGTTCCTACTGTTCAAATCCAGAGCCATCAGCGCCATCGGTGGCGAGTACATGGTAGAGCGCAGAGACGAGCTGCAAAACTGGGCTCCTTACGGACTGGTAAAGCCGATTCCGGCCAACCTGCGTAACTACCTCGGCATGCTGGATTGCAGCGAAGGCAAAGGTCCCCTCATGATGATGACCCATGAAGCCATCGGCAACATCGCCGAGAAGTATAAAGACGATCCCAAGGCCTTCAAGAAGAAAATGAAGGAACTGGAATCTGAAGCTTGGGAAGATTTCCTTGATATGACCATCGCTCAGGCCCTGCTGTGGGCGGCTACCAACATCCAGCCCGAAGAGAAGCCCTCGGAAATTGCCGCTGCTGAGCCTTACTTCATCGGCTCTCACTCCGGTGCATCCGGTGCTTGGGTATCAGGTCCTGAAGACATTGCTCCCGCCGATTATTTCTGGGGCTATGCCAACATGACCACCGTTAAAGGCCTGTTTGCCGCTGGTGATGCTTCCGGCGCTTCCAGCCACAAGTTCTCATCAGGTTCACACGCTGAAGGCCGTATTGCCGCCAAGGCAGCCATCAAGTTCATCGTGGAAAACAATACCCAGCCTAACGTTGACATGGCCAAGGTAGAAGAACTGAAGGCCAGAGCCTACCAGCCGCTGGAAATTTACGAAGCCAACAAAGGCTTTACCACCGACCCCGAAGTCAACCCGGCCTACATTAAGCCCAAAATGTTCATGTTCCGTCTGCAGAAGATGATGGACGAGTACGTGGGCGGTGTGACCGCGAACTTCAGCACCAACAAGCCCAGCCTGGACAGGGCTATGGAACTGCTCGCCTTCCTGAAGGAAGACTCCGATAAGTTGGCTGCTGCTGACCTGCATGAGCTGATGAGATGCTGGGAGAACATTCACCGGATGTGGCAAGCTGAATCCCACGTTCGTACAGTTATCTTCCGCGAAGAAACCCGTTGGCCCGGTTACTACTTCCGCGCTGACTTCCCGAAAATGGACGAAGAGAACTGGCTGTCCTTTGTTAACATCAAGTGGGATCCCAACACCAGCGAGTGGGATGTATTCAAGAAGCCCATTATCCGCCTGTAAGTCTGATTAGATAGTCAAACAATTGATCTCACCCCGTGTCCCGGGCGAGGTCGGGTAACTTAATGCATTGTGCCATTCCACGGCGCAAGAGCCCGTGGCTTTGCCCACGGGCTCGATGCTGTGTATTGTATTAATATGGTATTTTGCATGGTTACGATAACAGCCCTGGCTGGTACTCACTCGTGGGGGACTGGGCGTTAATTTAGGAATTGGACTATTTATTTACCAGGCGTCCTTACGGGTTGCCTGGAGTTTTTTTTAGCCCCGGTGCTGGGAAAGTATGAATACGTGTTTTATTAGCGTTAACCTAATCTTGTCGGTTAATTGCTATATAAATATTTAATTAACCGGTAAACTGGAAGTGTAAAAATCTACACGGGAGAATGGTGTGGTGAAAACTTATGGCAAATAAAAGTATACTGGTTGTTGGGGGAGGAATCAGCGGTATTACCGCTGCCCTGGAAGCTGCCGAAGCAGGCTGCGAAGTTTTTATTGTAGAAAAGAATTCATACCTGGGCGGCAGGGTAACGCAGATTAACCAATATTTCCCCAAATTATGCCCGCCAAACTGCGGGCTGGAGATTAACTTCCAACGAATTAGAAACAATCCACGGGTAAATTTCTTTACCCTGGCTGAAGTAGAAAACATTTCCGGCCAGGAAGGCAACTTTGACGTAACAGTAAAGATAAACCCCCGTTATGTAAACGAAAATTGCACCGGCTGCGGCAAATGTGTGGAAGCCTGTCCGGTGGAAATTGATAATACTTTTAACTATGGGATGAATAAAATTAAGGCAATCCATTTGGCGCATGATTTTGCCTTCCCCATGAAGTACGTTATTAAGGCCGATGCGTGTAAAGAAGCCGGATGTGCCGGCAAGTGCGCTGAGGTTTGCGAGTACAAGGCCATTGAGCCGGACATGCAGCCCAAGACTATGAACCTAAACGTGGGTGCCATTGTATGGGCCACCGGCTGGGAGCCTTACGATGCCAA
Source organism: Desulfotomaculum sp. (assembly GCA_016841675.1). Taxonomy (GTDB): domain Bacteria; phylum Bacillota; class Desulfotomaculia; order Desulfotomaculales; family Desulfallaceae; genus BRH-c8a. The sequence continues at coordinate 14,077 of JAENYQ010000068.1, forward strand.
CAAACTCTCTTATTACGGTTTCGGTCGTTTTAAAAACGTGGTTACCAACGTAATGATGGAGCGGATGGCCGCCATGAACGGCCCCACCGGCGGCAAAATTGTCCGTCCTTCGGACGGTAAAGAAATTAAGAGCATTGCCTTTTTGCAGTGTGCCGGATCCCGGGACGAAAACCATCTTAAGGCATGTTCATCTGTTTGCTGTTTAGCTTCATTAAAACATGCAACCTATGTAAGAGAGCAATACCCTGACGCTGAAATCAGCATTTACTATATTGACATCAGGGCGCGCGGCAAATATGAAGATTTCTTCATCAAGGTACAGGAAGAAGCCAACATTACCTTAATCAAGGGCAAGGCTGGCGAGATCGAGGAAGATAAGACCAACGGACAACTGGTGGTAATTGCTGAAGACCAGGAAGCTCAGCAGGTAACTAGGAAGAGTTATGACTTGGTGGTGCTGGCCACTGGTATGGCACCTACCACCGCAACAACTACTATTCCCGCTGAAATGTTATACGATGAAGACGGCTTTGTGGTTCCGGGAGTTGGGACTGCCGGTATCGTGGCTGCCGGATGCGTCAAAAACCCGTTGGATGTGTCCTCAGCTGTAAGGGATGCTACCGCTGCAGCACTTAAAGCGATCCAATCTACAGTGAGGGGGCAGTAACGATGGAGAAGAAAATAGCCGTATATATTTGCACAGGCTGTGGAATTGGTGATGCTCTGGACATCGATGCCCTGTCCAAGGTAGCAAAGGGCGAATTCAAGGTTCCTATCTGCAAGACTGACGGGCAGCTTTGCGGGCCCGAAGGGGTAGCTTTAATCAAACAGGATATCGAGAATGATGGTGTGGACACCGTCGTTATCGCCGGATGTTCCGCCAGGGTTAATTATGACGTATTTAAATTTGGTTCGGATAAAATTGTGGAGCGGGTTAACCTTCGCGAACAGGTTATCTGGTGCCACACCGCCGATGACGAGGATACTCAGATGCTGGCCGAGGACTATATGCGCATGGGCTTGGTCAAGCAAAAGAACATGAATGTCCCGGAACCTTACCATGTGGAAAGTTTCTCCCGGAATATCATGGTGTTGGGTGGCGGTCTGACTGGATTGACTGCCGCTCTGGAATCAGCCAAAGCCGGTTACTCCACCATACTAGTGGAAAAGGAAGCGGAACTGGGCGGTTATGTAGGCAAAATGTACAAACAAGTACCGATGAAACCGCCATTTACCGACCTGGAAGAGAACTGCATTCCCAATCTGGTTAAAGCTGTCGAGGATGCCGGGGTTAAGATTTATAAGTCAGCCACCGTTGAAAATACTGCCGGTGCGCCGGGTATGTTCGACGTTACCATTAAGCAAGACGACGGCACTGTCCAGGAACGGGTGGGTGCCATTGTGCTGGCCACCGGTGCCAAGCCTTATGAGGCTGACAAACTAGGTCACTTGGGCTTCGGTAAGTTTCCCAACGTTATCACCCAGTCCATGTTTGAGGAAATGGCTGTTGCAGGTACACCGGAAGCCAGTAAAGTGGCCTTTATTCAATGCGCCGGCTCCCGCGACCAGGAGCACCTGCCTTACTGCTCTGCAGCATGCTGTATCGAGTCCATCAAGCAGGCGCTGTACGTTAAGGAAAAGAATGATGAAGCCAATGTGTATGTGTACTATAAGGACATTCGTTCCAACGGGCAGTATGAACACTTCTACATGAAAGCCCAGCAGGAAGGCGTTGTCTTTGTCAAGGGCGATGTGACCGAGATTACTGAAGAAGATGGCAAATTGACCATTGAAGCCGATGACAAGACGATGGGCACTACGTCCCTGGCAGACGAGTTTGACTACGTAGTACTGGCCAACGGCATGGTACCCACCGCGGCGCTGGGCGATTTAATGGAAGAAGAGTCAACTACGGATGAAGCGGCAGCCGCTTGTGACGAGCCCAAGGCTTCAACTCCTCCGATAATCAAGGCCAACCTGCTGAACCTGGTCTACAGGCAGGGTCCGGAGCTGCCGGCTCTTAAATACGGCTTCCCGGATTCCCATTATATATGCTTCCCGTATGAAACCAGGCGCACAGGTATCTACGCCGCCGGCGTGGTCCGGGCGCCCATGGATATGCTTTCAGCCGTTGAAGACGGTGCTGGTGCGGCTATGAAAGCCATTCAGTGTGTCGAGGTCACTGAAAAGGGTGAGGCTGTGCACCCCCGTTCCGGTGATATGTCATTCCCGGAATTCAATATGAACCGCTGCACCCAGTGCAAACGGTGCACAGAGGAATGTCCATTTGGTGCCATCAACGAAGACGAGAAAGGCAACCCGTTGCCCAACCCATCCCGTTGCAGAAGGTGCGGCACCTGTATGGGCGCTTGCCCCGAGCGGATTATATCCTTCAAGAACTACTCGGTGCCCATGGTCGGTAACATGGTCAAGGCCATCGAAATGCCGGAAGAAGACGAAGAGAAACCCAGGATCCTGATCTTCGCCTGCGATAATGATGCTATTCCCGCCCTGGATATGGCTGGCATTAACCACATGCAGTACAACTCCTGGGTAAGGATTATACCCCTGCGTTGCCTGGGTTCCCTAAACCTGGTGTGGATTAACGACGCCATGGGCAGAGGCTTTGACGGTGTACTCTTGATGGGTTGCAAGCACGGCGACGATTACCAGTGCCACTTCATGAAGGGTAGCGAATTGGCGGAAATTCGTCTCTCCAAGATTTCCGAGACCCTGGACCGCCTGGGTCTGGAATCCGAGCGGGTGCGCGCCACTACGGTGAGCATCATGGATTACGACAAGATACCAGCCATGCTGGATGAATTTGCTGCTGATCTTGAGGAACTGGGTCCCAACCCAATGAAAGACTTCCAATAAGGGACGGTGACAATAAGGAACGGGGACACACCTCAGCTATATGGTCAGACTTTGGAGTCGAGGAATGTCCCCAATGTTTCAAGGTTTTTACTTTTAGTTGGAAACCATTGGTTACTCCAGATAAAGAAAGGGCGGCCGAACAGGCCGTCCCGCACTCCTTTAAAAAAAAAAGGGGAGATAATTACTTTATGGAGCAAAAGAAAATTTTTTCGGAACCCGTTAAATATGATTTAACGTTTGCCCGGGAAATTTATCGTCTGGAGAACGGTTCATACATCAAGCAGTGCATGAACTGTGGTTTGTGCACCGTCTCTTGCGCCACCAGGGATGTTATGGAATATCCTCCTAGACAGCTTTTTAACCTAATTAAACTTGGCAAAAAAGAAGAGGTCTTAACATCCAATACATTCTGGTCCTGTACCTCCTGCTGCACCTGTAAAGCCCGCTGTCCCAGGGGTATTCCTATTATCGATGTGATGCACGACCTAAAGAAATACGCTATTGAATATGGTTACACCGACTACCCGCAAGCTGCTTTCTACAAGGCCTTTTGGACCGAAATGTCCAGCCGGGGCAAGATGTTCGAGGGTGGTATGACAGCTCGCTACTTCCTAACCCGTGGTCTTGACGAAATTGTGAAGGCTATGGACATGAAGGACGTGGGTATCAGCATGCTTAAGCATGGTCGGATGCCCCTGTTGCCGCCGAAAAAAATCAAGGGGCTGGGCGGTTTAAAGAAAATAATTAGTAAGGCCCAGGAACTTGATCGGAAGGAGGCTGCTAGATAATGAGATATAGCTATTACCCCGGATGCTCCAGTGAAGCAACGGCCAAGGCAAACGCACACTCCATTGAAGGTGTGGCCAAGGCGTTAGATGTGCAATTGGAAGAAATACCAGACTGGAACTGTTGCGGTGCCTCAGTGGCTTCCGGTGTGGTGGGAGACTTTACGCAGTTGGTGGTCACGGCCCGTAACCTGGCGATTGCTGAAACCAAGGGTCTGGATGTGGTAACGGGCTGCAGTTCTTGCTATATGACTCTAGCTGTCGCCAATAAAAAATTTAAGCAAGACGAGCATTTCCGCGCCAAGGCTAACGAGGCGCTGGCTGCGGCCGGCCTGAATTACAACGGTACACTGCAGGTACGTCAGTTCCTGGATGTGATTATTAATGATGTGGGACTCGATAAGGTAGCCCAAAAGGTTAAAAAATCTCTTGATGGTCTTACAGTGGCCGGCTATGTGGGCTGCCAGACCGTACGGGCATTACCATTTGAATTCGACGACCCGGAACAGCCGGTCTTTATGGACAGGTTAATGGAAGCCCTGGGTGCAACGGCGGCTGATTTCCCCATGCGGGCGCGCTGCTGCGGTAGTTCCAGCACCATACCAGCCCGGGACATCGTGTTGGACCTGGGTTATAAAATTTTTGAGTCTGCTGTAGCCGGTGGTGCACAGGTAATCGTAACCCCGTGCCCCATGTGCCAACTTAATCTGGACGCCTATCAAAGTCTAGTCAATAGAAAATATGGTACTAATTTCAATATTCCAGTGCTGTTTTTTACCCAATTGATGGCTGTAGCTTTCGGGTTATCACTTGAAGACCAGGCTTTTAAATACAGTATTGTCTCTCCCTATGAAGCTTTAGTGCAATATTCAAAATAGTGTTTTAAATGGATCTAAACGCATAGGTTATACTCCTAAAAGCTCCCGTTTTATGCAGGGGGCTTTAATTTTTCACTTAGCCACCAGGACCAGGGTGTAGGACGTTTGGAGAGTATTATTAACCCAGCAGTTTATTTTACCAATGGTAGAAACCTTGTCTATCTAGCGGCTTACCAGCATGTTATTACCATAGAACTGTAACAGCCACCATACAACCAGGCCGGCCATGAGTAGGGTGCCCGCCAGCAGAGACAGAAAGGCGGCCAGCATTTTTTTATCGGCCCGCAGGTACAAAGGATCGCCTCCCACTTTTACCGCAATTAAAAATGTGGTGATTAAAGCCAGCTTGGTGTTTATGCTTTTTAACATAAACACTGGCATAAACTTGTACATTGGTTATGCCTTGATGCACAACATTTCTCCAATTTAGGCATGTGATAACAATTACATGCCTAAGAAAACTATAACTACATGAGCATATTTTGTCAATAAGTTGCTTATTATGTTTTTCACGGCACAGTAATGAAAAATATGATTATACCGTTACCTTAGTAAGTGGAACAGCGTCATGAAGAGCCCGGATTATGAGGGTACTGAAAAAGTTAATAAATATGGCAAGCCAAGATTGTCATTCTGAGCGTAGCGAAGAATCTGAGTATTAAAGGCTTAAGAGATTCTTCATTTCACTTCGTTTCATTCAGAATTACCACGCGTACCCGCACTACGATAAACGAATACAACTTACCGGTTGCTAATTTATAATTGACAAAATTACATACTTTGCAGATTAAGCTTGTCATCCTGAGCGTAGCGAAGGATCTGGGCCTTAAGA